>JANOVT010000301.1:0-20934 GCA_031417525.1 Flavobacteriales bacterium | reverse complement strand
ACTCAATAAACCGAATAAAATCTTACGAAAAGAAAAAGAATGGAAGGTAATTAGAGTTCATTTTACAAGCAAAAAGGTAGGATTACGGACAATCATTTTATGAAATGAAGTCAGAATTATGGTCGTGATTATCGGGGCAAGCCTTCTGACCTCTTTTTAGACACAACCGGGAATCACTCTACCACATCAGAAAGATGGATCTACGCAAATCATGATGAATATCATCAAGGGCCTTCAAAACTTGACAAATAATGCTCGTTGCATATAATGTAAGCCCCAATAAACTTGAATTTTGAACCAAACATGTGTTTTATGTAACTTATGCCCTACCTTGTATAAATTCTGGTGAATTAGTCTTATCAACTTTGGGCGCTCTACACTTAATTCGACAATCATTTGAAAATATTTATAAAATACATGGTCAGCAGCCGTTGCAAAACCGCTGTGAAGGATGAACTACAAAAGCTCGGGCTGCATTGCGTAGTCATCGACCTCGGTGAAGTTGAAATCATGGGAACACCGGCCGAAAGTGAATTGGAAGAAATCCGGATTGCGCTTCATCGCATAGGTTTGGAATTGATCGATGATAAAAAATCCATTCTGATAGAACGGATCAAAAATGTCATCATTGATCTGGTACATAACAAGGAAGAGCCAATCAAGATGACATTTTCGAATTACCTCAGCGATCAACTGCATCATGACTATGGTTATATGGCGAATCTTTTTTCTGAAGTGCAGGGCATCACCATCGCCCAATGTATGATTATGCATAAAATTGAGCGAATCAAAGAACTCATCATTTACGACGAGCTTAACATTTCAGAGATTGCCTGGAAATTGAACTATAGTAGTGTTGCACATCTATCCGGCCAATTCAAAAAAGCGACAGGACTCACACCCACACATTTCAAACAACTCAAACAAAAACGGCGCACACCCATTGAAGAGATCGGTGAAAAAGCACCTGCACTTGTGTTGAATAACAGTTTATAAGCAACAACATATAGACAACAAAATCGCTTGACATTGTATTGCAAAGACAAGCAAAAAAATGCGGATTGAAGATGATCTAAGAACAGCACGAAGGAAAGAAACAATTCGAAAAAAAAAACAAATGAGCTCTCAAAACAAAGAAGAAAACATTCTACAACAAGATTTAGAGATCAGGAATGGAGATAGCGGAAAAACCGATTATCACATCAACTTCGACAAGTTAATCAATAGAACTAAATCAAATCCGAATTTGATGAAGCAAATGATTGCTCTCTATTTGGAACAGACACCTCCACTGTTGCAAGCCATGCTGCAAAGTCTGAAGGAGAAAAACTGGCCCCGATTGCAGTCTTCTGTCCATAAAATGATTCCCTCTTTCTCCATCATGGGCATTGATCCACAGGCTGAAGAAATTGCCAGAAAAATTGAGTCGTATGAAAAGATTCATCAAAACGAAAGCATCGAAGAACTGGTAACTCAGTTAGAAATGATTTGTACCCAAGCCTGCCATGAATTAGAAGAAAAAATCACCACAATAAAAAGTTCTTGATTATGAATGATAAAAAACCAATAAAACTCTTCCTCGTGGATGACGATGCCGTCTTCCTGAAATCTCTTGAAATTGAATTCATGGATCGAGGAGACTTCATCATTGAAACCTATGCCACAGGAGAGTTGTGTGCCAAAAATCTAGTCAACAATCCGGATGTGATTATTCTCGATTATCACCTGGATGGTATTGAAAAAGAAGCCATGAATGGTATTCAGACGTTGGATACGATTAAAATGTTTAACCCCCTCATTCCGGTGATTATGCTTTCATCTCAAGACAAAATTGAAGTGGCAGTGGATTGCATGCACCACAAAGCACATGACTACATAGTAAAAAGTGAAACCGCCTTTCTAAGATTGCAGAAATCCATCAACTCCATTTTCGAGTTTAAAAAAATGGAAAAAGTGGTAAAGTGGTATATGGCGAGAGCGTAAACAACAATGGTCAATGGTCAATGGTCAATGGTCAATGGTCAATGGTCAATGGTCGGGATTTACTTTACGCTTTGAGAGTTGCATTAAAATAATTGAAAATTGAAAATTCATAATTTTTCCGGTCTCTATTCGTGATTTTCCTATTTTTACTCCACCAAAACCAATTCTATGGGGAGTTCTATACTAACACTTAACAGACTTGCTCTGCCAAAAATCATGCTTCTGCCAGCCGGACCGGAGTACTTGCAATACATGGGCGCTAACGAAGTCATAGGCGATGTAATGGGTGTAATGAATGAAAACCGCTTCAAATGGAGCCTTCAGGAAAGCGTTGATTATATCGACAAAGTGATTGCAGATAATACCGAAAGCGCTGTGCTTCATACGTATCGTTCGAGTTTCTTTCTGCAAGCCAGTGACTATTCTAAAACAATTGAAAGTCTCACAAACAGCATGAAGTATCTGCCGGATCATCTTCACCTCAAACTCAATTTGCTGAAGACATATGTACACTTCAAAAAATTCGATGAGGTGCAAAAAATGATTGGAACCGATCCGAATATCGTAAACTTCAATGGTGGAAATACGACCATTTATGTCGGTGACTTCCTTGAATTTTATATATCCGTCAGTGGATTCATGGCGCACCTGGGCGATATGATTGGTCTCGGAGAGGTGATGTTGCTAGCGGAAAAATATCTTACCAATAAAGAAGACTTTATGTTTTTCCAGATGTCAACCCGAAGTGATTTCGACCTGGCCATGCAAAACTGGATGAAGTCGAAGGGACTGGGGTAGTTGCAAGTTGATAATTCGCTACGCTCATGATTCGACGCAGAGGACGCGGAGGGGCAAAGGACGCAGAGAATAAAAAACTCATCCATTCTTTGCTGTTTTGTTTCATAGGTTTAACGTAAAGAATCAACGCAACATTTACCGGAAGAAATACGCAATTCCCTCAAAATAAAAAATGACAGAGTATCCAAAATTAGCCATGCATAAAAATACTTTGCGTTCTTTGCCCCTTCGCGTCCTTTGCGTCGAATGTTGAGCGAAGCGGACATACTTATTCATTGGAGTGAGCAGCAATCTTATCATTCGACGCAGAGTCCGCCTTAGGAGCAAAGATGCGCAAAGAAGATATTCATGCAGCCACGGATCATTGCGGCTTCCTTTGTGTCAGTCCGATCGCTCGAATCATTAAGTTTGTGTATCATGAAAAATTCCCTACTCCTCCTTGCACTCAGTATTACAACTTCATGGAATTCGAACGCGCAAGCACCTGACTGGAGTTGGGCTCAATCCACCGGAAGCTATGGTCTCGAATACGGCTACCGGGTAACGACAGATGCCGGAGGCAACTGTTTTGTTGCCGGCGCATTTTCCAGTCCTGAAATTCAATTAGGACCCTACACACTATCCGGTAATGAAACGAGCGAAGTTTTTCTGGTGAAATACGATCAAACCGGAAATGCTCTCTGGGCCAAATCAGGAACAGGTTCATCCGACGAATACGCCTACGGAGTAACGACAGATGCAGAAGGCAATTGCTATATCACTGGAATCTTTATAAGCGCCACCATTGCATTTGATGATTTCACTTTAACCAACACTGGTGGCAGTGATGTTTTTATCGTCAAATATGATAACGTAGGAACAGTGTTGTGGGCAAAATCGTACGGTGGAATTCTAGATGACTACGTGTATAGTATCGCTGTGAACTCTAATGATGAAGTACACATCGCCGGTACTTTTTTCAGCAACGAAATGAGTTTTGTAAGCCAAAGTTTGATTAATTCTTCAGAAGGATTTTGGGAAGCTTTTGTTGCAAAGCTTGATGAAAATGGAGATGCCTTGTGGGCACAAAGTACAGCAGGTGAATTCGATGATTACTTATTTGGAATTGACGTAGATGCCACAGGCAGTTGTTATGTCACCGGACATTTCTGGAGTCATTCCTTAGAAATTGGCGATATCACCCTAAATAATACCAATCCCGAAGAATTCGCGGATGCGTTCGTCGTGAAGATTGACTCTGATGGTAATGTAGCATGGGCGCATGCCGTTGGTGGCAGCAACAACGACTTAGGTCGTGGCATCGCTGTGGACGAAACAGGGAATAGTTATGTTGCCGGATATTATTCGAGTCCGTCGATCATTATTGAAACAACCACCCTCACCAATGTCGGTGTGTCAGATATATTTATTTTAAAATATGATACCGATGGCAATCTGATCTGGGCAAGGTCCGACGGTGAACTTGATTACGACAAAACGAATGACATTGCATTAGATCTGCAAGGCAATTGTTATGTCACAGGATTTTTCACGGGCTTTAGCATCACCTTTGGAACAACAACACTTCCTAATTTCAATCCTGGAAGTGATGCACTTTATGTAGTGAAATATACCAGCGATGGCGATGTAAGCTGGGCAACTTCGGCAAATGGGCAACACATAGCTGATGGATTAAGCATCGCCACAGACATGGCAAACAATTGTTACGTGGGTGGATCATTCAACAGCGGCACAATGTCATTTGATGGGATCACTATTACCAATGGCGGCGGTGACGACATGTTCATCGCGAAGCTGGGTGATGTAATTATCGGACAGCATGAGATTGAAAATTTGAATGATTTTATCATTGCTCCAAATCCGATGCAATCGCACTCCAGATTTTTTTTCAATCACGATGTGACGGGGAGCTTGCTGATTATTTCAGATTTGAGTGGGAAAATTATTCATGAAATTCTTTTGAAAGGAAATAGTATGCTCCTTGAAAGGAATAGCATGAAGGCAGGCGTGTATCAAGTTCAAGTAATCGCAGACCAAAAGATCTACAAGACACTAAAATTGGTAGTTGAATAATTCTGGTTGAAAAAGGGTGTAATGATTGACGACAAGCTGCTTATTCGCTTCGCTCATTATTCGATTTTGATTCGCTTCGCTCATTATTCGACGCAGAGGACGCCAAGGGGCAAAGGACGCAAAGTATTTTAAACTATGTGAATTTTTACCACTTGGCGACTCTTGCAATAAATTGTTTGCTTCTTCGGGCAAATGATGTGATCATTCGTTAAACGCTTCTTTTGACTCAAAAGAGCAACGATTCGATTGTTTTTTTTATTCTTTGCGTCCTTTGCACCTTGGCGTCCTCTGCGTCGAATAATGAGCGAAGCGAATCATGAACGAAGTGAATGATGAACGAAGTGAATGATGAACGAAGTGAATCAATCTTTCCGAATACAAACCAACTGATATTTCCACAGCCGCTTCCGAAAAGTCTTAAACTGCCAATACGCAGAATACACATTCCTTTTTGCGGCAGCATTTGTTTTAGGGAAAAGAAAATTATAAATGAGTGATCCCGGAAGTCCCAGATAAAACATCCGGTACAATCGTTTCACTGATTTTTCAATATGCGATGTAATATCCTGCACTTCAATATTGTTAAATCCAACCTCCTTCGCAAAGTCAGAAAAACGCTCCATACTTTCAAAGGCCGGCACTGCCCATGCGTGCGACCAATTGTCCATACTTTTCTGTTCCGAAACATTCAGTTCATTGCGCACAAAAAAATCCGCAAGAATAATTTTACCACCTGGTTTAAGGATGCGAAACATTTCTTTAAGGTACTCCCGTTTATTTTCTGCATGACAAACACTTTCAATCGACCATACCACATCAAAATGCTGATCAGGAAAATTTGTTTGTGTAAAATTCTGGACTTCAATCTGCCCATTCAAATTATTTCGCCTTAAAAGATCATTTCCTGTAAGCATTTGTTTTCTGCTAAGTGTAATGCCTGTCGCATCCACTTTGAAATGTGCAGCAAGCCATGCCACACTTCCACCCTCACCACAACCGGCATCCAATATTCTCACGCCATCGCAGATGCCGGCGCGTTCAGCCATCACTTCATTGATCCGAACAAGCGCATCCGAAAAATTCTTTATCGATGCATCCCAATAACCATAATGCAGAGAATGATGCTCATTCAATTTCCAGAAATAGGAATAGTGTGAGCGGGTTGCGTCGTAATAATTTTCTATTTCGCTTTCTGTGAATTTCAAGAATGGTGCAATTTCAAATAGCAATTTAGACAGAAAGTACCAAGCTCCTATACTTCGACAAAAACAATCCGGATAATCGAAAAATAAATCATCTTCATTGATATTTTTGTTCTTTACATTGAAAGTGACTTATTCTCAAAACCATTCAATTTTACACAAGAGTACCTGAATACGCCACCATCACTATATTCGTCTCCACTTCCATGCTCCAGTGACTGAATCCTTACTTTCAAACACCGACGCCCTAGTTACGCGAATTACTGTTTTCGCATTGTTTCCCTTCCTTATCGCTTTTTCATTTATCGTTTTCATTTTTTATAGACGCTCCAGAGAAAATTCGATTCGAAGAAAACAACTGGAATTGGAATTAAAAGCCATTCGGGCGCAGATCAATCCTCACTTCATTTTTAATTGTCTGAATTCTATTCATTACTGTATTCAATCGAGTGAGTCCGAAAAGGCCAGCACCTACCTCTTAAAATTCTCTTATCTCACGCGACGCATTCTTGAAAATTCTTCCAAACAATGGATCACCATGGAAGAAGACTTCGACATGCTCCGCGCTTACCTCGATCTGGAACAACTTCGCACCGGACATCGCTTCGATTACACTATCAAGATTGCACCGGATATTGACCAAAAAACGACTGCTGTGCCTATGCTCATCCTTCAGCCTATCGTGGAGAATGCTGTCTGGCATGGATTCGACGTAGAGCAACAAGATTCAAAACTTGAAATATCTGTTAATACCGTTGATGACAGTGTCTATTATAGCATCACAGACAATGGCAAACTTTCTTCAGACCCAAAAGAGTCACCTGCCGGCAAAACAAAATCTATGGGAAGTGCTCTCATTCAAGAACAACTGGAAGCGATTCGTCAACTAGAAAAAAGAGAGGCGAAATTTTTCAGCAAATCAATTAAGAATGACTTCGGCGTGCACTCTGGAACATTCAGTGAAATAATGTTACCTTATATACCCTATTACTGATGAATGCAACCACCCAGGTTCTCATCGTTGATGATGAAGACGGTCCACGCAAAGAATTAAGTAACCGAATTAAAAAGTACTTTCCACAACTTCATATTGTCGAAGAATGTTCCTCAGGTAAAGATGCCACGATTGCCATAGCCCGTTACTCACCTGCGCTTGTCTTTTTGGATGTCGAAATGCCAGGAATGTCGGGATTTGAATTCCTTGAATCACTCCATGAAATTCGCTTTTCTGTCATATTCACAACATCCCATGCGACTTATGCAGTAAAAGCCTTTCGTGTTGCAGCTGTCGATTTTTTGCTCAAGCCTTATGCTATCGAAGACTTGCAGGCCGCAGTGAACAGGTTTCTTCAAAAACAAGAAGTGAAATCGAGTGACCATCTTGCTCTGCTATTAAAAAACCTGCAGAATAAAGAACAAGTTAAAATTGCACTGCCCACACACAATGGATACATTTTCGTAGATACTCGAGAGGTTATTCGGATAGAATCTCAAAACACGTACACCACATTTTTTATGGCCAACAAAAATCAAGTTGTGGTATCTCGAACCATGAAGGAATGCGAAGAGATGATTTCCGATTATGGTTTTATCCGGGTTCATCAATCACACATGATCAATCTTGCGCACATCAGAAAGTACATTCGCGGTGAAGGTGGCAATATCGAAATGACGGATGGCTCATTAGTGGAGGTTTCGCGTCGCAAAAAAGAAGAATTCCTCGAAGCACTGAATAGACTGTGAAATAGAAGTGAGAGGTGAGAATTGAGAGGTGAGTGACATCACACCTCTCACTTCTCACTTCTAGTATAATGCTTATAATTCACATGTAGAAATCAAAAGGTCCTACATCTTTCGTCCACCAAATTCTGTTTTAGTTCCGCCGGATACTAACCTGAACACTGCTAATTCTGTGTGTTGATTTTTGAATGCTCCTCACCCAGCCTTCTTTGTGCCATCAATCAACAATACAACATGAACAGGACGCAGGAATCAGAATCCACCACTCAACAAAATGATGCAGCAACCTTGCTTGCGGATTTCAGAAATTACCTCATGAAGGGAGCACTCTCACCCGAGCATTTTAGCCCCTTTGATCAACTCATCAACCAACTTCAGGAGATGACTGAAAAAGAAAAAATTCGGGATGAAATCTCTTCACTACGCACGCAATTTCCAGCAATTGGATCGGAATTCACGATGCAAGGACTTGCCTTTGTGAAAAAGCATGGTTACGCCGGCGACTTCGAAATCATCGATAAGATTTACACGCAATACACCAGTGATCATCCTGAATTCCGCACGTGGGATCAATTCTTTCATAACCAGGCAGCACCGCAGGCAGTTCGAAATCGCAAAACCTACTTCAAAGAAACACTGCAAAAAATATCCGCATCCTGTGCAGACAAAGAAATTCATGTGTTGAATCTTGCGAGCGGTCCCTGCCGCGACCTGCTCGAGTTTTTCCAGGAATCGGGAGATGAACGCTTTCGGTTCACTTGTGTGGAACTCGATGCACATGCCATAGACTATGCGCGGGAATTATTGGGTGAATTTGCACATCGCGTCACATTTATCCAACAGAATATTTTTCGTTTTATTCCTTCAGAAAAATACCATCTGGTTTGGTCAGCCGGACTCTTCGATTACTTCGATGACACCACATTTACTAAAATACTGTCGCGTTTCATCGATCAACCCTATATCATCATCGGCAATTTTTCGGATGTCAATCCTACGAGCGGATATATGGAACTGATTGGCGAATGGTATTTACACCACCGCAGTCCTTCGCGGCTTATCGGCCTGGCTGTGAACGCAGGTTTCGTGGCAGATCATATACACATCGCACATGAGCCCACAGAAATAAATCTCTTTCTTCAAATTCAGCGCTGATATGGAAACATTCAAAGCAGAAAGCATGGGCTATTATACTTCACGACTGAAAAAATACATTCCGCGTGAAGCATTCAGGCCGGCGAATTACAAACTGATTCCGATGAGTATACATGTCATTCTCATCTATACCAGTCTTATTCTCATTCACAAATATGAAAGCAGATACATCATCGTCCTACTTTCAACTCTCATCGGAATATGCTACGCCTGTCTTTTTCTTTATTGCCATGAACTCACCCACGGCACCATTGTAAAAGGCCAACCCTATCGATATATATGTGAATTATTCTTCTGGTCTTTCAGCGGCATGCCACCCACCTTGTGGGAGAAAATCCACAACCTAAGTCACCACAAAAGCATGAACAATTATGACGACCCGGATCGCCGCACATTTAAATCAGAAAAAAACTTTTGGAATAAGATTTATAATTTGTTTATTTACCCCAACAAAACCATTCGATTCTCCATCACCGTCGGCTTCGCTATGATTTTTTACACAAGCAAACATCTGGTGTCAGTCTTTTTTGCGTCCGGCTCGAAGCCTGCGATTGTGACTTATCGCCCCGCATACACAAGCAAAGAACAACGGAAGATCGCCTTTGAATTTTTATTTGTGTTGTTGATGCAGGGAATCCAGGTATTTATCCTCGGCTGGAAAATGTACTTCGTCGTAGCCGCTATTTCCTGGTTTATTTACAGTTCAGGACTGATCCTCTTCATCATTACGCAGCACCTGCGCAATCCCAATTATATTGCCAGCGCCGACCCACTGCTGACGCCAACCTCGGTTCTCATTCCTGACGTCCTCGACAAAATCATCGACCGTCACTCCTACCATGTCGAACACCACATATTTCCAGGCATCAACTTCGATTATTATCCGGTGATCAGTGAAAAAATCCGGGAACATTTTCCAGAGCGCTATCAACGCATGCCTTTGATGCAGGCTGTGAAGGAAGCGTATGGAAAAGAGATATTTGAGGAGGATCCGTTAACTTGAAATCACTAAATGTCATAATAACTTGGAACAAACAATTAATACAAAACGGCACAAATGGCAAGTTCATTCAATATCCTGGTCACAAGTAAAGCCATCCTTTACTCAACAACAAAAATCTAATTAAATTATAATCAAAATTTACTAAATTCAAAAAAATCATGGCTACAGAACAAGTTAAAACAGATCCTTGCGGAGAAATTGCACAAGATCAGGTAATAACACCAATTCAGGCAGCAGGCTACATCGTCAAGTTTTGGCAAGATACAAATTGTGAAAGATTTGGTGATCGTTATGGTGCTGGAAATTTCATTCCTTATAATCTCGAATCTCCAATTGAAAAAGTAATTGATGGTGTTTATGGTTTGTGTATTTATCCTTGCGTTACAAAATGGACACAAGGTCGGGACATCTTTCTAACAATGAAGGCAGCCACCGCGTGTCCTGACTTATCCATGGACATTCCTATTGACGATGAAGAATTTCTGGAACAATCCAATGTGCGAGTGAGTGAATTCGCTCCAAAAGATTATTCCAACGCCACGACAATGATTGCCGCATTGCGGACACTGGAATATGATACGTCATTTGAAAGACCTGTGCAATTAAAAGGATTTCAGGTAAAAGAAGCAAATGAGAGATATAAATCTCAATTTGATCCTGCTCAAAATTATGTCAATGCCGGCTTTGCTTTCAGTAAGGCCAACGACTTGCGATCCTTCCTGGAACAAAAGCAAAATGCAAAAGCGATTGGATTTTACGCAATGCTAGGCCTTGACAACACTCTAGGCTCAGACAAGGTGCGAATCATCTTGATAGCTGTTGGTCCAGACGGCCAACCGATGTTGAATGACGGAGATAAATGCCTCGAAAAATCTTGGCCACCAATCAGACATAATATGATAGCTCAATAGAAATTAGATTTAACCTTATCCAAACCCTATCTACATATTTCGCATTGCTCCCGATCTTGGTCGGGATCTTTGCGTTTCGTAGATCCAAACTACTTTTTGCGTTCTGGTTCTTCCTTCTCTATGGTTTTCTCACAGATAGAATTGTCATGGAATATGTGCTTTCAGAAAACAAAACGGAAAAGGGACTAACCATTGCCGTTTTCGTCCATAATTTCTATTCCCTGTTAGACGCCGTTTTTTTATTTCTCTTCCTCAGTTATCTAACCACCAAAGAACAATTTCGTGCAGCACTTCAGGCGCTAGCATTGATAATGCCGCCGATCTGGTATTTCTGTTATTTTGTTCTCAAAAATGCGTGGTTCGAGCAGAGTACAATGAGCGCCATCTTCGATACTGGATATGAGATTATCCTTGCCGTATGGTCTGCTGCCATTTTACTTGAAATGACCAACATCTCAAAAGCCATTTCACTATCTAAACTCTGGCTTTGTATTGGAATATTCTTCTACAATTTCTGTGTCTTCTTTATCCATGCCTTCATCGACGACTCCATTATCAAGGATGTCTGGTTTTTAACTTCTGTGCTAAACATCATTACGATGGTGTTTTATGCAATTGGATTCTTAAAAGCATCCCAGGAAAAAACTGTTTCCAATTTATGATGCTGTCATAATGTATTTCTACCTTTTTTCCATTCACAAGGCAATTCAATTTTCAATTTACAGATTCATCGCCTTAGTTCCATTGCAATCGACTTACTTACGATAAGCGATCTGCCAATTAGGCAAATACTGGTGCCGAATATTGTTCAATTTCCGGCATTCACACACCTACCGAATTCTGTCTGAGTCATACCGCTTTTGCATTAATTCCAGCCTGGTTCTTCCTCTCACTTTTTAGGAGTTATTCCTTATCAGACTTTCGATTCCGATAAGTTCATTCATCCTAAAACATTGAATCCATTTTTAAAACCAAATCAAATGAAAAAGCTCTTTATTTCGTTATTCCTCCTTACTACCTTCATTACTCATACTTATGCACAAGGTCCTAGCATAGTGGCCGGAGCAGGCAAAGTACTCTATAATAAAGGCGAACTTGATGCGGATGTCATCATCCAGATTATCAGTACCAAACGGGAAGAAGTCAAATCCGAACTTGCCAATCGCTTGATGCTCGACAAACTAACAGATGGAAGTTTTGCTTTCTATCACTACGCCGAAAAAAACCTCCATGTTCTCATGAACAATTCAGAAACCAAGGTTATCAGTAAGGAGCTACTTCGAAATTCGACCGAGCTGGCACTTGTTCACGGCATTGTGGAAGCATACCTGGCCGATATCATCCAACAAGAAAAGGTAGCGAAATTATCTTTAGAGGAACAAACATTTCTTGAATTCCTTAAGACTAAAGAGTACATAAATCCAAAAGTGTCATTGGATACAGCCAGCACAAAAAGCAATTATAACAGCTTTACTTTGATAGATGAGTTCAAATCATCCAATGTCTATGGCTACAACCTAACTGGTTTCCGCTCTCAAAAGACATTCAAACCCGAATTCATTTTTGCCTTAGTAGATCTCGTTTTTGACATTTGCAAGAACAATCAGGAAGTAAGAACAACAGGATTATTCCAGAGTCAAAACTATAGTATTGAAAAGTACAACGCGCTTAACAAATATCTTGTTTCCCAATTTGTAAATCCAGACGACTATAAGGCACTACAGGGGATTCGGGAAAAATTGGACGAACTTATCACCTCTTTCTTTGTTCACTACAATAGTTTGACCGAAGGAAATATTAACATGTTGAAATCGGCGATCCTGAAAAACGATTCAATCATTTTAAATAACGATACTATCTTATTTAAGTCACAGGTGATATTCGACAATGAACCACTGATTTCGAAGATTCGGGAGCAAACTTACCAGATGAAAGGTTGTATTTCAGCAGGCAATTGTGAAAATGAATTACTCGGAAGCGTTGTAGAAGATCTGCTCATGATCAGTAAGGTCAATAAGGGCACAAATATTTCAACACTTTCAAAAATCAGGTACTCGATTGAACACGATATTTTACCCGCAATCGTGCTCAATAGCTCCATAGAAAACAGTCATGGAATTTTAGTTTCAGATCTGTTCCAATTGTGCGGCGAAATTGAAAAAGTAGAATTGGATTCATTGGCAAGAGACACATCATTCTCCCGACACTCATCCAATCTTGAAAACTACTTGCCGATTTTTCAATTGATCCGAAATCTCGATGATGCACATACTTATGACCGGATACTTAAAGTGGTAACACAAATTGTAGATGTATATGGCGATCAGCAAGCCAAGGCAGTAGTTGAAGCTATCACAACGGCCATTGACAGATACTCAATCATCAATGGAGCTGAGAATTCTGTCACGATAGACGTGGAAACGCTTGCCCTGGATCTCTACACAAAATTTGGTGACAAACAACGCAACCGCTTTAACGCAATGCTGAATGTGGGTATCAACTACATGGGCAAAATGAACAAAGATGCCTACACCTTTGTAGCGGGTTCGGATACTGTATCCTTCAATCAGAATTCATTCATAAGCGAAAAAATCGGGGTACGTGTCAACTTGTTCGACTGGAATCGCAAACGTGCCTTCGGAGATTACAACTTTGGCACTGATGCTATCAAGAATCAACGCAGGGCAACTAAAATCGGCGCAGAACCCTTGGTTAATAATTTACATTTGCAGGTCTATGGTTCTGGTCTTCTATACCAAATTAAAGCCTTGAATTCAGAAGACAAATTCACAAAACCCTTGGCAGGTGTCGGACTTGGCTTAACATTTTTCAATGGCCTTGACTTCAGCGTGAATTACACAACACCAGATGTCAATCCCGACAAATTAAAAGACGGATTTATATGCCTGGCTTTTGATGTGGATATTTCAGAATACCTGTCTGCTGCACGCTCCAAACAAAAATAAATTTCGGATATAAGCATCAACATTCTACGCGAAACTCCCGATCCCAGTCAGGAGTTTCGCGTTGAGTGAATCGAGCGATTTGGGCGCTTCCGGATTTGCTAGTATCACCGCTGCCCGCAGCACTTCTTATACTTCCGGCCGCTTCCACATTTACATTGTTCATTGGGTTTTTGTTTCTTGCTATCGAGATGATCATACAATTCCTCGATATTGTTGATCCCTTTCGCGCGCATGACTGCACCCATTCGTGGCGAGTTCAAAGCCATGTTGAAAATTGAATCCCAACTTGGTGACATGTCGTCGTTGTCTGTAAATGATGGTCGGGATGGTTTATCCTGGTTTGTCTTTTTTGATTCCATGTTGCGTAAAGATTTGTATGTCCAATAAAAAAAATAATTGCTTTCACTCTTTTATATTCTCAAAATTGTTCAAAGTGTGCTTCCAATTTCCAAACCCTCCTGCTGCGCCATTCTCCTTCTGATAAACTCCACGAGGCTTTCATAATAATCAGTGCCTTTGGCTTTGCTTTTCATCCAGCATAAAAAACAGATCGCCTGTAAGTCGAGTTTTTCAGCAGGCCAGTTATTGCTGAGTTCATTCACCTCGTTGTTGAATGCTTCTGTCTTGATCTCCTCCGGTTCATTCAACATTTTGAGGACCATCTTCAAAAATATTTCCGCGAAGCGATAAAAATCCTTGTCTAACAGATTGACATATTCCTTTTGAACAACTTCAATACGAGCATACACAAGCTCCATGTTTTGGCGTTCGTATTGTATGATAATACTGATCATGTCGCTCTTCAGACAAAACTCAGCTCCTTTTGTGGTTTGCATTTCTTTGGTCCCTGCACCAAACACGGCCATTTTTTCTGCTGCTACGCGAAAACTCTTTTGATTGAAATAATAAACGATCCGATTCAGTTGCATATCATGCAGATCCGATGGATGAATTCGCAATACCTTGCTTTTTAGCGCCGCTTCTAACATCAAAATCGCCTCATCATTCTTGCCGGTAAAACAGAGAATAGATGATCTCATAGCCACAATGCGAGGCATCAAAGGATGTCGTTCCAAGCCTTGTGAAATAAGCATGTCAGATAATTGATCCAACAATTCCAACGCCTGGATAAAATGCAATTTGCGGTATCGGGCATGAGCGATCATATAGATATAATAGATCTCGCACCACGCATGTTCACCCACAAAAGCTTTGTCTTCCTTCAGTGAATGATATTTTCTTTCGAGGTAAGGCAGATAGGCGATGTATTGTTTTGCAGAAAGGGATGCGACGCGAATCGCTTCGAGCAAGCGCAACATGAAGTATGCATTCTTCTGCAAACTTCTCTTCATTTTGAATTTGTCCATCACCAGATTGACCACCTGCTCCGGGTCTGAAATTATACCCAACGTTTTCTTTTCAAGTCCGTCAAGTTTTGTTTCTGCTGCGATCACTCGCACAGCATCCATGTCTGCCAGTTCCTTTGCATTGTCTTCCAATTGCTTTTTGATGTCGTCGATCTGCAGATCTAAACGATGTACAAAATCGAGCTGTAATACCAAAATGTCACGCACCAATTGACAATTATGGTCCTCATTCGCTTCAATCAGTGCATCCTTCAATAGTTTGTCAGCGGCAGTCCAGTAGTGCCGGTCCAACAATTCCCCGGCGGCCACCAATTTTTGACGAGATAAACTACCATTGAGCATTTTTTTTTGAATGCGGCGAACAGCCAAAAATTCAACCAGTTTCAAACGCAGGCGATCACGGACACGATGATACGCACTAATATTTGTGGCATCCTTATAAACCACTGACATCAATTCACCCTTTGCCCAGTCTTCACGCAGGCGCATAGCGTCGTACAGGACCGCTTCCTTGGTTTTGATCTTTCCATATTTCATGCTGGCACGAAACACCTTGTGTTCATCGGGATTTAAAGCGTGGGCAAGTTCTACAAGGCTGTCCATAGGTTGGAATGTATACAAACATAATAAGATTTATGGAAGATATATCATGTGCTAAAGAAATTACACTTTTGACTAGAAATCATTTATCTCATTTAAAAAGGCAATTCCAACAACCTAATTCCATTTGAAGATTCTTGAAGTTTTAATTTTGGAGGGGTGATTCTCGGTTTTTTTGCTCGAGTTTTTTTTCAGCTTCTTAAATTTCTTTGGAAATCGAATCATTTTCAAACTTGCTCTTTTAGTAATCCCCTGATAATCGAAGCTCATTGAATATTCCAGGTCCAACTAGATTCATTCAGGCTTATCAGGATCTTCTTCATCATCTTCCTCAATCAATTTATCCAGATCCTCGAAGCTTTCAATTCCTTCCTTCTTCGTCAATTCACGGAAGCCCGGAAGGGAAGCTGCCATGCCAAAGATCATATCCCAGCTCGGTGACAAATCATCGAAATCCAAATCCATTTTTGGATTCATATCGACGTAGTATTCATTATCTCGAGCAAGCGAGCGAAAATCTATTTCTATAAAATGATCCAGGTTCTTGCTGGAATATTCATGATTTTCAAGTAACAGCTTATTACTGATTACCTTTTGTATTTCGAATTTTTCTTGCCGTTTCATTCCCTCTGCCTTTTTCAAGAAAGCCGCCAAAGAAGTTTGAATCTTTTTATTTTGAATTGATTTAATAATACTCATGTAATGGCCTACCCGGAAACGATTCCATTTCTTTCCTCTTGCCGCGGTCATGCTCACCATATCAATCAGTTTCAGACACCATGCCACTACCTCTTCCTTGTTCCCAGGAATAAGATATAGGAGTTTCATATTATAAATAAATTCATTTGCACAGTCCAATCCTGAATCAGATAAGAATAGATAGGGAGAAGCATGATTATCAATAGGGGTTATTCTGTTCTCCTTCTTTGTATCGGCAAGAATTAGATAGCTAACATCAATTCCACTATCACTCTTAATGCCCTGCTCTATAAAGCACTCAAATTTCTTCTGAATTCTCAACTCATCTAATTTGGCTGGTTTCTTTTTTTTCGGAGGCCAGACTATATTCGTTTTATCGAATAAATATTCCATTGCGGAAGGTAACATTTCTAGCCACGGAGGTGATTGAAGTTTCATGAATGCTTCATTCAAAACATACTTAGAAACACCAAAGAAATAAAATTGGAATAACTCCTGTCTAATGAGAAATGGAATAAGCGCCTCGTATGCTGATTTAGCTTCCTTCTCAATCAGGATTCTTACAGCGTTGTAAACAAAAACTGCATATTCCTTTGACCTTATTAACAGGGCCATGTCTTTATAATCCTTTAGATTGACTATTCCATCGTTTAATACTGTTCTCAGATCTTCAATCAGGCTGACTTCAGGCAAGCTCTTTATGCTATTGAGTATTGAATCAGGAATATCATAACCGAAACGATAGAGTTCATACACTTCGGGGTGATTGAGATAAAGTGGCTCCTGACGCATAAAAGGAATAAGGTCCCTGACAAAAAAAATGTATTGGGAATGAGTATCTAACTTCCATTCTGGTTTCGAAGTCATGAAGCGTATCAAGTCAACGTAGTGCGCTTTTTTATAGAAATTCAATAATGGATAATACGAGATTACAGCCTCCAGACTTCTTTTAGCTGCAATAGCCTCCAGTGGCCGATCATGCAAAAGGTATTTTCTGAATATACAATAGAGAAAAAACTGCCATTCAAACGCTTGAATACTCCCTACACTTTCAAAGCGTCCTTTCAAAATCAAATCTGGCAATTCATCCGACCACAAGCCCGGTTCCACTCCGTTATGGCAATACTCTAATGCAAATGTGATCAGTTCAGAATTTCTCGTGGAATCCAGCTTTTCCATATGCCGCAATAGCAGCAAGGCGTCTTCCTTATTTTCATATGGCAAAAGAGTGAAAGCAATCGGGACACTATCTACCATGTATAATTTATATTCTGCCATACGCTGCGATACTGGAGTACGCAATAAATCGTTATAAACTAAACTCTGTAATTCATCAGCCTGTTTACGATCCCTGATGTCCTCACGAAAATTGCCATAATGTTCATATTCGATTTTTAAACCTGTCGCAGTCTGATAAGATTTGTATTTTGAGTAGCTCATAATTTGTCGTGGTTTAATTTCATATTATTATCGGCAATGATGCCCATTTTAATAAGGCAGGAATGCGTCAGTGGTCATTTGGATTAAATCAAATATATGTCGGAAGAAGAAATGTCCATCGTTTTGTAGTTGAGCAGGAAAAAAAACTGTATTGTAAACAAATGAACTAGCTTCCGTTGGCATTCTGTCCAGAATCGCTCGATTTGAATTTACTTTAATTTAAAAATGTGATTGAAGTTTCACTCAGGAAAACGCCCCGCCGGCGGATAAGGCCGGCGGGGGTTTTCAGATTCACAGGAGGCATTATGCCGCAGCAGGATTCGCGGATGCGAGTTCAGCTTTTCGGGCATTGACTGTGGCGATGTAACCGTTCGCAGCACCAATACGCGCCGTTTCGCACAAATCCTCGAAATACAGTTCCTGTACCCGCAATTCGCCGTTTTTGCGCATTTGATCTTGCAAATCGAATAATGCCGAATTGGCTTTACTCAATTCATTTGCCGCTTGCAAGTATTCATAGGTACCGGGTGTTTTACCATTCAAAATGGTTGTCGCCAGTTCAATACGGCTTGCAGCTTTGGTTAACAATTCAGAGTATTGGTCCACTTTGTCCTCTCTTTTTTCGAGGTCAAATAGGGCATTGCTCTTGTTGTGTTGAAAGATGTCCAGCTCTTTCTGGGCTGCTTCTAAAAAGGAATCCAATTCCTCCATAGAAGTGATTTCTGATAAATTCATTGTATTAGATATTAGATTTAGAAGTTTTCACTTCCCGTTTTGGAATTCTTGCTTCTGATTTTGTGTTGCGTCAATGAATGGTTGTACATACCGTATATTATTTTGTTCGCGAACAATGACATCGACAATCCTTCCAAATTCTTAATTCAATTTTTAACTACTCCCGGAGAGAGGTTCACTGATACAGTGCATCCTTTGTAGCGATGCAAACTTTCATGATCATCTCCGGTTTCGAAGGATAGAGATTTAAAAATTCATTACAGTGAAAATCACTGTGAAAATTTGAAGATTAAATACGTCAAGGATCTTGTTTCATTTATTCAAATCAATCTTCATTCTCATCCTTCAACTTCCCGATTGATTTGCGAGACAAATGTTTGTTTCGATCCAAAAAAATTCCAAGGTGACTTTTTGCGAAAACGTACGTAGATTTTGGGTGTGCAAAAAGCAAAACAACGTGTCCTCCGGTGGTTATGAATTTGATTATCAACCACTTTTACTCGAGCGACTTCTTAAAAAAACCCACGCACTTTTCGATTTTCAAGAAAAAACCTTCATATTCCTTGAATACCACGTCTGTAAAGGGCTAGCGACCAATTTTTCAGGAAATAAATATTTTTAGAAAAATGAAATTTTCACCGATTCAAATCAAAAAAGATGGATAATGGAGCGATAGAAATAGGTGACAAAATGCAAAATCAATAGGTTGAGATTCGAAATTGGATCTATATCTCACCGGATAGACAATTTTTCTCGATGTAATTTTTCCAGAAGATGGAATGTTGTTGATCCTATCGGGATGAATAATATTTCGAACATCATGAACGATACTCCTTTGTCACAGGCTTCTTTCATCGCGGTTCCAATTTCAGAGAACTTCATTCAATGAACATAAACAACAGCATGAGACGCGATGAATCGCGTCTCTACAGGAGAAATGAAATTGTTATCAAAGGCCATTTGCATAAATCGGTGGCATCGCCCTGGAGGAAAATAAATCCACAATGAGTGGATTAGGGCAATGCTTAAAATTCCGTTTGAGTTAATAATGCCACTTACCAATTCTGCGACAATATGGAATTTTGCCGATCAAATTACCTCTTGAGATGCCACTCCATTTCGAACTGAAGTACAGCAACTTTCATTTCTAATTCATAGATATCCACTTCAGTGAATTTCTTGAAATTTTCCTGAACAATCGTTCTGTGTTTATGAAGCCACTCCACCTGGTCAAGGGATAAATTGTATGAATTTTTCAATAGATGTTCCAGGTTAGCGAGAGCAGACCGGTTACGATCCAAAGAAGACTTCATCTTCTCTAATTCGTTTGATTTTATTCTGAGATTCTTCTTACAAAAGCGAATACGCTGATCAGCAAATTTCGTTACTTGTTTTTCTCTGGCAGTAACAGTGTTGATCGGCTTTCTTCGCTCCTCCCGTTGTTTGCAGGATTTGTTGAGGTGAAGGACGAGTTTGGCCACGTCGGGATGGAGGGTGCGGGTGCCATTGATAACTCGTGATAGGTGAGCATGATGTGTTCCTAAAAAGAGCGACAATTCTCTGAAAGAACAGTTGATGTTGTTACAGAATTGCTGAAGATGATGCATGACGTTATTAATCAAATGTTCTGCAAATAAACAGAATTCTGACAACACTAACGATGACAACACATTAATGTTGTCATCGTTAGTGTTGTCAAGGTCGACAAAAACCATAGCATTTAGTCACGCGTGTATTCGACTGCGCTTTCAATTCGAGACTTCACATTTCCTCCACTGATAAAATATCTCCGCGAAACTTTGCCCCTCGGACACTCTGCGTCGAAGCAGCACTAAAGCTTCCTACTTCCCCGCCACCCACTTCCCCATCACACTCTCCGGATTCATAATCCCGTTCAACTCAGCATAAGGAATAGTGATCGTCACAAGTCCATCAGATCCCGGACCGATTTCATATTGATCGCAATAGAATGTCAGGCCGGCGGCGGTGAATGCAAAATCTTCTGCCAGAACAAAAGGCTCTTCTATAGCAACAGGAAAATCATTCGGATTATCCGTTCCATCCTCCACTGTATTCTCGGCAGTTCGTTTTGCTTCCGCCAGTGTGAAGACCTTCGGCAATGTGCCAGGCAGAATGCAATCCTCCAATAAAATCACTTTGCCGGTTTTGGTATCGAAGTTCGTCGTTTCATATCGCGCTGTTCACGCTTCCGCTCCTCGCAGGCCTCGATGGCGCCGTGCCCATCCTCGCGCGCCTCGTTGG
>JANOVT010000300.1:0-14392 GCA_031417525.1 Flavobacteriales bacterium | reverse complement strand
ATTTAGGAATGAAAACAAAACGATTATTTATAAAGACAACGCCAACACTATGACGAATTACCGAAAAAAGCGGACACAGATTTATGAAATCAAAAGTTTTCTGTTTTGCAGCGGTCTCGATCTAGACAATGAAAGCATCGATAATGAAACCGTTTCATCCTTTGTCGAAAAGAGCTTGAGCGTGGATGAAGATGCAGCAGCAATGCGCGGACCGCTTGGTGTGCAAGCAGGATGCAATTGGCCGGAACTACTTTCTTCATGCGCTATTGTAACGGAAAGCGCAGATACATTTCCGAAGACTATCACCATCGACTATGGAACTGGATGTACAGGCCCGAATAACATTTCCAAGAGTGGAATTATCATTATCAATTTATCTGATGACATGATGAATGCTGGTGCGATCCGCACTGTCACATTTGATAATTTCCACATCAACAATACTCAAATTGCTGGCAGCAGGGTTACTACAAATACCGGCACAAACTCTTCAGGACAACTCGTGTTCGAGCGTGTTGTAAATACGACCCTCACAAGAAATGGAAATACCATACTCAGAAATGCGAATGAACAGATCACCTGGATAAGTGGGTTTGAAACAGAAGAATGTGGTGATAACGTATTCTCGGTAACCGGAAGCGGAACCTGCACGAGGCCGAATGGAATCAGCAGAACTAGAACGATTACATCGCCACTGATTATTGATCACAGTTGTGGCTACATTATTTCAGGGGTCGTTGAAATTACCGGACCTCATGGAACCGGAACCATGAATTTTGGAGACGGAACATGCGATGATCTTGCAACTATCATTCGTCCAAATGGAAATGTTCATACTGTTCATCTTCATCAGAATTGAAATAATTAGTGTTTTTGGAAAAGAGCCGTTTCGAATTGAAACGGCTTTTTTTTGTTGTGAATTGCTTCGCTGTTTCAACTAACCCTGCTGATTTGTTTCTACAACCAATACCCAATTCCATACACCATTTTTAATCTGTCTTTAATCCGAAAATAATATTTATATCTGTAATCCAATCTGAAAGAAGTGACACAAGGGCTTTATTCACAAGGCTTTTAGAAGGAATTGATGCCTATCCTCCACTGTTCAGTGTTGAAATCTTCCCAATCGGTGTCAATAATAAGGATGTGAACTCAGGATTTTTGTATCCTCTGGAAACAGAAGCTAAACTTTGTTTCCGGTTTGTTCTTATTGAAAAAACTTGCTGCTAAACGGATTGCACATGATCAACTCACTACGCTCTCTTTCTATTATTCTATTGTTTGCATTATTGACCACTCATTCCTGGTCTCAGCTTACATTCTTCGATCCCGTATCAGGTGCTCCAACGACGAGCTATACCCTTTCGCCTTCGCTTTGCCAGGGTGCAAGTGTGGATCACTGCATCAATGTAACCAGTGCCGGAACAAGCCATAGTATCACTTCATTTACCGGTAGCGCCGGAACAATTGTCATCGCTCCACCTTCCAATCCATTTCCACGTTGTTTCCGATATACAGCACCTTTTGGTTTTACCGGTCCAAATACAATAACGTTTACGGTCACCAACAACCTTGGAGTAACAGGAACATTACAGATCACGATCATCGTGGTGAATCCGAATACGCCTTTGAATGCCGGACCCGATCAACAATTGTGTTCACCAACAAATTTCACAACACTTACTGCTATTAGTCCAGATCCTCTTTCAACAGGCTATTGGACAAAACTTACCGGGCCAGGCACCATTTCTGGTGGTTTCGATTCACCGGCTATTGCCGGTGTGGATGCAGCCGGCGGAACGACAGTAAATGTCACTGGCTTACAACTTGGATCAAATATTTTTATTTGGCATCAGGACTATCCATGCGATCAGAACGTCGACGTTGTAACTATTTATGTTTACAATGGAACACCACCCATCGCTGATGCCAACATCTGCTATCCCACAGTATTAAATCATGCAGTTGACACAGTTGTGCTTTGTGGAACAACTTCCTACACTCTTTGTGCAAACAATCCGGGCACTGCCGCAACTGGAACATGGACAATTTTTGGAGGATGTGGAACCATTTTTAATATCAACAACCCTTCTGCACCTGTTACGAATCTTTGCGCAGGTTGCAATAATTTCGAATGGAATATTGGAAACGGCCCATGTCCAGGCGGAGAAACGAAAGACACTGTGGTCATTTGTGTTTACCCGAATATTCAAACAGCGATTGCGCCCGCTGATCTCACAAGATGTATTGGTTCGTTTACGACAGTTACTTTAGTTGGCAACTCGCTCGTTGGAGCGAATACAGCACTCTGGACTTTTGTCAGTGGCCCTGTAACTCCCGGTATCTCATCACCGACAACATCGTCAACATCCATCAGCGGGTTAACTCAGCCTGGAATTTATTGTTTCAATTATCGGATTACGAGCGGCCCTTGTGGCAACAGTACAGATCAAGTATGCATCTCTGTTTATAGTCCCGGTTCACCTGTCAACGCAGGTGCAGACCAAACTGTTTGTCTGCCGAATAACTCAGCTACCATGGGAGCGACAGCACCAACTTCACCAGCAATCGGAACATGGAGCACTATCACGGGAACAGGATCGTTTGTCAATCCAAATTCACCAACTTCCGTTGTGAACGGTTTGAGCAATGGTATCAATACATTCAGATGGACTGTTGCGAATGGTAATTGTGCTAACAATGGTTTATTCGATGATGTCACCATCACTGTATTCCCTGTGTCGCAACCGGCAGCAAATGCAGGACTGGATCAGAATTTCACTTATAGCGGAACACCGCTCTCGGCGACACTTGCTGGTAATGCAGCTTTAGCTCCTGGAGCAGGAACATGGACTGTTGCGCCTTCAGGACCGATTATTACTGCACCAACAAGTCCGACCAGTGGAGTGACGAATCTTACTCCCGGAGTTTACACCTTCACCTGGTGTCTTAGCAATGGCTCATGTGATCCGGTTATCTGCGATAATATGATCATCAATGTTTTCAATTGTCAGATATTGAGTACGAATGCAGGACCTGATCAAAACATGTGCACACCAACGAATAGTGCAACACTTGCCGCAACGGTTGCAACCCTTCCGGCTACCGGAAGCTGGAGTACGATCACTGGCGGTGGATCATTTTCCAGCACCAATGTGGCGAACCCGATAGTGACGAACATTCCCGTAGGGATTAATACATATCGCTGGACTGTAAGTAATGGCGCGTGCGGAAATTTCACTGATGATGTGATCGTAAATGTATTCAGCAACACCGCCACTATTGCTACAGCGGGTCCGGATCAGGAGTTCTGTGCAGGAGGAAGTGTCACTGCGACCATGGCGGCAAATATTCCAGTGTCACCTGCTACAGGCAACTGGACTGTTCTTGGATCGGGAACAGTATCTCCACTGAATAGTCCAACCGCCACTGTTACTGGGCTTCCTGTTGGTGCACATAATTTTGTTTGGACAGTCAGCAATGGCCCATGCGGCAGTGCAAACGATACTGTACAGATAAGAGTGTATGCACCAGGCCAAACAGCTGCTGCTGCAGGTGGTGATCAAGAACTTTGTTCAACCAATCCGAATACTTCACTGGTTGGGAATAATTTGGTAAGTCCAGCGACGGGTGTATGGACAGTTGTAAGTGGTGGTGGAACCATTGTAAGTCCATTTACTTCTGCAACCGCCGTCACAAATATTCCTATCGGCCACAATGTATTCAGATGGACCATTGATAACGGACCATGTACCAATCCTACCATACTGAGTGATGATGTAGCAGTGGATGTCTTCAATTCAAATCAGGCTGCAGCAAATGCCGGACCTGATCAGGATGTTTGTAGTGACGTCACTACGATCACTTTGTCTGGAAATTCTTTAACTCTTCCATCAACAGGTATCTGGACGGTGAATCCAACAGGCCCGAATATTTCCAACAACACCATTCACAATCCGGTTGTGAGCAATCTCACACCGGGTACTTCGTATACATTCACCTGGACAGTTGATAATGGTCCGTGCAGCAGCACGGCAGATGCTATGATTCTAGACTATTTCGACAATGCCCAGACACCTGCGAACGCCGGGCCTGATCAGGAAATATGTCTACCACAAAATTCAGTAACACTAGCAGCGAACTTTGCAAATAGCCCCGCGGTAGGAACCTGGACGTTGATCAGTGGGCCAAATACTCCAACGTTTTCTCCAAACAATGAAACGACTACACTAGGTAATCTTGTCACAGGTACTTATATCATGCGTTGGTCAATCGACAATGGAGCGTGTAGTCCAACGCTCACATTCGACGAAGTAACCATTGAGGTGTTCGACAACAATCAGCTCATAGCAGATGCCGGAACTGACATGGAATTGTGTGAGCCCGTTAACCTCACAACATTAACAGCGAATAGTATCATATCACCGGCCACAGGTTTATGGACTCAAGTAAGTGGACCGAATACAGCAGTGATCAACAATCCGAATTTATCTCAAGTTGATGTGTCAAATCTGATAGTTGGATGTTATGTTTTCAGATGGACCGTTTCAAATGGTGCCTGCACTCCACCTTCAACATTTGATGAAGTACAAGTTTGTTTGTTTGACGATAGTCAGACAATCGCAAATGCAGGTCTTGATCAAGTATTGTGCACTCCAACCGCGTCTACAACCCTTGCTGCAAATCCCATTATTTCTCCCGCCATTGGTACATGGACTGTAATCAGCTCGCCAAACACACCAACCTTTAGTTCAATAAATTCGAATAATGCCAACATCAGCAATCTGATTGTTGGAACTTATGTGCTTGAATGGTGCGTGGACAATGGTGCATGTTTTAATGCGAATACATGTGATCAAATGATCATTGAAATTTATGACACAAACGCACCGATTGCAGATGCAGGTTCAGATCAAGCTATTTGTACACCACTTGATAACGTTACGATGACAGCAAATTCTGCAGTCAGTCCAGCGATTGGAACCTGGACACTCATTACAGGTGGAGGAACTATTGTGGATCCAAATGATCCCAATACAGTCATCACAAACATTCCGGTTGGTACGAATTGTTTTCAATGGACTATTGACAACGGTGGATGTGGCGCCGGAACCACTTTTGATGTCATTTGTATAGATGTCTTTCCGATCAACCAACCTAGCGCAGATGCAGGACCAGATCAGGACATGTGTACACCACAAAACACTACCAATTTTGAAGGTAATCTACCCATACTTCCTGCAACAGGATTGTGGACACAAATTAGTGGTCCAAACACAGCAACGATTACAAATCCAACATTACACAATTCAGAAGTTGGTGATCTCAACATTGGCTGTTATGAATTCGTTTGGACTGTGAATAATGGCGTTTGTTCAAACCCGATTACAACAGACACCGTAACTATTTGTGTATTCAACAGTGGATTCCCTCCATCGAATGCCGGAATTGATCAGGAGTTGTGCTCTCCGGCAAATTCAACCGTCATGGATGCAGACGGTGCCATTTCACCAGGTGAAGGAACATGGATTCAGATAAGTGGGCCAACAATCGCAGGGATTAGTGATGTAAATGATTCGCTTGCTACTATCACCGGACTTCAAATTGGAGTGTATGTTTTTCAGTGGAGCCTCAATTATTCAGCATGCGGATCTGAAGCCGATGAAGTAGTCATTACGATCTACAACAGTGCACAACAACCTTCGTACGCCGGACCAGATCAAAACCTGTGCACACCTCAAAGCAGCACCCTGTTGGATGCCGATTCAGTTTTTGCCCCTGGTTTCGGAACATGGTCGATGTCGGGCATTAATGCTGACTTCGTGGATGTGAATGATCCCGCAACTACTGCATTCAATTTGGCTCAAGGAATTGATACTTTAATCTGGACGATCTACAACGGACCTTGTCTTGCGCAACAATTCACAACGGATACGATGTACATATTCCTTAATGATGTCAACCAACCCGATGCAGATGCGGGAATAGATCAGGACTGGTGTACACCACACAATTTCGCAACGCTCATTGGTACGTCATTGATATCCCCAGCCACCGGCGAGTGGACGACCATCGGAGGAGCAAACATTTCCGATCCAACAAATTCAACAACTGATGTAACAAATCTCATTGTTGGTACGAATACATTCTGCTACACGATAAGTAACGGTGCATGTGATCCTCCACAAACGAGTGATTGTATAGATGTTTTCATTTATGACGAACTCCAGGCTGACGCAAATGCAGGTGAGGATCAGAATGTATGCGGAACACTTAGCAACTGCACATTGCTGGAAGGAAATAGCATCACGTTCCCGGCGGAAGGAACATGGTCACAAATCGGTGGGCCAACTACGGTTTCATTCGATGATATTCACAATCCGAATGCAGAAGTATGTGACATGGTGCCAGGAATATACACGCTTCAATGGTGCGTTGACAATGGTCCTTGCGGAGCGCCGACTTGTGACCAAATGGTGATTACCATCTATGATAATAGCACTCAACCAGCAAATGTTGGTGATGACATGGAAATGTGCACGCCGGATAACAGCGCACTGATGAGTGCCAACATTGCGAACTTACCGGGTTTCGGTATTTGGACTCTTGTCGCCGGTGGCGGTGACATTGAAGACACTGATAATCCGGAGACGGCAATTACCAATTTGCCTATTGGAATAAATACATTCAGTTGGTGCATTTCAAATGGTGTTTGCCCTAATGCATCCACTTGTGATTCACTCAATATTTCTGTATTTGATGATCAAGCGATTCCGGCCTTCGCAGGAGAAGATCAAGAATGGTGCGATCCGATCTCAAGTATTTTCATGCAGGCCACCACTCCAACAATACCGGGTGTAGGCACCTGGACAGCCATTGGCAACTCAGCAAATATTTTGGAACCGAATAATCCAACAACACAAATTACAAATGTTGGTGTTGGAGAATATACATTCCTGTGGACCGTTTACAATGGTCCTTGTGACAATACAAACACCACCGATTTAGTTACAATTCGTATCTACGAACAAGAGCAGCCTTCTGCAGATGCGGGATCTGATATCGAATTCTGTTCACCTCAAAACTCGGCTGTGATGTCTGCCAACACTCCAATCTTCCCTGCAACGGCTTTTTGGAGCATCGTGGGAGCCAGCAGCGGTAGCATTGCTGACGTCACAGATCCGAGCACAACGATATCAGGACTGATTCCAGGAATTCATGAATTTGCCTGGACGATCATGAATGGTCCATGTATTCCAAATTCGACAAGTGACACCATCGCAATTTATGTATATGATGAAAATCTTCCGGATGCAGACGCGGGTCTAAACGATTCTCTTTGCGCACCTCTTGATTTGACTGCAATTTGCACCACGTTGAATGGTTCACTTATCTCAGGTGCAGCGACTGGATTATGGACTCAGATTTCCGGACCATCCATTGCCGACATACAAAATCCAACATCCAGTACTACACCACTTTGCAATTTATTAATTGGTCAATATGACTTTATGTGGAGCATTGATAATGGTCCGTGTGGATCGTCAAGTGACATCATGTCAGTGATCATCAATGATCCAGGGCAAAGCCAACCGAGCGCCGGTCCGGATGCATTCTATTGTACGCCAACGAGCACACACATCATGAGCGCGTCAATTCCGACTCCACCAGCGATTGGCTATTGGAGTTCATTCACTCCAGGTGTGGACATTCAAACATCCGATGATCCGAATACGCTCGTGTCAAATCTTGTTGTTGGACAAACCATTTTCTTATGGCACTTTAACAATGGTGCTTGTGCCTCAGAAACTTTTGATGACGTATCCATCTTCATATACGATGAATTCAATCCACCTGCAGATGCCGGACCGGATATTGAATTATGTCTGCCTCAGACAGAAGTGAACATGGCAGCGTCGTTCCCATTCTTCCCTGCTATTGGTCAGTGGACAATCGAACAAGGATGTGCCGGAATTCTCATTAATGACGTAAACAATCCAAACACATTGATAACAGAAATGTGTCTTGGAACACAATGTCTGATATGGACAGTCGACAATGGTCCATGTCCTGTTGGATTAACTACCGACACGATGTGTGTTAGAATATTTGATCCAGGAATTCTTGTTGACGCAGGTCCTGATCAATCTATCTGTACTCCTCAAAATACTGTTACGATGAGCGCATCAGTGCCACAAGATCCAAATTTTGGAACATGGAATAACATCAGTGGTGGTGGATCAATCGAAAATCCAGCTGATCCGGAAACAGAAATTTCCGATTTACCTGTTGGAATAAATTGCTTCACGTGGGAGATTTACAATGGCAATTGCAACAGTAACATTCCATCGGATAATCTTTGCATTTATGTGTATGATCAGGCACAGCCACCGGCGAATGCGGGAGCCGATATTGAATTGTGTTTCCCTGAAACTTCCACAACGTTGCAGGGAAATCTTCCTATCGTTCCGGCAACAGGAGTCTGGACACTTATCAGCGGAACAGGAACTTTCGATGCTCCAACGAATAACATTACCGGAGTAAGCGGATTGACAGATGGTGATAATGTATTCACCTGGACAATTAACAACGGGCCATGTGAAAATGCCATAACCGTCGATACGGTAATCGTTCATGTCTTTCCTGATAATCCACAAATGGCATTGGCAGGTAATGATGCAGAAATATGCACGCCAATCTCACTGGTTATACTTGATGCAAATACACCGGCAATTCCATCCACCGCTGTCTGGGTTCCGATATCATTTAATGGAATTATCAGCGACACTTTAGATCCAAATGCAACGGTCGATTTCCTTACAGTTGGAATTCACACTTTTGAATGGCATGTCTACAATGGCCCTTGCAATCCGGAAAGCGTTGATGCTGTGAGTATTTATGTTTATGATGCTACAGCGCCGATTGCAAATGCCGGTATAGATTTAGAAATCTGTTCACCCGTAAGTCAGGTGACTATGGCAGCAAGCGAAGTTACCTTTCCCGGTATCGGCCAATGGACATTAGGTGCACATCCAGGTGATCCGGTCATCGCCAACGCACTTGATTCTGTTTCTACAGTGACCAATCTCTCGATTGGTATCACAGAACTGATCTGGACATTTGATAACGGAGATTGTGGTGTGACCATTGATACGATGCAAGTTTTTGTTTATGATCCGTCATCACCATCGGCCAGCGTTAACAATGACACCATCTTCTGCGACCCACCAAATTGTGTTGATCTTCAAGGTTCTGTTCCTCTATATCCTGCTTATGGTTGGTGGGAACAAATTGCCGGTGATGTAACATCAACCATTGCGGATACTTCTGCATCCACCACCACGGCTTGCGGTCTCGCACTCAATGAAAGTGCCTTTGTCTGGCATGTTTACAACGGTTCTTGTGCGAATGGAATTTCATCTGATACCGTTTGGTTTTACATCTATGACTCTGAAGTGGCAAGTGCTTACGCAGGAAAAGATACTTTATTTTGTGGCGAGGTTGACTCCTACACCCTTCAGGGAAGTGATCTGGTTGGAAGTATTAATGGCCTGGCAAACGGAGTGTGGACAGGTGGTAATGGTACCATCAACAATCCGAATGCTCCCGATGCAGTCATTACTGACATGCCGGTTGGATTGAATTGTTTCACCTGGACGATTGATAATGGAGCATGTGGAATTACTTCAGATGACATGTGTGTAACGGTGTATGATCCATTACAACCGATTGCAGATGCCGGAGATGGATCGACCATTTGCGCAACACAATTCACTGCATTTAATCTGATGGGCAATGAAGCTGTATTCCCTGCATCCGGTGTCTGGACCGTGTTGAATAGTCCTGCGGATATAGAAAATCCTCAATCAGAAGATGCACTGGTGACTTATCTTGGAGCAATTACAAGTCCATTACAAAGTGTTTACGACACATTATTGTGGACTATCAACAATGGACTTTGCGGTTCGACTTCTGATACAGTCATTTTTGTACTTGAAGATTGTGAGACAGTAAAAATTCCGGATGCATTCTCGCCGAATGGAGATGGAACAAACGACGAATTCTTCATTTCAAATCTTGGGTTTTATCCAAACAACAATATTCAGATCTTCAACAGATGGGGTGCACAGGTGTATAGTGCGCATCCTTACAAAGGAGATTGGAATGGCACATCCAGTGCGCCGGGTACCATTGGAGAGCAACTTCCTGTTTCGACCTATTACTACGTCTTGAGTATCGGATCCGAGTACGAAGAAGTTCCGGATAAAGTATTCACAGGATATGTTTACTTAAAACGATAAACACTGAAAAGCATGTATAAAATAATTTCGAATCTTCAAAAAAGTAGAGGTCACCTTCCGGTCATCTTACTTCTATTGATTTCAGTGTTTAGTCTGAAGTCATGGTCACAGCAAGACCCAATGTTCACGCAATACATGTTCAATACATTGAGCATTAATCCAGCTTATGCCGGCAGCGCAGATAGATTGAGCGCTGTTGCATTGCATCGATCGCAGTGGGTTAATTTTAAAGGTGCACCAACTACACAAACATTGACCATTCATTCTCCATTGAAAAATGAGAATATCAGTATCGGGGGTAGTGTGGTGAATGATGCGCATGGACCGGTGAAACAAACTGGATTTTATCTCGATGCGAGCTATAGAATATTTATGGGCTCCAAACGATTGGCATTTGGACTAAAGGCAGGAACAAATCTTTTTAGTGCCAATCTTGTTGATCTGAATCCCTACTATGAAGACGACAATACTTTCAATGCCAACATCAGCAGTAAGATGCTTCCGAATTTTGGTTTTGGAGTGATGTATTACAGCAAAACCTTCTATGCCGGTGCATCCATTCCAAAACTTTTACAGAATAAATTGATCGATGGTGAATTGCCGGACTTCATGAACAACAAAGAAAAACAACACATGTTTTTGATCGCAGGTGCCGTATTTGACATTTCGTATTACACGAAATTCAAACCAACCATTCTCATTAAAGCTGTGAACGGCGCACCAATTGGTGCTGAAGTTACTGCGCAGTTTTTATTCTATGAAAAATTGTGGGCAGGCGTAATGTATCGTTGGGATGATGCAGCCGGTGTATTGCTGCAATATGAGATCAACAACAGGTTTAAACTTGGTTACGCTTACGACTATACTTTATCAGATATACGCAAATACAGTGATGGCTCACATGAAGTCATGCTGGGATTTGACCTTATCAGAGGATTTCCGGGTGACGTTTCGCCGCGCTATTTCTAACACGAACAATCCACTGCAAAAACAGAGATGAAAAAATTAATTTACATTTTCACCGCAGGAATAGTCCTCCAACTATTACCTTTTGCCGGTACTGCGCAAAAGTCAAAGATGAAACTTGCGGAGAATTACTACCAGTCTTTTGATTTTATCACAGCTGGTAATATTTATAGGGACGTGTTGTCTTCAGCTAAATATGCAAATGATACTACTGCCCTCAGACGAGTTGCCGATTGTGACAGAAAAACAGGTCAGCTCATTGCCTCCGAAGGATATTACAAACAGCTCATTAAGCTTGGTGTTGCAAAAAAAGACGACCTGCGGGCATTGGCAGATGTCCTGAAGTTCCAGGGGAAGTACGATGAAGCTATTGACGTCTATAAAAAAATTCTTGTGACCAATCCAAATGATGATATCGCAAAAAGATATGTTGACAATCCCACATTCTGGAATATCATCCTGCGTGATTCTGCGATTTATACTATTAAAAATTCGATCATTAATTCCGCAACTTCAGATTTTGCACCAGGATTTTTCATTAATGGAAAAATCATTTTTAGTTCTTCCCGTGGAAGTGCCAAAAAGGATCAACGTATATATACACGTACCCAACAACCTTACTTAAACGTTTATCAAACAAGCCTTGCCCTTGATAGTTCTCTCACTGGCTGCGATGCTATGGAAGACAAAGTAAATTCACGCTATCACGAGGGCACCATGACTTATGAACCGCGATCTAATACCATGTTCCTCACCCGCAATAATTTTAATCGGGGAAACGTCGACAAATCAAAATCAGGAAAACTGTTTCTAGGTATTTACCTTACAAAGTATAACGTCACGGAAAGCACCTGGGGTGAACTTGAAAAATTTCCTTATAACAACAAAGAATACAACGTCGGACATCCTGCATTAAACAGCAGTGGCAATCGCATGTATTTCATTAGCGATATGCCCGGAGGACAAGGTGGAACGGATATTTACTATTGTGATAAACAAGGTGAATCCTGGACTAATCCGCAGAACGCAGGCACCAAAATCAACACCTCCGGAGATGAGATGTTTCCGTTTATGGTTGGTGATAGCACACTTTACTTCGCATCAAATGGTTTGCTTGGATTAGGTGGTCTCGACGTTTTTTATACCAACCCTGGAAATGATAAACCAGCCAGAAACGTAGGATATCCCGCCAATTCACACTATGATGACTTCGGATTGATTTGTTTTCCGGAAGAAACTTTCGGATACTTCAGCAGCAACAGAAGCAAGGGAAAAGGTGATGATGACATTTATGAATTCGTATTGGAACCTGTTGATACATTGATTGTCAGCGGAAATGTAGTCGATGCTGAATCCTTATTGCCGCTTCAGAACGTGATGATCACAGTTCCAACAGATGATGGCTCTGTTTTACAAGTTATGACGGATGCGAACGGTAATTACAAAATCAAAGCTCCCTATAAAAAGGAAGTGATTGTGACCGGCACGAAACAAAACTACCAACCGGGTGAAGGAAAAGGCAAACCTGATCCACGCTCTGCATATCTCGAACACGTGGATATGAAGATGCAAAAAATTGATTACATGTCGAACGGACGCGTTCTGTATGCAGAAAATGATGCTGCTGCCGAAGGCGCGATGGTAAAACTTTTTGAAATCACAAGCGGTGATACAATCCTCATCGACTCGACCTTGATTGGCAAAAATGGCTCTTACATGTTTCAACTGAACAAGGTCAGAAAGTATTTGCTCGAAGCCACCAAAACAGAGTACGCCAGACAAACACATTCATTTGAGACCAATGACCCAACCAATAAAATTCATACACACGACTTCGAATTATTCAAAGCAAAAGTTGGTGAAGTAGTAAGACTTGACAATATCTATTATGACTACAAAAAATGGGATATTCGTCCGGATGCTGCCAACGAGTTGAACAAACTCGTTCAAATCATGAAGGATAATCCAACGATGAAAATCGAGTTGGGATCTCATTCCGATGCAAGAGGTAGCGATCAGTACAATCTCGATCTTTCTGATAAACGTGCTAAATCGGCGGCATCTTACATCGCCTCACAAGGAATTGCAGCTGATCGTCTTTATGGCAAAGGTTATGGTGAACAACTCATACTCAACCATTGCAAAAACGACGTGAAGTGCACCGAAGAAGAACATCAATTCAATCGTCGAACAGAGTTTAAGATCACAGCTTTCTGACAATAAAACATTCAACAGACCTATCTAACCTACAGAATCCGGATGTTCATCGCATCCGGATTCTCCATTCTTTGGGATAGTAGTTATTCATCCGATTCTTAATGAGTTTTATCCAGCCAAGTGGATGATCATCAAAGTTGGCTAAATGCCATCCAATACCTTCAAAACTCATTGTGCTGTCTCCACGGAGATATGACAAGGCATCATCCCGGTTCAATTCAACAGATGGCAAATCATGATCATACAATCTTGAAAGAGCTAATGCATGAGCAGGTATAAAATCTTCTCGAATGATTCGTCCCAACTCCACACCAGGCATCGTGATATAAAACTGTTGGGCAAGTTCGTTCAACTCCATTGCTGTAAAAGGTGATGCATAAATATTCTGGTCCGGTCCTTTACACAAATTCAATGTGCCGCAAGTCCACTTCTCAACTATGAGCATTTCCTTTTTGTTTACTTGCTCGAAAATGATTTTTGGACGCCGGTGTGTTGCAACCTGTTCTGTCTTCTTCCTGAAGACTGCAATAAAAAAACCTTCCCCTTCAACTTTATGCGGTAAGAAACGCAGTGCATGAAATCCTTCACCCTTCACAGTATCAATATTCCATTTCTCATCCACTTCAACAGTAACAGATTCCAATTCTCCTGAATCAATTAACCAGGCGCAATTCATTTCATTCTCTTCCGGAGCGAATGTGCAAGTCGAATAAATCAGGTAACCGCCTTGCTTTAACGAAGGCAGCACGTTCGATATAATTTCCCTTTGACGAATGCTGCATTGAGCAACATTGTTCTCAGACCATTCAGAACGCGCATTCAAATCCTTTCTGAACATTCCTTCGCCACTGCATGGAGCATCCACCAATACACAATCGAAGAAAGCTGAGAGTTCTGAAAATTTGTCG
>JANOVT010000299.1:0-10477 GCA_031417525.1 Flavobacteriales bacterium | reverse complement strand
ATGCAGGTAAGTGAAGGCACAGTGAAATCGAGACTATTTTATCTATTGAAAGAACTCAACAAAAAACTTAAAGTGTTTGAGGGAATTGCGATTTGGTTGACCACTTTTTTAATGACACAAATCTGAAGATCGGAAACATGGAAACAAATTTTAAATATGATCCTGAAGATATCGAATCACTGTTGATGCACAAACAATTCAACGAGTTATTCGAAGAAGAAAAGAGTTTTATACTTCAGCATGTCGAAGGCGAGGATGAATATGAAAGCCTGAGAAAAACCTTGTTTGAACTACATGATGCAGCGCTGGCTTCCGATTGGCTGGAACCAGATCCGTCGATCAAAATGGCATTGATGCAAGAGTTTGCACAAGAGAAAAAAGGTGGATTTAGGATTTGGCTGAACTCATTGTTTGCAATGCCAGAGGTAGTGTGGTATCGCAGGCCGGCTTTGCAGGTTGCTTTTGCCAGCGTTATTGTGCTCGTTGCTGTTGTCTTTTTCTTCAATATTAAAAATGATCAATGGGCAGCCGCAGAGAATGTTCCAATTAAAAACTCTGAATCGACTCCAGCAGAAATAGATGCAGAAGGAGAAAATTTATTTGCAGATAATCTAACAGTAAAAGAATATCCGCCATCACCAAAAGTGGCTTCAGATCAGGTCGCACATATCAATGAGGTAAGTGCCGATGAAGCACCTTCATTTGCAGAATCGGAGATGAAAAATGTTCCATCTGTTGTCGAAGAGGTCTATGCTGCAGATGATGCGGAAAGTGCATTGTCAGAGGATTTGAATTTGGAAGAATTGAGCTCGAAGAAAACGAGTGATGCGCTCAAAGATAAATACACCGAAAAGGAGAAGGCTCAGGAGGCCACTGGCACAGCAACGAATTTTGATCAAACGACAAAGTCTTTGGAAGAAGCTGGCCCCATTCTTACAACAAAATCCGTGGAGGTCGCTCCATCAGCAAATTATACAACAAGTGGAAACGCCATAACCCTAAGTGCAGTAGAAGCTACAGGGCAGGTTTATACATGGCAGATCGCACCTACAAATTCGATACCGATGTCTGACATGAAAGACTTACTGAGCATTCTTTACACAGCACCATAAAAGCTTATTGCGGATTGTTTTTCTTTTTGTGATAAATAAATGCGAGGTCTACGAAGCGGTCGTAGTTTTTTACACCATCATTGACTCCCATCAATTTTAAGTATTGATTATTGACTGTCTCTTGCATTCCAGGAAAATATTCTGGATAACTGCGAGCGTTGTTTCTGATTGCAACAATGTCTTTCATCACATTCAACGAAATGAGCGTGTCGAGGGAATTGAAAAGAGTCGAATCGGATTGGTGTAACTGGTATCGAATAGATCGCAGCAGTTCCAGATCGGCGAAATATCTGAAATCAAGCGCTGAGCGTTCTTTTGTATTCATTTCTTTTAGTGAGACATAGGCCATAAAATCTGCCTCTGCTTCGCTGGTTACACCATAAGCATGTGATAGCTCATGGGCCATGATGAAAAATGAAGTTGCAGGAAGGAAACTTTTATCTCCGTGTGCCTGACCAGTAAATGGAATGTAAATTCCTGCGATACCAAGTCGACGCATGACAGCGTGCATACCTATCTCATTGAATTTAGGATTTCCTAAAGTGAGAATGCCATAACTCTGAATCTGTTCTTCAACCGATTCCTGAATAAGATGATGACTAATCTCTTGCTCCAGGTTGACCAAGTGTGGACCTGAATTCAGCTTCAATTCTTCTGAAACGTATTTGCCAAACTCAAAAAGTTCAGTCGCTGACATTCCATTTTGCTCTTCATCAGAAAGAATATCCGGACAACAATAATTGAATCCCCACATCCACATGAAGAGTGCAACTATCCATCCTAAAAGATTCATTGGGAAAAGAAGAAGTAGGCCTCTTCGACCCTGGAATTTTTTCCCATAAAAAAACAAGACAAAAGGCAGAATCAAAACTTCCAGATAGAGCAGGGGAAAGGGGAGCAGATTAATTGAATAGTCGAAAAGCAGTCGAAAAATTTGAAAAAAACCATTTCGGTACAAAATACCTGCTAATACCGGAAACAGACTAAAGATGGCATAAACAATCAAAGTGATGCCACCAGCGGCGATACCTCGATTTGTTCGAAGGAAGTATTGGGATTTGTCAAAATTGAAATCCACTGTCGACAATCCGAGGAAATTTCAAGTATTGATGGATCAGTTCTTACAGAAAGGAACTTCCAGACTGAATTTCGGAATGCTTACATGCAAAAACTCTCTTGATCCTTGTTGCTGCATTGTATAGAACCCGGACATGGTACCTCTGAGTGAACGTAAATCGCAGGCACTGCTATAGCTATAGAACTCGCCTGGCAGGATGAGTGGAGTTTCACCAACAACACCAGGTCCTTCCACTTCACGCTTTAATGCCACAGAATCAAAAATGAACCAATGGCGTCTCAGCAATCGAACGGGAAAATCGTTCTGATTCTCCACTGTGATGTGGTAAGAAAAAACAAAACTCTCCATCAACGCACTGCTGAGGTTTTCCTCGTAGCGTGTCGACACTGTGATCCTGATTCCTGAGGTGACTTCTGTCAGCATATCCATTATTGGATGCAAATATAAAGACACACTTGTTCATAACCTGTTATGAATTGCTCAAAAAAAAACCGCTTCAATAAGAAGCAGCTTTTTTTTGAAATCATTTTTTCTATTTAGCAAGCACGGAAGGTCCTTGATCTCTCAGCAATTGATCAGCTTCTGAAAGACTAATTCTCCGTCCATTATAGTATGCTGTAATAAATGCATCAGAAATTCCAAGCCCTTTGGCTTCACTACGTTTTTCAACTGCTGCCATCATGGAAGTATACTTTCCGGCTGTATATCGGATCTTCTTCGTTTGAGTGAGTTCACTGTTCAAACCACTGATGTTTTTAATGCTTTTCGCTGGCACAGGTTTGCTATATACACCTACCTGAACGGTATAAAAAAGGCCTTTCACCGTTTCCACTTGTGCCGCACTTACCGCATTTGGTGTTCCTTTATAATAATCAGGAACAACTGGTAACTCAGTTGAAGTGACCGCATTGGTCGTTGCAGAAGTTGTTGCCACTTTTGGTGCCTCTCCTTTATCACCATAAACGTACTCTTTTTCAATCGCAGCTGTGAAGTTTGTACCATCCGTTTTAGACATTGCTTCGTACAATGGAATTCGTTTACCATCTCTGAAAGCAACTACAAACGCATCTGAATATCCAATCGCTCTGATTTCCTTTTTTATCTCATCTGCATTTTCATATTTCATGAAAAATCCTGCTGTGTATCGGGTGATGCCGTTGGATAATTTCTCGCCACATACCGGTGCAAATTCATCATAAAGATTTTGCGGAATATCATTTCTGAATGCGCCAACCTGTACTTTATAATAAACTCCTTTTGGCATTTCTGCATCTACAGGAATAGGTTTGTTCTCTGAGTAAACGGCGCGGGTTGTGCGTTTGAACAAATCGGCTACCAGGATGTCCGGCATACTATAATAAAAGTCTTCGGCATTCGCAGAAGAATTGGCCGATGCTCTGGCGCCGGCATTCGATGCTGCGGGTGTATTTGCAGCAATGTTTGCAATTGTGGTTGATGCGGAATTAGCTACATCCGATTTTGTATTTGAAACGATCGATGTAGATTCAACAGATACAGGATGAGAACGGATCAACACTTCTGTATCCGAATCCGTTTCAGAAACATTTGATTCAACCGGAGATATTGTGGATTCGGATGTTTCCGATTTCACAGGCTCATTCACTGCAAGTGTCATACTTACATTTCCTGAATCATCTGCTGTGATCGATTTACGATCCGTCACAATGGATCCGTCATCAGTGGTGGAAAAATTGACAACCTGATTCGTCGGGTTCTCTGAGGAACGATCCATATTAACCACTTCCTGTGAAGATGTAGTTTCAGCAGACGAGTCAACCATTTCTGATGTTGCCGGTTCGATGGCTGTTACAGAAGCAGAGTCGGTCAGAACCTCTGTCGTATCTTCTTCGGTAGTTGTTGCATTCGCAACCTCAGAAGCACTGGCATTGGTCATTGCAGCAGCAAGATGTTCCGAAGGAACTTTTCCGGCACGTAATTGAGCAAGGTCTTGTTCGCTGTATTGAGTCAACATGTCGAGGTTTTCACAAATAGTCTGGATCTTGCGAAGATTGTCGATTGCCAACGCTTCTTTTGCAAAAGCCTGACGATAATAATCTGCTCGTTCGATATCATCCTGGATAGCAGGTGCCTTCTCGCGGATTTCACCTGCGTTGCGCATGTGCACATCCGCTTCACGTTTCAGCCTTTTGATCTCTTCACGGATCATCAGTTTACTTTCAATCTTTTCAGTATTGGTGCCTGAAAGTTCATTTGCCTTGGCCAGCTCTTCATCATATTCAAGCCTGGTCATTTTAGCTATGTTGGTGGAATTGTCGATTTCAATTAAAGATCGGCGCAGATACACTTGTTCGGCTTTGTAATCGAGTTTTCTTAGCTTAGCAGGACTCTGTTCATTTTCCATTTCTGCTTCAATCAAGAAAATCTCATCATTCAATTCACTGATTTTCTCGCGGTTCTTTAATTGAAGTTCCGGAGTCATGTGTTGTGCAACAATCTCTTCAAACGATCCTGATTCGTAAGCGAAAATGGATTCAGATTCCTCCTGACGTTTAAACATTTTTTCAATCTTCACAGCATTTGTTTGTATATCATCCACCGATTCAGTTTCTGTTGGTGCTGCCTCAGTCGCAGAAGATTGTGCCTGACCTGACGCTTCCATCATGTCTTCCAAAGTCTGTGATGACTCCGGATTATTGCTTGTGGACGTTGTTGTTGGATCAGCAGCGGATGCCGTAAGCTGGAGATCATGGCGATAGGTTTCAAGTTTCTTAAATGCTGTCTGCTCCTCATTTCGGATTTCAACCAACTGTTGATTGAGAACAGAACGCTCATTGTCGTCTATGGCTTGAAGAAGTTCGCGCTCTTTCGCTGATTCCATCATGCCCAGTACTTCAGTGTAACTTTCAGTTACTGTGATCTGATTTTGAAGTTTGTCGGCAAAAACAGCATCACTTTCTATGATCGCTTTGTTTTCGGTCTCATAGGCAGCCTTATATTGATTAACATCACCTGTCTCATTTGTCAAGATAATAATTGCTGATTCGTACTGCTGATCTTGTTTTGAATAAGGACTCAATTTGTTGACATCACTTTCGTTGAATGCTGATGTAGAGTTTACGTTTCTTGCTTGTTTCAATTTTTCAAGCAACGCATTTTTATACTCCATCATTCGCATGCTTCGGTCGATTTCAGTTCCCTGCGAATTCGTTATTGCAAGTGTTTTTTCATTGAAATCAGGTGAGACACTGGAATAAATAGCTCGCAGCTCTTCACCGCTAACAGCCGGTGGATTTGCACCATCTCTGGCGATGGTGTTCTTCAGTTCAATGTGCAGTGTTGTTAGTGAAGCGAGATCGGCATTGTCCTTTTCTGTAAAGTCTCCACTAAGTCGCTTAGACTCAAGAATGCGAATTGAATTGTCAGTTTCAGTGAGACTCTGAGCAAGAATCATTCTTCTTGATGGCGCTAGTTCCGGAGTGTTGCCGATACGCGCAAGTGTTGCGTCATTTTTAGAACGAATAGAGGATGCCATAGCGGATTCTGAAGTATTGCCTACAGTTGATTTAACTTCTGTAGAACGATCAGAAACACTCGCTGCCGCAGTATTTGAATTTGTAGCAGAAGTACTATTACCCATGGATGAAGTGACAGCCGTAGTGCTTGATTTGGCAGATTCATCTGTGATGATAGCCAACATTTGTGGATCGGTTATCTCCAGAGCATTTACTCGGTTTCGCATTTCTTCCAAACGCATACTGAGCATAGACTTTTCAGTATCGCTTAATTTTACTTTGTCTTTTTCATCTAAACCATAGGAAGAATTTCCCGCAATTTGTGTAAAGAAGTTCACGTTGGATTGTGCCAACTGTGCATCAAAACCGCTCTTTTCGACTTTCGAAGTTTGAGTCACAATACTTTTTCTTGTATTGTCAAGTTCTGATTTAATTGTTGCGTATTCATTCGCAGCAACCTGTTTATCTTTTTCCTTTTTAGCAGCATTCATTTTTGACTCAGCTGCACTGGTTTGTCCGGCTAACTCTTTTTCTTTGTCACGCAAATCATTCAATTTGCGTTCTTCACGCTGTTGTTCTGATTCACGAGCTTTCACTTTTGCGCTCAGTTCAGCCACGGGAGTGTTGCCGTTGCCATCACGCAAATTTGTCTGACGATCCTTCTCCGCTGTCAATATCGAAACAGCACTCTCATAATTAGAACTAGACTCTGCACTTTTCAGTGAAGCAATCTGAGCATCCAATTGAGTTGCTCGATCTTTTTCAGAGATTTTATATTGTTGAATGGACTCAGCAGCGTTGATTGCAGCTTTTGCTTCCATCTGAAGTCGCTCTGCCTGGTCAGTGAGTTCAACGGATTTTCGCAATTGTCTGATATCTTCATCCGTAGTGATGTTACCCAGGTTCTTGCGAATAGATTCTGCCTCCTTCAAAGCCACATCGGCTTCCTTATATTTTTTTGATGCGAATGCAAAACTGTTATCTCGCTTTAAATCGCTTTCTATCACAAATTGATTGATTTTGGACGATTCGTTCTGCATATCGTTGATCACCGTTGCTATGGTAGTTCCATTCGCGAAACCTGCTGCGATGGGAGCATTGGTGATCGTTTTATCAAAAGTTGTCAATTCACCACCTGGTGAACTTGACTTTGACGGTGAGGCCTCAGCAAGGCTTTCACGTGTAGTATTGACATCGAGATTCGATTTCTTGCGAAGCATTTCAGCTGCAAGTGTGGACAAATCTTCATCAAGCGGTTTTTCGAAAAAATTAGTTACCACAAGCTTATCCTGACCATTTTCTGTGATCAGGCGCATTTCCTGTCTCAATGCAACCGGCTCATTGAATTTTGGCACAACCACTTTGACCTCATGAACTTTCGGACTGTTTTCTGTGATAACCTTGTACTGATATTCACCCGATTTAGGCACATACATGAGGTAAGCGCCATTGCTACCGCCGGAAATACCATCACAAACCATCCGGCTTGATCCGATATCCATTACTTTGATTCCGGCTTTGTGCTGTTCAGGATTAATTTCACTGATGAATTCACCTTTGATGTAAACAATCTGAAGTGGGGTCGTTTCAACCAGCACATTGTACACATTTAGGTGATCAAGATCGCTTGCTCGGCCGCTGGCGAAATACGCATTCTGATTCAAGGAATCTGCGATATAAAAAATGTCATCATCCGGAGTGTTTATTGCAAAATCAAGATTGATGGCCGTACCAAAAGTCATTGTTTTCGAATCGTAGATGGATTTGAAAATATCATATCCGCCCATGCTGTTGTGACCTTTTGAGGCGAAGTATAATGTTTTGCCATCACTATGCATAAAGCAAAAATCTTCGTCGTATTTAGTGTTGATGTCTCCTTCTAACTTTGCAGGTGTAGAAAATTTGCCATCCGGTAAAATCTGTGCTTTATAAATGTCTTTGCCTGAAGACCCATCTTTTCCATAAGAACTATAATAGATGGTAGTGCTATTTCCAGGATAGTGTATGACACCCGGATCTTTGCTCTTCTCATCCAATTTGGTTTTTAATTCTGCAGGAATGGTGAGGATTTTTCCTCCGATGGCCTCTAGATTGAAGTAGCGAAAGAAATTAGCCTTATCCGTTTCCGTCTTGCTGATAACTGAAATGTCTTTGATGTTCGAAAGCAAATTCGAGCCATAGATACACGTTTCGATTTCACGCTGTGCATCGGTCTTGGCGGCCAATTTAGGATCTGCATTCCGCAGGAAGTTTTCGTAAGCGCGGATCGCATCCTTGAATTGATAATTCAGATGATAAGCTTTACCAAGGTAGTACCAGGCCATTTTGTCCTCGACTCCCTTATTCGTTGCTATCGTCAAGAAACGAACTGCCTTGGTTTTATCCTGTTCACTATATATGGCGCAGGCACCAAATTTATAGTTGTATTCCGGATGGTTAGGATACAATGAAACCAGCTGAGAGTACAGCGGGAAGGCTTTCAGGTATTCACCCGAATTAAAATACGAGTTGGCATCTTTGATGAGTTGTACTTCAGTACCTTTTTGAGAAAAGGCAGCTTGAGTCACAAACACGGCCCATAGGGCGATGACCAGTGTTTTAGTGCGTTTCATGCGCTTGTAGTCTTAGACGATTTCGTTTTGAAACAGTGGCATTTTGCCAGGCTTCGTTGTTCATTTCATTTGCATGACCTGGTTTCAGAATTACTCCAAATTCAGGTTCATGGTTTTGCTTTTAACGAGGATCATCCAATTGGGTTACAATTTGGCTGAAATTCAATGATTATTACAGCGCAAAATGTCAAAAGATCAAATGTACATTGTGAACATGATTGGTGCAACGCAAATCTTTCATAAACAAGAATTTGGGTGCACCCCCAAACTTGTGACGAAGTTCCTTAGCGTGATTTAGAAATCAGATAATAGGCGGCTGTCACAAAAAAGTTGCGGATAAATGGAATGGAAGTCAGAATGCGACTTTGAATTCGGGGTTTCAAACCAAACTTCGTTTCATAATTTGGATTGATAAAGTACCATGTTCTCGATTTCAGTTGAAAATTCTCAGACTCAAGGATTCGCTCAAATCGTTCAATGCTGATTCCCGTTTCTTTGATTTCAAGCAAATCATCAATAGTCTTCTGTGATTCACCTCCCAGTTTCAGAACATTGCGATAAAGAAAAACTGGCAGGATATGGTAGAAGGGGAGTTTAGACAGGAATTTCCCTCGGCATATTTGCTGATGACCTCCAAAAGGATTGTACCAGGGAGGAAATGCCAGAAAAAAAACGGCATCTTCTTTCATGAAGCGCTTTACAAAGCTCATGAATTTTTCCTGGTTGTGAATGTGCTCAATGACATCACGCATGATGATCACATCGTACAGCCCATCTGTTTCATCCCTGTTGTAAATGTCATCATGAATGAGTTTCAAACGACCGAGTGCCGGGTGTCCTTGAAAATAGGCTCTGGCTTTATCAATTCTAGATTCGACGATGTCTACGCCGACGACTTCACAGCCCAAATCCAGAAATGGGCCCAGATTACCGCCTTCTCCACAACCAATTTCCAGAATGCGCATATCCGGAGTAATGCTTTTGATCCCTGAAATATAAGGAATTACATGCCGCTCTGTAGTGATCGCTTGTTCACTAAAGTATTTTTTGGTATCGCTGTGTCTTTGTTGCATCTGAAATTTCAGGTATGGCGCCAAACTTAACTTCATTTTGCTCCTGTTTTTACTTTCCTGTTTTATCCACATCAGAAGCTTTCAATGTGGATAAAAATCGGCAGTAAAATTCTGTCCAAATTCATCTATCCTGAGTTACATTCGCGGGCCTTTAAACATGGAGAAATTTCCATTGAGAACTAGCCTCTCAACTCCCTGTTTTGCAAGGCATTTTACCAAAAACAAGTCAATCTAAGATTACATGGCAGAAGGAGAAAAAATTATTTCAATTAACATTGAAGATGAAATGAAAACCGCTTACATCGATTATTCGATGTCGGTGATTGTGAGCAGGGCACTTCCGGATGTTCGGGATGGAATGAAACCGGTTCACAGAAGAGTTCTTTTTGGTATGCTCGAACTCGGAGTTCTTTCCAATCGCCCTTATAAAAAGTCCGCACGTATTGTTGGAGAAGTACTCGGTAAGTATCACCCGCACGGTGACACAGCTGTTTATGACACTATGGTCAGAATGGCTCAAGACTGGACACTTCGATATCCTTTGGTTGATGGGCAAGGTAACTTTGGAAGCATCGATGGCGACCCACCGGCTGCGATGCGTTATACGGAGGTTCGTCTGCGAAAAATAGCTGAAGAATTACTTGAAGACCTGGATAAGGAAACTGTTGATTTTCAACCGAATTTTGACGATTCCCTCGAAGAACCAAAGGTGATGCCCGCCAAGGTTCCAAACTTACTTTTGAATGGAGTAAGCGGAATTGCGGTTGGAATGGCTACCAACATGCCGCCTCACAATTTGACGGAGGTCTGCACTGGTATTATTGCTTATATCGAAAACAGGGAGATTACTATCGAAGACTTGATGAAGTATATCAAAGCTCCCGATTTTCCGACTGGAGGAATGATATACGGTGTTGATGGAGTCCGCAGTGCTTATGAAACTGGACGTGGCCGGGTTGTCATTCGTGCCAAACACGCTATCGAAGAAGTAGATGGCAGAGAATGTATCATCATCACAGAAATTCCTTACCAGATCAATAAAGCAGAAATGCAAACTCGCCAGGATGCACTCATCAAGGAAGGCAAGCTGGAAGGGATTAGTGATATC
>JANOVT010000298.1:0-15214 GCA_031417525.1 Flavobacteriales bacterium | reverse complement strand
CGGAATATTTGGGTTCGCGTTTTCCTAATTTTGATAGAGTAAATTTTCCGCCAAATTATTTTCATCGCCATCACGAAGCCGTCGCCTCTCACCTCTCACCTCTCATTTCTGTCTTCTGTCCTCTGTCCTCTGTCCTCTGACCTCTGAAATCTGATCTCTTCCCACCCATTCACCCCCTTTTTCCAACAACTCACCGACACAATCCGACCAAAGGAAACGATTTGTGGGTCAAAACGTTTCCGTAAGGGACTCAAGCGACTATTTTTGCGCCCGAAATGGAAGAAATTCAGGAGAAAGAATCAAAGATCGTAGACAATGCCACCGGTGTCTTTATGAAGTATGGTATCAAAAGCGTCAACATGGATGATATGGCGCGGTATCTCGGTATGTCAAAGAAAACCTTGTACCTCTATGTCAAAGACAAAGAAGACCTGGTGAAGAAGTCGGTTGCATTTTTCTGCACCAAAGAGGACAAGGAGATTCGGGAGATCTGTCACAAGGGATTTAATGCTATCGATGAAAGTCTGGAAATCATGCGTTGGGTGCTGAGCGTGCTACAAAACGTTCATCCATCGGTCAATTATGATTTGGAGAAATATCATCCGGAAGTTGCCCGCGCGATGAAAGACAATCGCCACAGAGCGATCTACGATTGTATTCGCATGAACATGAAAAAGGGGCAGCGCGAAGGATTGTATCGGAAAGATTTTAATGCCGATGTGATTGCGAAAGTTTACATAGCGCGTATCGATATCATTTTCGATCAGGATTTATTCCCAACCAATGAACACAATCTCGGCGACATCTACCGCGAGATATTTAAATACCACATCCGAGGAATTGCAAGCAGCGAAGGACTTGATTACCTGAAAGAAAAAATGAAGAATTTAAAATACTAATCTGAACAAAATCACTCATCTATGAAATTCAAATTAAAATATGTCTTGTTCACTTCATTGATTGTTTGGTCCGGCTCGGGCTTTTCACAAGCAATGGTTGAGCTGACGCTGAAGGACGCACAGGACTACGCAGTAAAAAATGCATTCGCGGTCAAGTCAACAGGTTATGATGCGCTAGAAGCCAAACTTCAATCGGATGCGCTGCTGGGAACAGGTTTGCCTCAAATAAGCGGTAGTTTGCAGTATAATAATTACATTAATATTCCAACTCAGCTGGTACCAGCGCAGTTTTTTGGAGGAGCTCCGGGGGAGTATGCACCAGTGCGTTTTGGTGTTCCGCAAAATGTTACGGCAGGCTTGTCGGCTTCACAACTTTTATTTAGCGGTACGTGGCTGGTAGGCCTTCAGGCGTCAAAAGCTTATGCGTCATTGCAAGAAAAGAATGTTTCGAAATCTCAGATTGATATCAAGAATAATGTATCTCAGACTTATTACGTCGCATTAATTTCTCAAAAGAATGCTTCCTTGCTCAAGGAGAGTCGTGAAATCATCAGCAAGTCATTAGGCGATACGCAACAACTTCTTGTCAATGGATTTGTAGAGGAACAAGATGTTGAACAATTGCAACTTTCGCTCACAGATCTTGACATCAAGATTTCGAATGCTGACCAGCAGGTTGGTTTGACAATGGACATGTTGAAGTTCAGCATGGGCATGCCACTTGAAACGCAGGTCGTTTTGAAAGAAGATGCAGAAGCAATGGTTGCCGAGAATAGTCTTGAACTACTCAATTCTGCTGCAATTCTCGAAAGCAACATTGATGTATTAGTTGTGCAGGATGCAATGAAAATGCAGGAACTTAATCTCAAAGCAGAACGATCTAAACTCTTGCCAACTGCTTCTGCATTTTACAACTTGCAAGCTCAGGCGCAACGACAAAAATTTGACTTCTTTGATACTTCGAAACCCTGGTTTCCTATTCAGTTATGGGGAGTACAAATAAGTGTTCCGATTTTTTCAGGTATGTCTAACTCGAAGAAAATAGAAATTGCAAAAGTTCAGCTTCAAAAATCACAGGACGTTGTTAATCTCACCAGACAATCAAAACAACTTGAATACAATTCTGCACGCAGTGCATATCGATATGCTTTCGAAAATTACAACTCTTCGAAATCAAGCATGGAGTTGTCCAATCGAATACTGGATAAGACTCGCATAAAATACAAGGAGGGTATGGCATCAAGCTTTGAAGTGGCTCAACTTCAAGGTCAGGCACTAACCGCACAAGGACAATACATCGGTGCTATGATTAATCTATTGAATGCCAAAACAGCGATGCTGAAAATCCTCAACCAACTCTAATACACCACGATCAAAACCAAAAAAGATGAATAAGAATTTAAATTATTTGAAAGCAGGCATTTTATCCGCAGCCGTGCTGTTGTTTGTTGCATGCGGAGGAAATCCTGATAAAAAAGCAGAGCTCGACAAGATGAAGGCGGACTATGCTGATTTGGGCACAAAAATCAAAGCACTTGAAACTGAACTTGCTGCTCTGGATACAAACAAAACCACAAAAGTGAAGGACGTTGTAGTAACAGAGATTCAGCCTTCTGTATTCAGACATTATATCGATGTTCAGGGTGCTGTTGACGCGAATGAGTCGGTTGACATTCGCCCTGTAATGGCTGGCAAAGTAACTCGCGTGATGGTGAAAGAAGGCGACAACGTGAGTGCCGGTCAGGTGCTTGCAGAAATTGATCACGACGTATACACAAAACAGTTGAATTCACTTCAACCACAAATTGATCTGGCAACAGAAATGTTCAATCGCCAGAAGAGATTATGGGATCAAAAAATTGGTTCTGAAATCCAGTTTTTACAAGCGAAAACACAAAAGGAATCTATTGAGAAACAAGCAGAAATATTGCGTGAAAGCATTGATATGTCTATCGTTAAATCGCCTATCAGCGGAACTGTTGATTTGGTTGGACTCAAAATCGGTGAAATCGGAACAGCGATGACTATGGACCCGGCATTTCGGATTGTGAATCTCTCCGGCCTTAAAGTGAAGGGTGAAATTTCTGAATCCTATGCTTCAAAGGTGAAAAAAGGTGCAGATGTCATGTTGCATTTTCCTGATCTGAACAAAAACGTTGATTCAAAAATCACGTTTGTGGAGCGCATGATTGATCCACTCACACGCTCATTTACCACTGAAGTGGCTATCATTGGTGCAGATGGAGATTATCATCCGAACATGGTGGCCATCATGAAAATCATCGATTATGAAAACACGAGTGCTATGGTGATTCCAATTAATGCATTGCAAACAATCAATGAAGATCATTATGTTTTCATTGCAGTGATCGAAGGAAATAAAACCATTGCGAAAAGAAAGGCCGTGAAAATCGGTAATACCTATGATGGCAAAGTCGAAATTCTGGAAGGGCTTGCGTCAAATGATAAACTCATCACTACCGGTCAACTTGATCTGGTGGATGGCATGTCAATCAGGTTTTAATCAATCTCTAAAACCACGGTTATGTTAGAAAAATTTAAAGAATTTAAACCTACGAGTTGGGCGATTGATAACAAAACAACTGTTTATCTCCTGACGATCATTATTACACTTTTTGGAATCTATTCTTATAATAGTATACCAAAGGAAAAATTTCCGGACATTGTAATTCCTACGATATACGTGCAAACCATTTATCCCGGCACTGCTCCGAAGGATATGGAAAATCTGGTCACCAAACAGATCGAAAAACAAATCAAGTCGATTGCCGGTGTCAAAAAAGTAACCAGTACTTCTGTTCAAAGTTATTCTGCGGTGGTGGTTGAATTCAATACAGATGTTGATGTTCCGCAGGCCAAACAGAAAGTAAAAGATGCGGTAGATAAGGCCAAACTAGATTTACCAAAGGATCTTCAAGATGATCCAACTGTGCAGGAAATCGAATTTTCTGAAATGCCCATCCTTTTCGTGAACATCGCTGGAGACTATGACATCTCACAATTAAAGAGATACGCAGAAGCTTTGGAAGATCGTATCGAAGCGTTGAAGGAGATTACACGTGTCGACATTGTAGGCGCGCTCGATCGTGAGATTCTCATCAATCTCGATATGTATAAAATGCAGGCCGCTAAGGTGACTACCTATGATGTCATGATGGCCGTAAAAAACGAAAACACAACGGTGCCTGGTGGTAATATTACCATGGACGACATGCAGCGCTCACTCAGCGTGAGTGGAGAGTTCAAAGACATCTCTGTGATTGAGAATCTTATCATTCGTTCCATGTCTGGCGCCAATGTGTATCTGAAAGACATCGCAGAAGTGAAAGATGGATTTCATGACCAGGAAAGTTATGGTCGTCTGGATCACCAAAAGGTAATCACTTTAAATGTGATCAAACGCAGTGGAATGAACCTGATTGAGTCTTCAGATAAGATCAAGGAAATCATCGAAGACATGAAGAAGAATGATTTTCCGGAACAACTTTCGATTGAAGTAACGGGAGATCAATCAAGTGAAACGCGAACAACATTGCATGATTTGATTAATACAATCATCATTGGTTTTATTCTTGTGACACTCGTACTGATGTTTTTTATGGGAGCGACCAACGCCATTTTCGTTGCGATGTCGGTCCCATTGTCGATGTTCATTGCCTTTATTGTACTTCCCTGGATAGGCTTTACCATGAACATGATTGTTCTGTTTGCTTTCCTGCTGGGGCTGGGTATTGTAGTGGATGATGCCATCGTCGTGGTGGAGAATACACACCGCATTTACGACAATGGAAAGGTGCCGATTAAAATTGCCGCAAAGCGCGCTGCAGGTGAAATTTTCTTGCCGGTATTATCAGGAACTGCCACCACGCTCGCTCCATTTATTCCACTTGCATTCTGGGGTGGTGTGATAGGAAAATTTATGCGATTCCTTCCTGTGACGCTGATCATAACTCTCACAGCTTCATTGGTGGTGGCATACATCATCAATCCGGTGTTTGCGGTTGACTTTATGCGGCACGAAGGTGATGTTGTAGATAGAAAAAAGAAAAAGAAACGTCTGATGTTGATTCTTGGAATCATGCTTGGACTTGCATTCATCTTCTACGTCTCAGGTTCTTTCGGCCTGGGTAATTTTATGATCACTGTATTCCTCGTTTATCTGCTTTATCGTTTTGTTTTGGAAAATGCGATCAAGAAATTCCAGAAAAAAATATGGCCAGCTGTTCAGGCGCGTTATGGAAGATTCCTGGAGTGGGCGTTGAAAAGACCGCGTGCCATTTTCTGGAGCACTGTTGGTTTGTTGTTCTTCGTGTTATTCCTCACGGCAGCAAGAAGTCCAAAAGTAGAATTCTTCCCTAAGGCAGATCCGAACTTCATCTATGTGTATGCAACATTGCCTGTAGGTACAAAACCGGAAGCAACAGATTCCGTTGCGAAAATTGTGGAGGACCGTGTTTATGCTGTGATCGGACAAAACAATCCGATTGTAGAGTCTGTCATTACGAACGTAGCCGTAGGTGCGAACGAATCGCAGGACGACAGAAATCCATATTCGCACAAAGCAAAAGTGGGTGTTGCATTCGTAGAATACGCACAACGCAATGGTCAGAGTTCAGCGGAATATTTGGAAAAAATTCGTAATGCCACAAAAGGAATTCCGGGAGTGGAAATCGCTGTGGATCAGGAACAAGGTGGTCCTCCAACGGCCAAACCGATCAGTATTGAAATCAGTGGTGAAAAGTTCGAAGATTTGATCACTGCGTCTGTTGATCTCAAACGTTATCTCGATTCACTATCGATTGAAGGTGTAGAAGAATTGAAAACTGATTTGCAGTTGAACAAACCTGAAGTCATTGTGGAGATTGATCGTGAACGGGCGAACAGAGAAGGTATTACCACGGGTCAGATTGGAGGCGAATTGAGCCTTGCGGTGCTTGGTAGAGAAGTTTCCCGATTCAGAGATGTGAATGATGATTACCCAATTGTTTTGCGCTACGAAGTGGATCAGCGAAACAGCATCGAAGAAATGCGCAATCTGATTATCACTTACCGTGACATGAACATGGGTGGACAAGTTCGTCAGATTCCACTTTCAGCATTTGCCGATGTCAAATACACAAGCACTTATTCAGGTATTAAAAGAAAGAATCACAAACGTGTTGTCACACTTTCATCCAATGTGCTTGGTGGTTTTAATGAAAACGAAGTCGCCGCCAAAGTGAGCGCAGCAGCGGCAGAATTTAGTAAAGTACCTGAGGGTGTTTCTGTCAATCTTGAAGGACAAAGTGCCGAACAGGCAGAGACAGGAGCATTCCTTGGTCGCGCGATGTTGATTTCGTTGATGCTGATTTTGTTGATTTTGATTACTCAATTCAACTCGATCGGAAGAACATTGATCATCGTATCGGAAATTATCTTCAGTATCATCGGTGTCTTGTTAGGACTTGCCATCTTCGATATGAATATTTCCATTGTCATGACCGGAATTGGTATTGTAGCGCTTGCGGGTATTGTGGTGCGAAATGGTATATTGATGGTGGAGTTCACCGACATCCTTCGTGGGCAAGGCCGCAATCTTCATGACGCCATAACAGAAGCCGGAAGAGTGCGTATGACGCCGGTATTGTTGACAGCCACAGCGACCATTCTCGGAATGATTCCATTGGCAGTTGGTTTCAATATCGACTTCGTAACGATGTTCACTGAACTCAATCCGAAAATTTATTTCGGTGGTGATAGTGTCGCATTCTGGGGACCACTGGCCTGGACCATTGTATTCGGACTTGGTTTTGCAACGTTCATCACACTCATCTTGGTGCCGGTGATGTATGAAATGAGTGAACAAACAAAAGCGAGATTGAACCGCGCATTAAAAAGAAAGCCTGAATCAACAACAGGTCATATTGAAAGTCATTAAGGATAATTCACGATGGTAACATAGTGGGTTGTGTTGGTTATAGAAAAGGCAGACCCCGTGTGAGCGGGGTTTGTTTTTTTAGCGTAGTAGTGTTGAAAATCACATCTTCATTTTATTTCTGATTTTATTATGCAGTACTAAAGATTCCACCATCTTTACTTCGGTAAAAGGAAAAACACAAACAGTTTCACCAGTATTCATTTCAGACTCTCGAATTAACACGAAACACTTTTTGCACCTACAATCTTTACATCTTCCTGCATTATGAAGTACTATTTTTTGTTTTTTAGTTTTGTCTTTGTCGGTTTTGTTTGTTCGGGACAGTATACCTACTTCAACAATTCCTTTGAAGGTAATATTACTGGGACATTCCAAATGAAACTTTCGGAAGTCGATGGTGTGTATCATAGTTTGGGTCTGGAGGATTTTGGTATCAGTAAGAGAACATATTCCCAGCTGGGTACATTGATTGATTACGACTCAACCGGATATATCGAACTGGCCGTAGGATCCGGCAATAATATTCGGGACAGTTTTTTACCGGTGAGTAATGGATTTCTTTCTTCTTACGCGAACTATCTTGAGCAATGTTTTGATTCCCCAACTGCATATGCAGGATACGCATTATTCAATGATCAATTGGATACTGTTTGGACCAAAACCTATCCTTGGTGGAGCATTTGCGATACTTTGTCTACTGGCAATCAAACCTTTTGTTTGGTTGACGATGAATCGAGCGCCTTACTTTCTTCCATGTTCTACACTAACGGAAATGTTGCGCCAATAGATAGTTTTGCCATGCGCATTACTACTTTCGAAAATGCCTCTGGAAATCTACTAAGCGATCATTTCAAGACCTGTCCGTATTTGAGTTTTTCAATGTCCCAAATGCGATACATTAATGGATTCTATTACGTTTTGGGTGATGTTGTTTTCGAAGAAACAAATCCATTGGACTATCAAACTCTATTAGTAAAGGTCAACGAAAACGCTGAAATTGTTGGTGAGCTCCAATTCGGAAATCCAAATGGCGGTTGGGAAAAATGGCCTCAGATGGAAGTTGATTCTGAGAATAAAATTGTTTTGACTTATGAATTTGCGAACGAGAATATTATTCCACAACTCAATACTCACTTTCAACATTCTGAATCGAGATGCGCAATCATTGATCCGACAACATTTACGGTTGAACAAGATTTCATCTATTCGCTCCCATATCTGGATAATTGGATTGGAGGAATTTCAAAGAGATGTGTTCTTATTGATTCTCAAGACAATATTTTGATATTGGATGGAGTCACCTCATTCTTTGGAGACCCTCCACAAACGGACCAGATGCAACTTAATCTGAACATCATTACCAAATTGAATCCTGATTTTGAAATCATCTGGCAAAATGAATATTTCTCTCCTGATTTCGGAAGCCTTGAATATTTTGACACTAATTTGATTGATATGATTCAGACATCAGATGGAGGTTATCTTGCCAGCGGAGTTTCTTATAGTGATTGTTGTCAAAAGCACTGGCTCCTCAAAATTGACAATTGCGGCTATGAACAACCCTCCGGCTGCCCGGCAGTAATTAGCGTAGAAGAACAAACAGACAAAAAGCTTCAACTCTGGCCCAACCCATTTCACAATTTACTCAAAGCGGTTTTACCTCAAGATGCGCAGCGAGTTTTTGTCACCGACATGACCGGAAGAATTGTTTTTGAAGAAAAAGTATATTTCCCAAATCAGCAGTGGGATCTTTCGAAGTTGGAGCGCGGTGCGTATTTGTTTAATGTGGCATGTGAGGCTGGAAGAGTCATCGGCCAACGGATCGTTAAACAGTAGCAGATTATTCACACAAAATAAAATTTTCAAGTTGAATTCCAAAAACAAACCCTGCGCTGGCGGGGTTTGTTTTTTCACGCTGCCGAGAATTTATTTTTTTACCTATGAATCAAATTGTCAAGATCAAATGTCCACGCCTCATAACTATAAATTTCCCTGAATGAAATTTTTGTGACCTTTGTGCGAAATTCATAGTGCGATTGCTTGCCACCATGTGGTGGTTTCAAGCCTACGAGCGCAGCACCTTTAATCCGAAATTAATTTTTAGTTTTTTTCATGAAAAAATCCCCACAAACCAATTCCATCGAAACGCCAGAATCAGATTATTTATTCATCCAAAAATCTCAACTAGCGGCGGCGGGAAAAGGTTTGTTCACCGCAATTGCAATCTTCGAAGATGAAATCATTTGTGTTTTTCACGGTGAACTATTAAGTCAGAAACAAATCTTGAAACGCATCCACGATGAAGTAGACCTTTATTTTATCAATTTACCGGATGGCTCCATGCTGGATTGCATGAATGTGGAAAGTTTTGCCCGCTATGCAAATGACGCCGCCGGTTATCCGCGATCCGGTTTTAAAAACAATGCATACATCGGTATGGATGATAGAGACAGAGTGTGCCTGATGGCAACAAAGGACATTAAAGCTGGCAGCGAAATATTTTGCAGCTACGGCAAAGACTATTGGAAAAAGCACCGACGCATGTAGCAATCAAAATCCTCGAATGATTTTCCGCAATCATACCTCAACAACTAAAAATTCAAAGGTCTAATTGCCAAGATTTCATTACACCTAAAAGAAGATGCTTTGTATGTTCAATTCTCTTCTTTCCGTTCTTTTTTTCTTGATAAAAAAAGAACCAAAAAAATCAAGGCTGTTGAGGAAATTCTTGAAATCCACGCCACTTCCGGGCCAAGCAAATCCAATCCCTTCGGGACTCACTTTTTCAAAAATGCCAAACTAAAAACTGAATTACCAAATTGTGGGTTGACATTTTTGAAATCGTTCGTCAAACATGGATTTGTCTTTTGCCCTCCAGTGTCGGGATTTCTACGAATTTCCTCAAAGGCCGATCCCCAATTATCGAAGTCGGGAACATTCCGTATAATCTTTAAACCCTTTTATTGATTTATTCAGAATATAACTCTCACTTCACCCAACTATAATCCAACGTCCGCTGGTTGAGATTTCCGCCCACCACTTTGATCATCACTTTGTCGCCCATGTGTAATTCGGTGCGAGTTCGCAATCCCTTGATGATGTATTTATCCGCATCAAATTCGTAGTGATCATCTGCAAGATTTTTAAGCGAAACCATTCCTTCACTTTTTGTTTCTCCTACTTCCACATAGAATCCCCATGAAGTAAGTCCACTCACGATGCCCTCGAATATTTTGCCTGTATGTTCCAGCATGTATTCCACCTGTTTGTATTTGATACTCGCACGTTCGGCATCCGATGCGCGTTTTTCCATCAACGAACTGTGTTTGCATCTCACTTCATAATCATTGGCGTTTACACTTTTTCCACCATCCAGATAATGTTGCAGTAAGCGATGCGCCATCACATCCGGATAACGTCTGATGGGTGAAGTGAAGTGTGAGTAGTATTCAAAGGCAAGTCCGTAGTGACCAATATTGTTAGTGGAATATTCCGCTTTCGCCATCGTGCGTATCGCCATCTGTTTGATGATGTCTTCTTCCGGTTGTCCCTGAAGTTGTTCCATCAACGTGCGGATAATTCCCGTGGAAGTAACATCTGCTGCCTTGGGCATTTTGTATCCCAGGTGTTTGACAAATGTTTTAAGCTGAAGCACACGACCTTCATCAGGTGTGTCGTGAATACGATACACAAATGTTTTTTCTTGCTCGTTGCCTTTTCGTTTTCCAACAAACTCTCCCACTTTTCTATTTGCAAGCAACATAAACTCTTCAATGAGTTGATTGCTGTCTTTCATGCGTTTGATGGTCACGCCAATTGGCTTGCCCATTTCATCCAGTTTGAATTTGACTTCTTCCGTATTGAAATCAATCGCACCTTGACGGAATCTTTCTGCACGCATCATCTTGGCAAGTTTGTCGAGATGAATCACTTCATCTGCATAATCACCTTTGCCTGTTTCAATGATTTCTTGTGCTTCTTCGTACGTAAATCTGCGATCGGAGTAGATAACAGTGCGTCCAAACCACGAAGAACGAATTTCTGCTTTTTCGCTCAATTCAAATACAGCTGAGAAACATAGTTTTTCTTCATTCGGTCTGAGCGAACAAAGTCCGTTCGAAAGTTTTTCCGGCAACATCGGAATGGTGCGGTCCACCAAATAAACGGATGTGGCGCGAACGTATGCTTCTTTTTCGAGCAGCGTTTCAGGCAACATGTAGTGACTCACATCAGCGATGTGCACACCCACTTCATAATTTCCGTTCTCTAGTTTTTGATAAGAAAGCGCATCGTCAAAATCTTTCGCGTCAAAAGGATCAATTGTAAATGTCGTGATGCCTCTAAAGTCTCTTCGTTTAGCAATTTCTTCTTTCGTAATGACTTCAGAAATTTTTTCTGAATCAGCAATCACTTCTTCCGGAAATTCATAAGGCAATCCGAATTCCGCAATGATCGAGTGCATTTCTACCTGATGCGATCCCGGTTTGCCGAGTACCCGTGTCACTTTCGCAAAAGGTTTGCGATCAGGTTGTGTCCAGTCTGTAATTTCTGCAATGACTTTGTCGCCGTTGTGTGCACCGTTGTATGCTTCTTTCGGAATATAAAAATCAACATGGATGTGCGAATCGGACGGAACAAAAAACGCATGGTCTTTTGACATCTGAATAATTCCAATGAAGTTTTTTCGTGCACGTTCAACAACTCGAACCACGCGAGCGTCAGGACGGCGAGCTTTCGGATTGTATTGAATCTCTACCGTGTCTCCCCAAAGAGCAAAGCCGGTATTTCCTTTTTGAATTTCAATGTCCTTTTCTACACCAGGCAATGAAACAAATCCACGTCCGAATTTGGTAATCTGAATCGTGCCTTCTGTGGAAGCGCTCGCTTTGGTTTCAGTAAGGATAAATTTTCCCCGTTCCTCTTCTTTGAGATGACCATTTTCGACTTCGATATTCATCAATTCGAAAATGAGTGTGCGCACACCGGCATCCGTGATACCTAGTTCTGCAGCGACTTGTTTGTGGTTGAGGGGTTTTTTAGGATATCGATGAAAGATATCGAGAATTTCTTTACGGAGATCACGTTTGAAGTCTCCCTTTTTTTTCAGTTTTTTCAATTTTCTATAAACATTTGTACGAAAGTAGTGACGCATCTCTATTCGAACCTGTTCTAAATAATATCTTTTGAACATCAAACACTCGTCACTTCTATTTTTGCCCCATGCAACCGGAGAAACAAAAAGTGATGCTTGGCCTCAAACTGCCAACAGATCCGCGCTGGATCAATATTGTGGAAAAAGACATTGAAGAGATACTTACCGATCACGCATGGTGCGAACAAAAGGCTGCGAGCAACGCTATCAGTTGTATAGTTAAATTTTCGGACTATCCCGATGTGGTGGATGAGATGCAACGCATCTGCGATGAAGAGATGCAGCATTTTGCGATGGTGAGGGAAGAATTAAAAACAAGAGGACTTAAACTTGGACGTGAACGCAAAGACGAGTACGTGCGTGACTTGCTCGATTTTATTCTCACCGGTGGAGGAGTAGAAAGACAACTTGTAGAACGCATGTTGTTTTCTGCCATGATCGAAGCCAGAAGTTGCGAGCGTTTCCGATTGCTGAGCGAAAACATCAGCGATGAATCGTTGCGCGCATTTTATCGCGAACTCATGGAAAGCGAAGCAGATCATTACACGACGTTCATCGGATTTGCGCGCAAGTATGGAAAAGGAATTGACGTTGATAAACGCTGGCAGGAGTTTTTGGACTACGAAGCAACGCTGATGAGTAAGTATGGGAAGAAACAAACGATGCACGGGTAATTCTCAATTATTAATTATCAATTATGAACCCCTGTGAACAACAGTATTTGACTTGGAAAGGCGATCACCTGATTTCGAAACCGGTGCGCCATAATTAATAATTGACAATTGAAAATTCGTATCGCTGACATCCTCGACATCCCCGCCATCCGCAAGGTAGTGGAAGAAGTATGGCCCATTGCTTATGGACATATCATCTCGCACGAGCAAATTGATTACATGTTGAAAATGATGTACAGCGATGAGTCATTGTTGCGTCAAATGACATTGGAAGATTGTGAGTTTATTCTTGCGATGGAAAATGATAATGTCTTAGGTTTTGCGAGTTTCAGTGAAATGGAAAAAGGAGTTTACAAATTGCATAAACTTTACGTTTATTCAACTCAGCAAGGAAAAGGAACCGGCAAAATCTTGTTGGATGAAGTTTGCAGAAGAGCAAAAGAAAGCGGAGGGAAGACACTCGAGTTGCAGGTCAACAAAAAGAACACCGCGAAAAAATTCTATGAAGGAAATGGTTTCACTTTGAAACAGGAAGCTGTCTTCGATATCGGGAATGGTTTTGTGATGGATGATTATATTTTGGAGCGGTCGCTATGATGTCGCTAGCAACAGAAATATTTCTTTTCACAACTAATTTAAATTCTGTTCATTCTGAAATTCATTCTGCGCAATTCCGCTGGCCACTATGTGGCGAGAAACCCCCCCATCAAAAAATCAAAGCAAAAAAGGAAACTCCAAAATCCAGATGATGCGTCTCAACAGCATCGGATTTATCCAAATGAATGTTTCGGGAAAAACCGTCAATAGTAACATAAACGTTTTGAATGGATCCACCTCCATAACTACCATGGATGCCCATACCCATATGCGGTTTGAACATCGTATTCAAACTCATTTGTAATCGCGAACAGTAAGAATGTCCTACTATCGATATGGGATTTATGAAGACACCATTTTCTACGTATCTATTCAATCCAAGTGATGCACCGAGATAGATAAAGGATCTGTCGTGATTAAAATTGAATCGTCTGCCAACTTTTGCCAGATAACTGCTGATCGCGATGTCGTCAGAAAGTTCTCCTGTTGTCTGTGTATTGGCGATGGTATCTACGAAGATGACCTCTCCAAAATGAACAGCGCTCCTGAAAAAATTGGCATTTAAACCAAAACCCCAGGTCAGTTTAGGAAAATACTCAACAGACCCATCTATAAATTGTCCGGATGATAATTTTTCATTGAATTCCTTTTCCAGACCTTTTTGATCTTCATAATTGCCGGGCAAATTGGAGATTCCGGAAGTAATTTGTGTGAAGAGTGAGTGACCGCGATCAGGCCGGAGTTTATCTTCCTGTTTGCGATTCGGTAGATTGGAAGAAACAAAGTCATCTTCGGAAGATTCATTCGTGATTTGTTTTTCAAGCGAATCTCCTGAATCTTTAATTTGCAAACACGGCTGATTGGTACCTCCCAAAATAAAATCTCTGATGGACTCTTCGATGGCGGTCCTGATTTGCTGGGCATATTCATACGTGAGTGAGAATTTCTTTTCCTCAACTCTTTTATTAGTTGTTTGTAGTAAACATAAACCTTCGTCCACCTTTTTATAAAATGAAAGTTGCAGATCCGCTGTGCACCTTTCTGTTGTAAGTCCTTTGTCTTCTTCTTTGATAAAAAGTTGTTTTACTCCCACAATGATTTCCAACTTCGAAGTATCACCCGGATCGAATAACCTGGTGATGTAGTTATTCATAGCATACTGAACCCCTCCGGTTAAATTAGCGGGTCGCAGGATGGTTTTTGGGGCCATGCGCAGATGACCCAGCAAAAAAGACCGGCGATCGAGTGAATAGGCAGCCGGAAGTTGGACGAAACCGATACTCGCCTTTCCCACCCGTTCGTCAATTACTTCGGTAATAATGAATGGTGCATTTTGAAACGTGGGGTAATTCGGCGCACTCAATTCAATTTCGTAACTTCCAGATTGCGCGCATGAAGCCATGCTCAAAAGCAGACAGAGGAAATTAAGGAGAAGATAAATTTTTGTCTTCATTCCCGCAATTCAATTCTAAATGTTGTCCCTCTTTCATGTTCACTCCACTTCACATAAATTCTTCCATCGTGATAATGTTCGATGATTCGTTTCACCAGTGAAAGTCCAAGACCCCATCCGCGGCGTTTTGTGGTGAATCCCGGTTGAAAAACGGTCTTCCATTGATTCTTCGGAATGCCTTTTCCTGAATCAGTGATGTCGATGAATACACGACTACCGGATTTCGAAATGTCGATGGACAGTTTGCCTTTGCCGTCCATCGCATCGACAGCATTCTTCACCAGATTTTCAACGACCCATCCAAAAAGTGGTTTGTTGAAATGAGCGGTCAACTCATGATCCGGACAATTGATGGTGAAATGTACTTTATCAGAAACACGACTTTGCAAATAGTCGATCGCGTCGTGCATGATCCCAAAAACATTTTCTTCTGTAAGCGTTGGCACGGATCCGATTTTTGAAAAACGATCGGTAATGGTATTGAGTCTGTCAATGTCTTTG
>JANOVT010000297.1:0-11236 GCA_031417525.1 Flavobacteriales bacterium | reverse complement strand
CTGAATTAAATATCCCTTGCGATGTAATTGACATGGAACCTTCTGCTACTGCACTGCCCATTTTAGCTGTAATGATAGCAGTTCCCGGACCACCAACAATAGAGACCAAACCGGTATTTGATATAGTTGCAATGGATTCATCGGAAGATGAAAATGAAAAGTATGAGGGCGAAAGATTTTGAGTTTGGTCAATTCCGGAAGGAAGATTGAACGTAGCGGACATACCGTTGATTTGAGAAGTGATCCCAGCAAATGTGGTAACGGACTGATCTTCTCCGAGCAGTATTGCAGGCCTTGGATGAGCGATGGTCCCGAGATTTTCAAACTTTACTTCATCAATCCAAAAAGTATATCCCAAGTCATTTTCAGGACCTTCAGAATAAAAGAACATTCCTCTTTCTGCTGTAAGTCTCGAGGGATCGGGTATTGGAATATAATACTTTTTCCAGTTGGTATTTACTGCCAATCCGTCAATAGATACTTGATAAGAAGAAGCGCCTAAATCATTGCCAAATCCGATCACATCAATGGTTGCAGCTTGCGAAGCTTTTGCCCAAAAAGATAAGGTGGTATATCCGGTTAAATCGCGCCCAACACTGGTGAAAAAAGTTCCACCCGCATAAGCGCCAACAGCATCATTTGCATCGGGTACTTCGAATCGCATGGAAGCGGCAGAATTATCATATGTCACTTCATTGTCGACCTGAAAGGCGAGTGGATTTGATCCTCCAAAAGCGGCATAATTTAGCCCGCTACTGAAACCATCGATAAAGACGTTAGGATCTCTCGGGAATTCTGCCGGAACTAATTCATCCAAATCTCTTTTGCATCCCCACATCAGGGTTGTCATCAAAATGGCTCCGACGACAACACGGATATTTCGTGTTTGTTGAATGACTTTCATATTTCTAGTTTAAAATATTTATGGATACATAAACCCTAACCTCATATTCACTTCCATTTCCAAAGCCAATTGCTGTAGGATCCGGAACGGATTCGCCCGCCGCATTTACAGTGTACGTTGGAGCGTAGCGTGGCGAATATTGATCCAACGATCTCCATGTTCCGCGAATTCCGATGCGTGTTCCGGGCATATTAAACCAGTCTGGTTTTCCCAAGTTGGCAGATAAGTCGAGCATGCATTGAACAGGGAATGTCAAGTTAAAATCGCGATGGTAATCGTAAGGACCCCAATCATTAAAGCGCACAAACGATTGCAATTTGAACGTTTTGGCAATCACACGCAGATCCATTCCGTATCTTCTGATTAAACGCGCATCGCTGCCATTGGCTTGCGCATCTCCCACATAAGCTGAAGCAATAAAACCAACGTTTTTGTTGAGCTTAGAAACCAGACGTGTATGCAATTCCCAAAGATCATTTGCAGGTGCCGACCCGGCAAAAGCAAAAGTGGTTCTGCCATTAGGAAAAATTCCGATGGCTGCATCTTGTATGGTAGGAAGATGGCGGTAAACTACACCGGCACTCACTGCCAACCGCGCATCCTCGCTGCGGTCGTTGTCCCACTCGTACATCCATGATCCAGGTGTTGGATCGTAGGTAAACAATACTTCTCCACCTATCGTTTCGCGATTGGAGCGCACTACAAATGGATCTTCTAAAATATTTCTTGGCCGCGCAGGGGCTGCTAAATCAGCAGGAATTGGTCCTTCGATGGGCTTTTGCCAAAGAAAGTTCGGGGCAATTTGTAACTTGCCAATACCATATGTGAATCCGGATAAAAAGTTCACTTGATTCCCGCTGCCACTATCTTTCAGTCTCCATCCTGTAAACGTCATGGTGTTATCGGCACTTCCATTGGCCACCAATCCCATCGCTGCTGTTTGAGCATACCAATTAAATTTACCTCCTGCGTAAGTAAGTTTTAGTTTTCCTCCAAAAGTATCTGACGCCTTTACTTTGTCTTGAAAGGCTTGCAGTGTGCCTTCTTGCTCTCTCACTACTTGTATGTCTCGACCTACCAACGGTTGTCCACCCCAAAGCCCGCCTATATCAACACCAAAATCTCCAAATTTTTTACCGATATGTAGTGACAAACGTCTCGTTTTTGGCTGCGGTATTGCGAAAGAGCTTTCGGTAAATCCTTGTTGCTGCAAGTCTTCATGGAATATTCCTGATATTTTATAACCCCGAATTTCTTTGGTGTATTTGGCCAATATGGCTGGATTGGCTCCCCACCAAAGTTGCGGGCCAAAGGCAAGTTTGAAATTTTTAAGCTGCTTTTTTCCTTCTATCTCAAACCCCAAAGGCGCCAGTCCATTGTAAGTGTCGATGACAGGTCCATAATTTGCTTCCGGATAAATGCCAAAAAAATCTCCTTCGTATCCCCAATGATAATGGCCTGTTCTGTAAAATCCTTTTAGGTTAAAAAGCTTGTGACTCCAGTCGTAGCTCGCGTTATACACTTGAATTCGGTTGATAGATTCCAGCGTGACATTGCCGGTGCTTGAATTGACGATGACAGGTCTGCCGCGGTTTTCATAGAAAATTTGATCGATGGGATTTTGAGCAACATTTCCCAAGATGTTGAATACAACATTGCCGGTCATATTGGAAGCAGGATTCGCCTCTACCCCAATGAAGAATGATTGCATGTGATCAAAACCAAGTTTATTTGGATAGACAGGATTGTTCGGATCCGGTGTTTTTGGGGTGGTAATCATAGTGCCGCCTGTGCTATAAGTAGTAAAGTCAGCAGTGAATCGACTTAATCTGATCTTGTTGTTTTTTGAAGCATCCAATGCAGCCTTGTCTCCGCGGGCCGTCAATTCAGCTCCTGAAAGTGCGATGGATTTGGCGTATTCATTAACATCGGAAGCAGATTTCCCTCCTGTGTATGGACTAAATCGATGCAGCTCTTTTAAGGCGTAATAAGCTGCTCTCGGATACAACGAATAATGACCTCGCGCATTTGTTGGCCCTTTTGCACAGATGCCAAACCACTCTTCATTCATGTTGTTTTCCCCTTCCACAAAATCATACTGATAGCCCCCGTTCCCCCATGAAGCATTCACATCATGAATGGATAGATTTTTCGTCTGTCCATATTTCCACCAGCCATCGCTAAACTGAAAAGTAAAACCACCAATTGAATTCCCTGACTTTCCCAATCCAGCGGCATTCTCGTAAATTTCTTTCCAATTAGACACAAGGTATTTTGCCTGTTCTACCTGTTCTTCTTCCTGAGAAAGTTCATTGTATGCATCCGTGCCAAACTCGGTGAAAAGAATTGGTTTATCGTATTCCTTTTTCACACGATCAAAGGCATCACCAAAGGACATTCCGCGGTACATGTTGGTGCCATAAATATCTACGTCTTTACACTCACTAGCAATGATATCCAGAAATAATAAGTCACCGTTGCAAATGGCAACGGGATGTGACTGATCGATCGCTTTAATTTGAAGTGCGGCTTTATTGAAAAGCTTGTATAAATGAAGCGCTTTGGTCGTTGATTTTCGATCTTGCATCGGAATATCCTCAGTTTCTGCACCTTCCCAAAATAGTCCGTAGTTGTTTTCATTGCCTAATAAATACATCAACAAACCTGATGTGTTTTTATATTCTTCAGCCAATCGGGCGGTTTCGGCGCTTAACAGATCAATTACCCGTTGGTCAGAGTAATCTGTATTCACTACCCAGGACCCATCAAGGGTTAATCCATATCGACCAAATGAGTGATTCAGCATGGTATAAATGCCATGCTCTTTGTAAATATATTCAATCCATTTCGCAGGAATTCCCGCATAAACTCGTATGGCATTCACACCCATGGCATGAAGTAAAGCCATTTCAGAATCCAACGAATTTTTTATAAAATCATCCGGTTGATTCCAAAGACTGTATGAGTAGGTAGTGCCGATCGGGAAATAGTCCCAATTCATTCCATTGATCATAAGAGGTTGTCCATCCACCATCAAAACGAACCCATCGGCGCTACTGTTAATTTTTACATTCGTACCCTGCGCGGATGTATAAATTGAAATTGACAGAAACAGGAGAACGAGTAGAAAATATCTCATAGAATAGGTGTTTTCAAATAGGAAAGTAGTAATTAAGGACGAAGGTATTCAAAGATTTTGCGATATCCTTGATCGTTTAATCCCAATGTCAAGTAAACATTAATTCAAATATTGATTAAAAGGGGCTAAACAAAAAATGAATGTTGGATAACAACTTTTAAATGTGCATTTTCAACCGTTTATATTCACTCATTCTTGGGATTCTACCGGCAGGCTAGAAATTTCTTCAATGGGCAAAGGCGGTCATGGCAATCAAGGTCACTGCGGAAGAACATGAACCGAGAACACCTTGCAATGTCCCGGTTTTTGCTTCGTTTCAGCTATGTATTCTTACGACAGTTTGGTCGATGTGAGCGGCAGTCAATTACCAAGACCACAAAGAAAAAGCTCAGCAAACACCATGTCCGGAAAATGAGCGCTTATTGGCATGAGTTTGCACTCCATTTGTAACCAGATCACTATAAACCCTGAATACAAGCCAATAAGTACTTTTTGTATCGGGAAATAATTGATGACAATCACAAGTACATCAAGCATGACATTGTTGGCTATAAGCCAACACCATTCGAGGCACATCTTGTCCCGATTTTTCGGGAGGCTACGCTGCGCTAAGCCAGCGCCATTGGAAGTGATTGAATATGGACTCTACACATTTGTCAATTGGCATGCTGGCTAAAAGCCAACGACATGCGCCGGCTCTGTTAACGCTGCGCTAAGCCAGCGCCATTGGGGAATGATTATCTCCTCCTGAAAAAAGGTTACTGTGATATCGGTTAAAAAGCAGCAAGAGGACCGACCATGAAAAAAACAAATCAAACAATTCCAAAATGACAATTAAGCAATCTTTTCAATTGTTCGTTTCTTGCAATCTCAGCTAAAGCATAACCCAGGACTATCCGTCCTTTTTCATTTTTGCATCCTTCCAACAAACGCCAGCGACCCGCTCACCGGCCATGTTCGTGATTCGTTTGTTGTACTCACTTTTATCCACTGCGTATGCTGTCCATTCATCAGATGTGAAATGACCTATGACCAATCCGATGATTTGATTCTTCAACGCCAGCTGATTCTTAAAGAATTCGATGACAGCCGCTTTATAATCTTCCATCGTTTTTTCCTGATGTATGATCGCGTCGAAATGAGGAAAATTCTGGGTGAGATTGAGCAATAGATCATGCTGCATCTTCAGGATCGGTCGCAAAGTAAGGTTCTGAAACCTTTCTGCGTCCGACGCATGAGCTGTCATCAGGTGTGAAAGATCGGGGCGCAAAGCCAGAAGAGCTGTGTCATTTTTCATTGGATAGAGAACAACCGAACAACGCTTTTGTTTTGTTCCGGTCCGAAGGTGGGTTTGTAACCTCACGAAAAATCGGTACAAGCTTTGTCTGCCATTCGAGTTGGATTTGCGATAAGATACAACCTCCATATTTGGCTTGAAGCCAAAACGAGTTTCTGCACGGCTTGTCACGATTTTTCGGAAGGTTACATACACTCATCATTCGGGATTTGCTGAATAATATATTTTCGATGGTTTATATTGGGAAATAAATGACTACACACACAAGGATTTTTTGATTGTGCGAATTTGTTGGCTAAAAGCCAACGCCATTTGCGGGCACTGGCTACGCTGCGCTAAGCCAGCGCCATTGGGGAGGAATTTCGGAAATACGCAGAAATTTTCTTGTTGTAGCCATGCTTGAACATGTAACTAGAAAACAGTCGGCGTATTCGGAAATTTATTCAGCACAATTCCGCTAGCCACCATGTGGCGAGAAGCACAAAAAAAGCCCACCGCAATCGCGATGGGCCTCAGATTAAAATAATACGTCTCTGCGATTACGCTGCAGCAGCGACCAGTTGGGCTCTCAGAGTCTGAAGGGCGGTGATCAACTCTACCTCCAGCGCTACGTTCTGTTCCATCGTCTGCACCAGCACCAATTTGTCGGTGATTGTGTTCGCGGAACTGTTGTTCGCCTTGGACTCGAGTGCGTCCTTCTTCTTGTTGATCTTGTCGACTTCCTTTACCCAGAAGTCACGACCATCTCCGGCAGGCATCGTCGCCAACTTCTCGTTGGCACCTTCCAGAAGGAAACCGATTTCTGAAAGCATTTGGGGCAATTCGTCGGAAATTTCATCCGCATTGTCCAACTGCCTTTCGTATTGGCTTTTTCGGAATCCGTATTCCGATTTGCGGTTATCCGCGTTCGCAATGGCAACATCTACATGTGCTACCGTTGTGAGATTTGATAAATTGTAGGTCATAGGCCTTACTTTTTAATTGTTTATTTTGATAGTGAATTACGTCAGCGGATTCGTTTCGTCCTTCAGCTGGCGTTTCACTCGTGGCTTCTCTTTTTGGGGTGATTTGCAACTCACCGATTTTTTTTTGATCAAGCACTGAGGTTAAACCATCTTCAGGATTTTTCTTGTCCTTTGACGGCACAAATATTTGCTCGGGCAGTACCTTCAATCAGCGGGGAAATGGTGTTAGAACAATTTTCGGTTTTTGATCAATTATCAGGTTGTCGCGAAAAATTTGTTTTGATAATCAATAAGATAAATTTTCAAACTCAAAAAAAATGACGCAACAGTCGTCATTTCACTAAAATTATTTGGATTTTTAATTGGTTTTTAGTAAAGCTTCTGGAAGGCACGACTAACGTAGGTTTCAGAGTTTTTCTCGAATTGAACTGAGCAATTTATTGGAGAAAATAATTTGCATGGAATTTCCAAAAAGACCTCAGAAAATTCATTTTGAAGAGAAATTCCAGGGGCGATCACGAACGTTTTATCGTGATCGCATAACGTCGCTGGATTTTGATAATCGATTTTTCGGTTTAGGGTGACATCGAAGTTGTCGCAACTGCGAAGCTGTTGACTCAACTTAGCCCCGGGCGGAAGCCCGGGGTAGGAAGACGCACGGAATTTTTCAAGCCGCGAAAGCGGCGGTATAGACAATATGCCGTGATCAAAATTGCCATGCAGTTTAATTTTTTTATTGGAATAAATCGCCGCTACCGCGGCTTAACATTACGCGACACCGTATTACCACGGGCTGCCGCCCGCGGCTAAGCTGAGGTCACCACGTTGTGGTGAACCAGGTGAAGGTTTAAATTATCAAGATGATTCCTTGCATAAAAGATGAAATGTGAAAGTGATTTTCGGATTGATGCCACTTCGCATTCGTTATAACTGCGAAGCAGTTCGAATGTCTTAGCCACGGGATTTATCCCGTGGTAAAAGCACAGCCCCGGAATTACAACCCCGAATGGGGTTGAATAATTTTCGTGAGCATGTTCATTCATCCATCATCCAAATCGAATTTCAATCTGAAATATTTAGACAGTAGAACATTCAAAGTGGTTCAACCCCATTCGGGGTTGAATCTCTTGCGCCGATATCTACCATGGGATAAATCCCATGGCTAAGACATTCGAACTGCTTCGCAGTTATGACATCCTCATTTTCGTTTTCATTCTCATTCTCATTCTCATGCGCTTGCTGCCGCATTCATCACCAACTCCAACCGCAATTGTGCAATTTTCACCTGGAGCTGATGGCGGGCTAATGTTCCGTTCTTTTCAATGAGCGCCTTCTGAATTTCGCATTGAGATTGTATCCAACGTTGATGATCACTATTCATATCCTCAGGATTGGACAATATATACGTAAAGTGACTCAATGCTTTCACCGCATCATCATGAATAGGGGGCATATCAGAAAGTGAAGCCTCATGTTTCGGCAACATCCGACTAATCATCTGATTCCTTTCATTCAACGACACGACCAATGCCAATCCTTCCTCCTCTTCACTTTGTACTGGCGGCATGCCCCGTTCTTCGTTCTCGAGGATGCGGTTACCTATGGCCATCAGTGGTGCAATGGCGAAGTACGGAACATCACCTTTACTGGATTCAATTCTATAAAGCATTGAACGTGAAATGCCTATGAATCTAGCTAAATCCTCTTTACTGCAATTCAACTTGGTGCGCAATTCTGAAATGGGGTGCATGGGCTTAATGATTGTTTTACAAATGTAAAATTCTGAACGCAAAATCGTGAACGCAAAACGTGTTCATGAAAACGCGTTCAAGATTCTGAACGCAAAATCGTGAACGCAAAACGCGTTCAGAAAAACGCGTTCAGAATTCAGGATATTTTTACTTCTCAAATTCTGAACGCAAAATCGTGAACGCAAAACGCGTTCACGATTTTGCGTTCAGATTTCAGAATTTTTTTCCTTTCATATTCCTTCTAGCCCACGAACGACAATCAGGGCACCGCGAAAATCTCTCCTCTTTCTCGTTCTCATTCACATTCTCATTCTCATTCTCATTCTGATTCCGCGCTGTTTACTTTCTCAAGAAGCACATCATAATAGTCCTTCCCAACAAGCAGCGCCTTCAACCAGCAATAAAATGTGATGGCGTGCAAATCCTGTTGATCTTTTGGCCAGGACTTGCGCGCTTCATTCACTTCACGGATAAAATCCGCGTCCTTTAATACATTTCGATCTTTGAAAATTTTGTCGATCAGTTCCAGGAATTTTCCCGAGAGTTTGTAAATCGGTTTGTCAAATAACTCCGCAAAGGTTTCTACAGATCGATTGAGAAAGGTGAGAGCGATGTCATCGTTGCCGAGGTGGTATTGAATAAGCATGTAGATCATGTCTTTTTTCATCAGCCACTCTTTGCCCATCAATGCGCGCAACTCTTTATCACGGGGAAGTGATATCATCATCGCATTCGCCTCGCGATAACGTTTAGCGGCGAAATAATTCACCGATAAGTTCACTTTCACATTATAGTATTCTTCTTCATCTGCCAGCACAGCTTTGTCCTGCAATGCCGCCTCGAGTTGGGCAATGGACTCATCGAGTTTTCCTGAGTAGAAACAAATACCGGCTCTCATTGCAATAATTTTTGGCAAGTGTGCAAGTGCATCCGAAGTGTCTTTGGTAGACATAGAGTCGATATACTTCAGTCTGTCCCCACTCTCCAGAAATTTCAGATTGCGGTAAAGCGCGTGGGCGATCATCAGCACAAATTCAATTTCACATGCGATGGTAGTCTTGTCAAATGCACCCGTCTCTTTGAGTCGTGTGTACATCCGATAGACATACGGCTCGATCAGTTTATATTTTTTCTCCGACAAAAAAGCATCGCGACTCATTGCCGTGAGGTCGAGTACAAAATGAGGATCTTTTAATTGCTCCGGCGTGATTTCAATGGCACTGAAAATCCTATCGATCATGGCATCCGCCTCTTTCGGGTCACCGGTATCCATACTCTCCGAAACTTCATTTTTGAGTGTCACGCGCAGGATTTCTACCTCCCGTTTTTTCTCCAATGCAACACCATTTAATCTCCATTCGCTAATAGACAGAGGCGCATTCAAATTTAATTTTTGCGAATATTTCGCTTGTCTGAAAAGCACCTGATCGAGCAGACCCAGGTGTCTGTATTTTTTGGCCTCCACTCCTGCTTTACTAAATATTTCAGCGGCATCCTCCGATTTGTTATAACGCAACAAACGACCGGCGATATTTTCCATATTGCGGATAGCAGCAGATCGGGTATTGTCATCCTCCAATTCACAGACACTTGTAAACTCAAATACCTTTTGTTGCAGTCGTTGTCGGGCGCTATAAAACGCTTTCATGTTTTTATCGCCGTAGAGTTTTTCGCAGAGTTCCTCATTGCTGGCGTCCGGAAATTCCAAAATTAGTTTCAACAATTTCAAATCATTTTTGGTGCCGGTCAATTCGATCAACGTACAAAAAGTGGTGATCTGTTTCTCGGTTAAGGTTTCGAGGAGAGAGTGGAGGAGGGACATGCGGGCGAATGTAGGAAAGAAATGCAAAGGCCAATTTCATTGCAGTGGAGCAGATGTGAAGGACTACATAAAAATGTTTTTGTTTGGGGAGTATTGATTCGGCCATCGACGAGCATCAGCACATCCGATTTGCAATCCGGTGCATACACGGTGTTGTCACGTGCGAATGGAATGGATGATATTCATAGAGGAATTGTGGTGCGCAGTTGAGCGCGGAGATCTATGTACCAGTGCCACGGCAAAAGGTCAAGTGTTTTTAAACCAGATTATACAGCTCAATTGTATCCAAAAAGATCAATATGCTTCAGTATCAAATTGAACAGCTCATCGCGATGGCTGACATCCTCAAGAATTCGAGTATAGTGAATTGCGATACTCTTATACTACAGTGATTCTGTGAACACGAAGGCCTTAAGCAATCAAATTTGCAAACCATTACTTATTGACAATTTGAAGAAATTCTTTTCGCACATCATTGTCTTGCATACTTTCGAAACCGCAAGATCTAAATGCCTTAACAGTCTTAAATTAACTACTAACCCGCATGAATTTTTCCTTGCTTGTGTTATGTTTTAGTTTTATTTCAACATTCGCATGGTCTCAGGTGGATACTACCTATGAATATATAGTGCATACTAGCGCTATTGACAATCTTACTCAAAAGGAATGTGCTAGTTTCACAAGGAAGAATATAAAGCGTATTGATAAACTTACCCTTCGATTACAAAAAACCAACAATCGTTATCTGCATCTTTTTATGGTTGAGGAGGACGCTGTGCTTCATTCACTTTGCACTGCGCCAGCGGTTCCCCATTCGTTGAGTATTCCATCCTCTACACCAATCATTAATAAAGTAGAAGACGCTTTAACGCTTCATAGTCAAGACACCAGTATAAGCAGGCCACATTTCAAGAGGCCTGAGGTCATATCGCAGGAGGCATTTTCAAAAAACGGCTCAAGAGAAGCCCGCGCTGAAGCACTCATGATGGATGCGTGGTATAGTTTCAACAGGTTTGAAAATCTGTGTGGACGAGAGGGAGGAAAATCCTTGCAACGTTATAATGCCGAACTTGACACGATCACGGTTGCAGCCCTCTATCTCGCACAACGCCCCTCTGCGGAAATACCATGCTCATGTATGGATATGTTGGATGTGAATCTTGCAAGGGAGAAACTTTCTAAAGAAATGAAACGCACGGAACTTATTCGTCAATACATAAGTGAGCGACAACAATATCTTCAACGGGTGCTTGCGGATGTTCCAGGTTCCAAGGCTATGCTGTTGCCCATGAAAAAATGTGGCCACTATTTTAATGCTCAGGTTAAGGAATAATGCGTCTACTTGTCCGTACACCAAA
>JANOVT010000296.1:0-2369 GCA_031417525.1 Flavobacteriales bacterium | reverse complement strand
CGTTCCTCCTGAGACAGTTGGTGCCACGGAGGTAGTTGTTCCAAAACAAATAGTGTCTGTTGTAAATTCAATTTCAAGTGGCTGTGGTTCTTCAACAGCCATCATAAAATTTTGCTCACATCCATTGATATCTTCAACAACAGCAAAATAAATACCTGCTGATAAATTTGAAATGTTGAGTTGTGTGGAATCATTACTCCACAAAGTCGATGCGATCATGTTTTCGTCAGTCAACAATTCAATCATACCATCCCCGGCACCATAACAAGAAACATGTTGCACATTTGTTTCAATCGTTGGTAGAGAATGTTCAGTTACATTAAAACTTGTTGTCGCAATAATGCCAAATGAATTTGTTGCTTCCAGATCTATTGTGCTCGGCGCACCAACGGTGATTTGTTCAGTAGAATCACCATTACTCCATAAAAATGAAATCGCATCACCTGTTGCGATCAACGAAATATTACCGCCAGGGCAAATCATACTTTCTCCTGCAGCTTCAATAGCAACTTGAAAGGTTTCACCCTCAACAAAATCATAAGAGCTATCGGCAGGTAAGTTGTAATATTTGTCAATCCATCCACTCGGCCAAAGGAGAAGAAGGGAATCGATATTTGTAAAGTTGCCCATACTTAAAATTTCGTGCTGAGAATTTTGTGAGATGTAATTCTCGCCACATTTTGTCTGATGGATTTTTTTATTTCCCTCGATGAAATATTCAATGAATGTACCTATGCCATTTTTATTACTCACTGTTCCTTCCAGTGACGCCTTCATCCAATGTCCACCCTCAGCTTTATTTTTCCAAATGGAAAGATCTGTAGGATATAAATTTCCAACTACAAAATCAGGAAATCCGTCATTGTTGAAATCACCTTTTGCTGACACTAAACTGTGACGGATTAAAGGATCAAAAAAAAGATCTGTAAAAGTGCCATCACCGTTGTTGACGAAAAAATTATTCAGTCCACCATCCCCTGTAAATCCCCCATTGCAAACATGAAGGTCCTCCAGTCCATTGTTGTTGTAGTCGATCCAGAGGCCACCCCACCCGTTTTCTACATCTTCAACACCTGCAGCATTGGCAACATTGGTAAAAAAACCTGCAGTATTCTGTAATAGAAAATGATGAAACCCATTGGTAATAAAAATATCAAAGTCACCATCATTGTCATAATCAGAAATGCTGTTGCACATCGCATCAAGTGCTACACCAGCACCATTTGATGATGAAAGGTCAACGAAATATTCTCCGGCTACATTTTCATAGAATAAATTGCCTGCGAGATGATCTGCAACAACGTACAAGTCAAGCCAACCATCGTTGTTGAAATCAACGAATGAAGACTGAAAAGAATTGTTGATGTAACTAGCTACTCCGAATTCTTCTGCTGATTCTTCAAAGTATCCCTGTGACGTTTGCATGTACAGAACATTAGGGTAGATTGAACTTCCTTCATTGAAATAATCATAAGAGCAAACAAATACATCAAGTAGTCCATTGCGGTCTATATCACCCCATGATGCACCATAAGCGTACAATCCGGGTGAACCATCAAAGAGGTAAGAAACGTCACAAAAGGAATTCCCGCCTTCATTTTGAAGTAAACGAATCCCGTCGGCATAACAGGTGAAAAAAAGATCTTCGTCCCCGTCATTGTCATAATCAACCCAATTGATTTGTTTGATATTATAAGGAGCAGCATGATACATATCAAATAGAAATCCGGGCTCACCCTGTCCTGCATAACAAACAATTCCGGAACCATTCTCAGCAATCGTAAGGTCATCGATACCGTCATGGTTATAGTCATAAGTGCTGATGCCATTGCCGAACATGGCACCTTCCGTTGAAACCGGCACAAACCACTCATCTGTGTAATCAAAAAATTGTGAAGAAGCCTTCAAATGTAGAAGAACAAAAAGGACCGTTGCTATTCTCCGTGTCGATTTGAAAAAGCAATTTTTCGATGTTGGGTAAAAATCGCCGGGAATCATAATTATGAATGATTTGAAAAAGAGTGAGGAAAACCGGGATAGCAGGATTACAAAATTCTTCAAAAGTGCACGGTGTAAGATATGGTAGCCCATCTGATAAGATTATTTTAGATCAACCCGTGGAAAATGAATTGAAAGAGAGTAAGCTGTTGAATTAAGGTAGACCTACTTACGACGCAACAAGTTCTGTTCGGCAGCCTGTTGGATAGAATAGGAATTTCGAAAATGCCTAAACGCATCCGTACACCACAAGAGATACTTCGTCTGAAAGATATTGGATAATTGGATGAATGCTAAATGGCCACAATGGTTCGTAGTTCGACGGGATCACCATGACGGTTCGTTCCGTGTGGGGGAAAAAATAGCGGCGC
>JANOVT010000295.1:0-10236 GCA_031417525.1 Flavobacteriales bacterium | reverse complement strand
ATGTCAATTCCGATATTGGTACTCGAGTTGATTAGAATGCCATACATATCGGCTGTTATCAAACCTGTGCGGTTTGCTTCCTGATAAATCCGATTGCCATCAATGTTGACGTTGGTGTTGTTCAGGTTTAAGAAAATGGCTGCAACTGTGCTTGAAGTGCGATAGATGTTTGCGAAATTGTTGGATGAAATGGTATTGTCATCGTTGGTGACAGAAGCAGAAAATCCGGAGGAAGAAAATCCAATACCAGGAGTACTCGCTCCATTCTGCCTGATATCATTTGTGGTGATGGTGTTGTTGTCATTTCCTGTTCCGGAAATAACTGAAGTTCCGATATGAATTAACCCAAGCGTCGTGCTCGTTATCGATCCTTCAATCGTGCAGTTGTTGATTTGATTAAATGTCGCATCATTCAATAAATGAATCACAATTCCATTGACGCCGGTATCAGTATTGCGAAACAATAACCGCCGATCTGTTCCTGTACCTCCGTTGAAAATAATCCTGTCCGCACCATTCAGCCTGATTGCACCCTGCAGACCTACAGTGGCTACTCCATAGGTGGAAGTAAATACTTTTTGAGTCGAATTATTCGATTGGATCGTAATGGTGTAAGTGCCAGCTCCTGCGCCGGTTTCATATGCTTCAAAAAGTGAAATGGCACCTGTTTCTGTAATTGGTGTTGCCGTTACAGATACAGTGACGTTGGTTGTTATTACACCTTGATTCACCGCATTAAAAAAGCCTGTGGTTCCTGTCAGCGTTGCATAAACTCCGGCACTCCCACCAACGCCATCTATAGTAACGGTCGCCGGAATATTTACAGCGGCTTTTACCATGAATACATTATTCGCATTAAATGTTCCATCCGTACCATCATAGGTAGAAGTGCCGGAAGCAGATGTAGCCGGGATCAATTCCCATGTTAATGCGGTTGGATCATGAAGATAAACATCAAACGAACTTTCGGTTCCGGTGATGTCTGCTGCGGTGTATCCAAAACTTGCAGAATAGCTGAATGAAGCTGGCGCGCTTACGACCGCCCAATACCTGGAAGTAAAATTCGTCGTGTTTACATCATTCGGATGCTGGGCATCTGTCACACGAAAAGCCATAGTGGAAATTGTTGCACTTACTGTAACTGTTATAGAAACAGGACTGTACTCTGTCACTCCGGTGTTTTCTCCAATTGGAAATAAATAGGTAATCGGTAAACTACTATTCGCTATGTTTCTGATAAAATTCCCGCTGCCATTCTGAAGAATCATGGTGGTCGAGGAGAGTGAGCCACTCGTGAATCCACCTGAATTCACATTGGAAATAGTGAAACTGAAAGTGTTCATACTAACTACTCCATTCGTCAATGCAAATGTTCCGGTGGTTTGTGTTCCAATAGTGAATGCTGCTGTCAATGTGGCACCCTGCGAATCATTCAGTTCAACATTGTTCCATCCGGTTCCTTGCACACCGTGCGGAGCTGAACCAGAGGTCAACAATACTTTTCCAGCGCCACTTTGTGTTACGGTGGAAGCAATATTTCCAAGAACAGTGATGGTATTTCCATTGTCGGCTAAGATGCCCGTAGTGAGAGTGAGATTACCGTTTACTGTAATGGGAAATGATGCAGGCAGAGTTTTAGTCCCTGAATTTGAAAACACTAAATTGCCGTATGTGGAAGGTATGGAATTCGTAAAAGTTGTGGCTGCACCGGCATAAGTAATCGTGCTTGAATTATCAATATTAATGATAGGAGTGAACCACGGTGTTGCAGTTCGTGTAGTGGAATAACCGGAGCTTGCAGTGACATTTGTCACTACTGATCCTCCTGCAGTGATCAGAAAACCTCCATCAGCGAAAATGGCTGTGCCGGAAATATCCAGCACATTCAAAACTTCAATAGCTCCACCAAGTGTTTTTGCAAATGCACCGCCAAGCACATTAAGGTTATAATAAATAACGGATGCTCCGCGGATGGTTTGAGTATTATTTCGATTGTAGTTGACCGTATTCGGAACGGCGTTGGCCACAATGAATGGATTTGTGGTCGTCGCTCCGTTGTTGAGAGTAGAGTTTGCGGCGTTGGTGAAGACTGCCGAAGTACTACCTCCGAATGTGGTAGTAACGGTCGTGTTATTATTATTGATAAAGATGGAAGCCGCATTTGTGAGGTTCAATGTTGGCGTGCTGAAATATCCATCGTTCGTTACTGCTGATGCGGCAACAGAAAGAATGGTCGCAGTCGATACATTGAAAATATTAGTTGAGCCGAAGTTGGATGTGATATTATAACTGCCGGTGAATGTGGCATTTTGTATCGTCAGTGCCGATCCATTCGTTGTTGTAATGCTTTTGGTAGTTCCTGAAAAAGTGTAGACACCACTACCGGAAGTGAATGTTCCGTTGTTTGTCAGATTGCCTGCAATAGCAACTGTACCTGCTCCTTTCGTGAAAGTGCCACCGTTGGTAATATCACCAGTAAAAATGCAAACTCCTGTTCCTGAGAGTGTTGCTCCGAAAGAGATGGTTGTAGTGCCTGTAACAGTCAATGCTAAAGCAGCATATGAAAATATTCCGGACGTCACGCTCAAATTTGCATTAACCACAACCGGCGAAATAACTGCCGTTGCAGTTCCTGAAACCGAAATATTCAGAGTATGATAAGTCGTTCCTTTTACTCCAGGACTAGTACCTATATAGTTTACAATGTTTCCAGATGCGGTAGCATTTAATGTGGATGTAAAAGTGGCAACACTGGAGTTCAGAACTCCCGAAGCCGCATTGGTCAAGGTACCGGCTCCAATCAATGTTGTTACAAGTGACAGAGTTCCATTATTGGTATAAGAACCTGTCAGATTCATTGAGGTAAACGAGATCGTTCCGTTGATTGTCTTCGCTGCTCCGCTCAAGGTATGTGATCCGGTTCCCGATGTGAAAGTGTTATTGTTCGTGATACTGCCGCCGAATGTTATTGCCGAGTTCCCGGAATTATTCCAGGTTCCGTTATTGATAAAATCCCCAGTGAAGGTCTTAACTGCTGTTACACTAGTCACCGTGATACTTCCGTTTGTGGCAATCGCAGTGGCTCCAGACACAGTAAAAAGAAAACCACCTATATTCAAAGTTCCGCTCGTGCCCTGACCAACAGTCAGACTTAGAATTCCTGCCGCGGCAAAAGCCACGTCGTGGTTGATCGTATGTCCATTTTGTATGGTGGTATTGCCATTATTACCGGTAGTACCCGGTATTTGTCCCGCAGTTGCAGCAACCCAGGATGCACCATTGTACCTCTCCCAACTGGCAATGTTGTTCCAACTGGTATTCACCCCGGTAGTCCGGAAATCGCCTGTAGCTTGTGAATAGGATTTGAAGGAGAAGGTTAAAAGTGAAAGCACACAGAGCAGCATCAATCTTGACATAGTGGTATCCAATTATTGGTTAAGCCTCCGGCGGTATCCACCAGAGAAAAAAAATTGTTTATCGCACGAACGATTATCGGTAAGCTCGACGTGAAGTTAAGGGAAAAAACGCCTGGTATTATTTTTTTTCAAGCTTCGCGTTGAGAAATAAGATTAGAAAAAAATCACAGAGGTGAAGTGGAATGTTGAACCACTTACTCGCAAAAATTCGAATAGATCCGGTGAAAGGGTGTTCCCCGCAGGATGTTTGAACATGTTCCATCCGGATTTACTGTTACATAATGTCCTTCCCATCCGGAACTATCAACTGTTGTGACTCCGGGAACAACGCGTTCAGCTCGTGGTATGGAAGTGGGCGTCGCAAATTGCCTGTCAATAGGTGCGGTGATTTGCACATTCAAAACAATGGCTGCCTGCCACATGAAACGATATCCTTCCGGTAAATTCATTCCGACAATGTAGTCTTGGCCAACCGCAGCTGCTGGCGGTGGAGTAGGTGGATTGGTCCAAATGCCGGTCAATGTTTCTTCAAAGTAATCACTTCCAACACCTGTGCAATTATCAAGCGCGAGGGAATGATCAAAGTCCGGGCGACGATCGGATGCGATCCTGCAACCATGAAAAAGGACACCGTCATTTGGTGCCGAAAATTTTCCACGCAGTGGACTTAATTGACCAACATTACTCACGTTTATGGATTCGCCAATCATTGCCGTTCCAAACGTTCCATGAGAAAGTACATTTAGTTTGCGAATTGTATCTCCGCTGCCAAGTTCCGCAAGTATCGCGGTTGCAATTGCTCCAACTCTGGTATTTGGCGTTATGCGTATAAATACACACTGACTGCTCATTGCAAGATCTGCTCCTAGCAGATGACGAAACTCACTTGTCTGATCTGAGGGATATATGTAAATGATTTTTTCCAGATGCTCAAAAATAAGAGTTCTCACTCATCGAAGCTCACAGAAACTTCGTTGATAGAGCAAAAATGTATTCAGAATTTATGGTTGTTTAAACTCAATTACATGAAGTTGGTCCTTCCGGACTTCCCTTGGGATGCAGAACAAACTCAACCGCTCCAATGGTCACGTTACCACTTTTATGATGACCAATTGCCCATTTGTCTTCCTTGCCATTTTCGGATGTAATCACAAGAAGCATGACGCCGTCATCATCCTCTAAGATATCCCAGGTACCTGTCACAACTTCATTACCTGCATTTTGACCACCACCGGATTTTAGTTCATATCGACCAGCCCCCGCATCACACAATTCAAATCGTTGCTCACTTCTGAGTGGTGGATTGCCGCCATACATCTGCACATTCAATAAGGTCTTGTCTGTCACTTTTGAATAAAATAACTGTTCGTCTTCATTGCGACCTATGGTCAAGCGATCGTTTTTAATCTTGCTGCTTACTTCAGCCAATTTTTCTTTAGAAAGAATTTCTGTAGATTGATATAGACTCATTGCTTTGTCTTTTAAAACTCCGGCATTCTCTAAAGTTCCCATTACTGTGATGATCAATACACCACGATCAGATGACCAATCATGAATTTCATAACCACTCAATATCTGTTGTGCATTCTCGAAAAGATAAACTCCGTAATTAAATGCTTCGGCAGTAGGACTGATCGGCACAACCTCACCGATGTACCTGCTGAACATTCCATTTCCCATGTCGGTGCCGGCTTTGAAAGCCTTGCGCATCATGTCTGGTGTTTGCGTTGTCTCCCACGTGCAGAAGTATTCAAATAATCCATCCGGAGAATACATTCGAAAAACATTCTTTGAAGGTGCTTTGATGTGATCAGAAGGTATGGTCGCCATGACTCCAAGTGATTTGACAAACACTTTCGAATTGGCTGGTTTCACTTTCGTCTGAACAGATGAACTACCAGGTGGCTGAGAGGTTGCGGGATTAGAGTTGTTACAACCAGAAAGGATGATCAAAATGACAAGAGCAAAAATGCGCATGGTTGGATTTTTTATTTGCGCAAAGAAAATCAGGAACTGGCAGTTGTCGCAGAGCGATCGCGTTTTTTTCCAAGAAACAAGTCATCGTCAAGCGCATATCCCTAAAAATGTAAATCAATCAAGCCACGGATTTGACTTCGAGGGACTTTCTGCTTTGGTATTGAGATTGGACAATCGGGGTGAATTCTGATTCGCATCTTTTTCAGCAAAAAATGTGGATGCTTCTGATTTATCTTGTTTCAACAATCCGTTTTCTAACCAAAAGCGCAAAACAAATTCAGGATTCTCATCTTCCATAATAAACTGTTTTACCGGACCAAAAAATTCTGTCAGCTGATTGGAATTGCAGGTCGGTAAAAAGATGCGCAACACGCGGGGGTCGTAGAAACGGAAGTAGAGTTGCTTGCCGTCTTCGGTTTTGACTATGAGGAATTTGCGGAAGTGTTTGTATAATATTTCGAAGCTGGCATCAGAATTTGCAAAAATTCCCCAGGAGTTTTCTTTGCCTTTTTCCTCAACTAAATTAAACGCATCAGATTTCTTGTCGAATGCGAAAAGATAAGGCGCAAAGTCTGCCAGGTATTCTTCGTTATTTGATAAGTATAAAGAAGAACAAGTAGCATTTAAAAGCTTCAAGGATTGGACTGTTTCAATTCCACATCTGGCTGCGTCAATGATAAAAAACATTGAACTTAATTTTTAATGATTAGGTTCGCAAAATCAGCGCGGATTTTCAACCATTCGCCAGAACTGAATATTATGACTAAGGTATCATTTTTATCAAAATACTTCTCTTCCTTCAGCCAATCTAGATTTTGATCATTCTCAGATTTGTAACCGATTGCATCTATGTCGTTAAAAAGGAGTTCAAATAACTTGCAGCTACTGCTCAGGTTAATGTTTTCGGAAAATTGTAACTGTATATTTCCAGGATCATCAGCGATTGACCAACTACCTTTTGTTTTTTCAAAGTTGAGTATAAAATTGTTGTCGGAACTCTTCTCCACGATTTCTACCAAGTCGTAGTTATTGTGCATATCTAGTATATGTGGTGGTTTAACACAAAGTATTGAGTCCTTTATTACAAAGTCTTTCGTCATCGTTTCAATATTTATTCTTTTTTATTTTTCAAATCTTCTTTTATTCGTTTCTCAACCTCATCTAAATCTTCTTTGGTAGCTGGTCTAACTTCCGCTCTGCTTCTGTTGTACCTGGCATTTGGATTCTCTTCAAGTATGTGCTGCGGAATTTTATCATTAATAGGAGAAATCTTAACATGGGGCGTTGGAACATCTACTCCAGGTTCACCTTTTTTCCCTTTAACATAATGCGACTTGCCAACAAGATCTACTTCCACAAGACCAATATCAGTTTCATACCCGTATCTGCTTACAGGATGCACTGATCCATTTTCCATCACTTTACCATTGAGAATACCATTTTCTATTGCCAATTTTTCGCCACGCTCTATTAGCTCGCGGTTTGCCTTAGCAACTTCTGGACAACTCTCTTCATTAGAGGAAGCACTTGAGCCAGTGTCTATTTCTCTCATGCTTTATTGTTAAGTTCGAAAGTTTTGAGAAGTTTTTCAATTGACTCAATCCGATTTCCAGGCGCAGTGTAGTTTCTTTCCAATAATATTTTGACTGGTTTCATCATCGATTTGTTTTCGAAATTGTCACCATATTTCATTGTCAACTCTACGAATTTTTGTATGTGCAATTTATTCGTGAGATGATATTTCAATGACTTGTTGATTAAAGAATTAAGGAGAATTCTTAATTCAAACTCTTCGAATTTGTCGGCGATTTGCTTGAAGTTTTTTCTCGTGAAAATTGAAAGTGTGTCAATTAACTCTTTCCTTCGGGAAAGTTCAATTTGTTGATATTGGTCTTTGGAAATTATTAGCATATGAATAATGCAGTTTTCATCATGTCTTTCCTGCTGCGGCCAATCTGGCGCAAATTTCGCAAAATGGCTTTCCACCTTCAGATGCTTTTATCAAAGCAACTCCTTGAGCAACCTGATGTGATTCTGTCACCGGCAATGCATTTAATATTTCACCAATAAATATTGCCGGCATGACTGCCAGAGCCGCCACAATCGCCCCCACACTCACATCTCCAATCAACACCGTCGGACATCCGGCCACGATCGTTCCTCCATGTGCTGTGGTATCTCCCATGCGTGCCGCAGGCAGTCCACCAATCAAAACTCCCATCGATCCTTTAACAATGATATCCGGTGGCCCAACACATGTGCACATATTTGTCGCTGTTGCTGCCGGCATACCGCCAATTAAAACCGTCGGTTTTCCCGGAGGTAAAATAGGCCCGCCCACATGTGGAACAGGCGGTACACCCGGTGTTACCATCGGGCAGACATGCATGTCTGATACTCTCGCTGCTGGTTGTCCCATTTTATTTTCTTGTTGTCAAATTGAATTCTGATCAAAGCATAACAAAACAACTATCGTCGTCTGCAAAACAGATCAGGAATATTTTCTATTTGATCTTCTTGAAGATTCCTACCGATGCACCAAGTGCCCGTTGAGAGCCTGAACCCTTATTGGATTCGCGCGATTGCATGATCGCTGCATTGCACAATCTTTTCGCATCATTGATTGTAGGACTGCCTGTGATTTCTCCCGGTGTAATGACATATGAAACGCTTTTTTTTCCACCCTTCACGCCTTCTTTCAACGTGATAGCTCCATCGTTTCCTACCGAACCAATCGGTATGCCGATTGAATTCGAAAGTGCTTCAATATTTTCCGGATTGATCTTGAGTGCTTTCTCCGCAGCATTCGCCTGATTTGCGTTGCAATGTGTAATGAGCTGAACAATGTCTGCAATGGTTCTGACTCCGAGTCCTGAGGTTGTTGGCATAGTTATGTGGTATTAATTATTTTCGGTTGTTTCGCTATTTTGTAAAAACATACAATCCGTTTTTTGAAGACGAAAATGATTTTGATTTCATTCCGAGAGTGAATGGTGTGAATTTGAATTTTTCTGATGGACTGTTCATGGCAGAAAGTAAATGTTGAAATGAAATTCCATTTTACATCATCGCGAAATGAGGTGGTTTAGAGTTGATAAAGCGATCAAATATACACGTTTTTGAAATCCGGAATTTTTTTTGAAAAAAAAAAGAACTTCGGTCGTTTCAACACAAATTCATTTAGATTTGACTCCACTTTCATCCGGATGAAATTATTTTTTGTCTATGCATCTGCCAAACCAAAACCGACATTTTCGTACCTAAAATGTTCTTATGACCGAAACCATTAACTACACCGAAGATCTTAAAAAGGCTGTTCACATTGCTCAACAGTTTGCCCGTGATTTTTCAAATCCCCAATTCTCGGGAGCTCATGTGCTGCGTGCGTTGCTTCATAAGGATGCAGGCCTGATGCAGCTGTTGATCAATATGGGAAAAGATCTGCATTACATGGAAGAATGGGCTGAGATTCGTATGGAAGGATTGCCAAAAGGTAAGGTCGGTGATCTCGTTCGTGGTGATGATAAAATTATCACGTTAATGGAGGAAGCAGATATCATTCGCATCAAACTTGGCAAGCCAACGATTGATCCTGTGTGCGTGCTTGCCGCTCTCAGTATTCCCGGCCTCGTCTTCTCGTATGATCAGCTCAAAACGTTTCCAATAAAACAAGATGAATTATTGAACGTAAGTGCAAGTGCTGCTGAAATGCAATCCGCAATCTCTGGTGGAATGAACAATGGTACCGGTGCTGCCGGCGAATCTGCCAACACGGGTGCATTGCTCAAATTTTGTTCTGATAAAACGGAAATAGCCAGACAAGGAAAAATAGATGGCATCATCGGACGCGATCGCGAAGTAAGAATGGTCGCGGAAATTTTAGGTAGAAGAACAAAACCAAATGTGATCATCATAGGTGAACCTGGTGTTGGTAAAACAGCCCTGGTAGATGGCTTCGCTTTAAATATTATTGAAGGAAAAGTTCCCGGAACACTAAAGAACGCTCGCATTTTTGAACTTGATTTTGGAGCACTGGTTGCAGGCGCCGCTTATAAAGGTGAGGTGGAGGATCGACTAAAAAAAATCATGGCCGAACTCAAACAGTTTGAGAAAGCTATTTTGTTCGTCGATGAAATTCATGTTCTGCTGGATAAAAATGGCGGGGCCGGCGGTGCCGCGCAATTAATTAAACCTGAGTTGGCTCGTGGTGAAATTACTTTAATAGGTGCAACTACTAACGAAGAATATCGCAAGTACGTGGAATCGGATGAAGCATTTGCACGACGCTTCGAAATTTTGAAAGTGGATGAGCCGGACGAAAGTATCGCCACACGAATGGTGAAAATGATTGCTCCTTATTATGAGAAGCATCACGAACTTAAACTTTCTCCGGACGCGATCGCAGAATCTGTGCGACTTGCTAAAAGATATGACAAGGATAGACGTCTGCCCGACAGCGCCATTGATCTTATTGATCGCACCATGAGCGTTGTTCGTTTAATGGGTGAAACTTCTGCTGAAGAAATTGCTGCGCTCAAAGAAGGTCTTAAAAAACTGGATGACCAAAAGTTGGATGAAGTTGAATTACTTGCTGAACTGAAATGGTTTTACGTACAAGCAAAAGATAAAGTGAGTCACGTACTTTTCAGTCAGATTGAAGATGAATCGGACGTCAAAAAAATGGATACGTCAGTCGAAGTTAGAACTTACCTCGATAAGACACTCGATAAATTGCAGAGCCTGGCAGGAAATAAAAAGGATGTAGTGGAGAAAATTGATCTCGCTGCGGTCATTTCGAACAAGACGGGTATTCCACTTGGCAAATTGCAAAGTCAGGAAAAGG
>JANOVT010000294.1:0-11482 GCA_031417525.1 Flavobacteriales bacterium | reverse complement strand
GCGCCGGCTCCCAGATCGACCGTTGCCACCGTCATCGCAGCACCAATGGTGATGGTGTCTATCGGTATGACGGAAAAAGGCTGATTCAATTTACTCAGAAGGATGGGCTTCTGAATGATTACGTTGGAAAAATTCAAGAAGACTTGGAAGGTAGTCTTTGGTTCAGTTGCGTTTATGGTATAAGCCGTTTTGATGGGAAGCTCTTTACTTCTTTTACTAGTAAGGATGCATTGAAGGCAATCGATAAAGAGCGCGAAGAATGGAGATTAAGTGATGATGATTTATGGTTTGGTGCAGGAGGTGGAGCGTATCGTTATGATGATTATTCATTTTCTTTTTTCACATTGCCGGTATGCACTGCCGATTCCAGAAAATCGAATCCAACAAATTCTGAAAACCCGTTTTCAGATCCTATGCACTCTTATTCTATTTATTGTAGCATGAAGGACCGAAATGGCAATGTGTGGTTTGGAACTCAAACACTTGGAGTTTGTCGTTTTGATGGCAAAGAGTTTACATGGTTCACAGAAAAGGGATTGAGTGGTCCTGCTGTTCGGGGTCTGTTTGAAGATTCAAAAGGAAATCTGTGGTTCGGAAATAATGGTTCCGGAGTATTTCGATACGATCCGGAAACCAATCGTCTAACGAATTTTACCAAAGAAAATGGATTGAGCAATGATGAATTTGTGATTTCCGGGAAGCAAGGACCGGGCAGATTAGCACGTGTATGGTCAATCAACGAAGATGATCACGGTAATCTCTGGTTTGGAACTGTGGACGCTGGTGTTTGGCGCTACGACGGCAAGCTGTTAACGAATTACACCATAAAGGATGGGTTGTCTACAAATGCTATCAATACAATTTTCAAAGACAACAAAGGTGTACTTTGGTTCGGAACCGATGGCGGAGGCGTTTGTCAATTCAATGGATTGAGCTTTAGCAAGGTATTATTTTGATGCGTTGATGGATTGTGCTGAGTAAACACAGAAGTCGTTGTGCTCCTTGTTATCTTCAATTCGAACCAAACACCGTTGAGATGGTTTAAGCGTAAATCAGTTGAAGGAATGAAACAAATTATTTTAGTTGCCGGTGCAACGGGCAATTTAGGCAGTCGAATTGTGAAAGCATTGGTGGGAAGAGGGGCAGAGTTGCGTGCAGTTGTTCGTAATAGCTGTGACATCGGGAAGATCAATTCATTGGAAGCGCGCGGTGTGAGAGTATATAAAGTGAATGAATGGAGTTTGGATGAACTTCAAAATGCATGTCAAGATGTGACGTGTGTTGTTTCCGCACTGGCAGGCCTCAAGGACGTTATTATCGATGCACAATCCGTGTTACTAGACGCTGCCATTGCTGCAGGAGTTCCTAGATTTATTCCTTCGGATTACTCATTGGATTTTACAAAATTTACTGACGGTGAAAATCGAAATCTGGATTGGCGACGTGAGTTTCATTCATATCTCGATCAGAAGCCTATTGCCGCAACTTCCATTTTTAATGGTGCTTTTGCGGATATGATCACGGGTCAGATGCCTGTTATTTTCTTCAAAAGAAAATTGGTTTTGTATTGGGGATCCTCCAATTACAAATGGGGCTTCACCACGATGGATAACACAGCAGAGTATACAGCTTGCGTGGCACTTGATGTTGCAAGCCCGCGGTATCTGGTAATTGCAGGTGATCAAATTTCTGCTATAGGAATAAGGGATGTTGCCAATGAAGTTTTGAATGAAAAATTTCGTTTGTTTCGTGCAGGAAGTCAAACTTTGCTCGGCATTTTTATAAAGTTGGCTCGAACATTTTCTTCTGGTAAAAATGAACTCTATCCTGCCTGGCAAGGAATGCAGTACATGCATAATATGATCGATGCGCGTTCAGAAATATTACAGTTAGACAACAGTCGTTATAAAGTAGTGCAATGGACAAGCATTCGTGAAGTTTTAGAGAAACACGTGGCTTCGCAAGAATTTGTAGAAAACTGAAATTGAATTCGCTGTGTTCTTTTTGTAAGGTTCGTTCTTATTTTTGATTGCAGATGTGCTCAGTAAATGACAAATGAGCATTCCCTTGAGATTGGTATGCAAGAACTTTACGAGGCCATGAACCTATTCAATATTTTGTTAGTAGCACATATTGTTTGCGGTGGAATAAGTTTAATCCTTGGGTTGTTTGTTTTGATTTTACGAAAAGGAGATTACAGGCATCAGATCATTGGTAAGTTCTTTTTCTATTGCATGCTTCTGGCAGCACTTATCGCATTGCCAATGTCTTGTTTACACCCCAACTATTTTCTTTTTATCGTCGCTGTTTTTACTTCCTACATGCTTTTATCCGGTGTGCGTTATTTGAGAATAAAGGATTTGAATGATGTGAAGCTTGTGGATTGGATGTTGTCAAGCGCGATGTTTTGTTTCGGCGTTGTTTTTATTGTAATGGGCTCTGCTTTCCTTTTAAAATCGAATTTATTTGGAGTGGTGCTTTTGGTTTTTGGGTTTATCAGTCTGATTTTTGTTTATCAGGACTACGTCAACTTTAAAGGTAAATCATCCGTTCAAAATTTTTGGTTGATCACTCATATTCAAAGAATGACGGTGAGTTACATCGCTTCGGCTACAGCGTTTTTAGTTGTGAACAATACTTATTTGCCTGGAATTCTTGCTTGGCTATTTCCAACTATCTTGCTTACGCCCATAATTGTGGTTTGGTCAAGACGTCGTGCGATAAAGATGAATGGCTGAATTCTTCTGCAGGTTTAACTTGTATGTTTTGCGCAAGGTTGTTGAATCGTTTTTTGCGTTTGATTTACCTGTAATTGAAGTGGTTATTTTTAAATCCGATAAGTTTGGTTCCTGTTAACTCATATCATGCATGTTTCGATGTCAAGTATTATGATGAGTTTGCCATCGTTGGTTATGTATTATTTGTAAACCACTTGAGTTCTGTGCCATCCAGAACTGGTCAGGTGAGACATGATAGAATAGAACCGTATGTATCTGGAGAATTTTATAAGCGTGAATTACCGTGCGTCTTGTCTGCGATCAATCAGATTCAAGAATCGATTAGTTTAATTTATGTGGATGGAAACGTTTGGCTTGGTGATGACAGGAAGGGATTAGGCTTTTACGTATATGAAGCGTTACATGCTAAAATACCTGTGATTGGAATTTCAAAAACTTCATTTCATAATTCACAAAACAATGTGGTTCCTGTCACAAGACAGAATTCAGTGAAGCCTCTTTATGTTTCTTCCGTTGGAATTGATCTTACAGAAGCCACCAGCATAGTGGAGGAAATGAATGGTGTCTTTAGAATACCGTCAATGATTAAGTTGGCCGATAGTCTGAGTAAGCAAGAATTCGAAAGTTAGAGTTGCGATATAACGTGACTCCTGACCGAAATAATTTATTTCATTGACTTGATCAGAAGGATTCTCGTTACATCTCTACCAATTCCAACAAACTCGCTGCGAAAAACATTACGACAAGCAATAAGGTAAACAAGATATAGAGAGAACGCTGCATTCCGCCTACGACAATTCTTCCTGCGTTTTCAATCGGAGTGAACATGGCAATGATGAGCTTAAGATAATAATATGCAGATATCGCTGATGTAAGAATCATGATGATCACCAGTGCAATGTGTCCACCGGATAGAACATTTGTAATCACATAATATTTGGCAAGGAAACCGCTCAGAGGAGGAATACCAGCCATGCTAAGCAATGAAACTGTCATGGCACCTGCCATCACCGGATTTCTTTTCACTAAACCTTTGAAGGCACTCATGCTGTCATCACCATTTTGAAAAGAAGAAACGTGTTGAAGCACAGCGAATGCGCAAAGACTCGCTACTCCATAAGTGAGTACATAAAACAGTAAGTACTTCGCAGGGGCATTTTCAGCCATCATAATAAAGCCGAGCATAAAGCCCGCATGTGACAAACTGGAATATGCGAGTAGTCGTTTTGAACTGGTTTGGACAACGGCGATGACGTTTGAAATAATCAAAGTGAGTCCGGCCATCACTGCCAATGCTGTTGTAAATGCTGTTGGCATTGGAAAAAGCGCTACTACGAATAATTTATACATGCCGGCAAATGCTGCACCCTTAACTATGGTTGCCATGAAGGCTGTAATTACGGTCGGTGCGCCTTGGTATACATCCGGTGCCCACATGTGAAATGGCGCGACAGAAATTTTGAATGCAAAGCCAACTAACATGAGAGTGGCACCAATTACCATCAACGTTGAATAATGCTGCATGGCAACAATCTTGGCGTGAATGATGGCGAGATCAAAGGATCCTACAGCACCATACATTAATGCAATGCCAAACAGCAATACAGCAGAAGCGAGTGAACCAAGAATGAAATACTTAAAACCAGCTTCATTGGACAGAATGTTTTTACGGTCACTTGCTGCAAGCACATAAAGCGGAATGGATAAAATTTCAATTCCAAGAAAAAGCATGACAAGGTTTGTATAACTAGCCATGACTACTGCTCCGCATAAGCTGAAGAGGCTCATTGCATAGATGTCGGTGCGATTACCTGGATGACCCGTGTAAGAATCACTGGTGATGAGATACCAGAAAATTGCGATGATGCTAAAAACTATTGTGAAACCCAAAGCAAAATTGTCGAAACAAAGCATTCCGCCATATTGAGCGAATGGAATTTCGTTATGTCCCCAATCGATGATACAACATGTGATCAGTGAAACAAGTCCCGCAATGGTGATCGGCAATTCAAGCTTGCGTAGTTTAAGCAAGTCAATGGCCAATACGATAATGCCGAGAAGAGATATGATAAGAATTTCTTTCATCAGTGAATGCCTTGTAAGAGTGTTTCAATAGTTGGGTTTGAGATAGATAAAATCGGATCGGGATAAACGCCAAGACCAATCACCAAAACAACGATGATGGTTAAAACTGTTTTTTCGTGATTACTAAGTGGCGCAAAATTTTGTGTGTGCATGTTTGCTGCACCCAACATCATCACCTGAAAGGCACGCAACATATAAACAGCTCCAAGGATCACTGTAAGCCCAGCGACTCCCGTGAGTATTGGGCTATATTGATTCAAGCCCAGGAGTAATAAAAATTCTCCGACAAAACCACTTGTAAGTGGAAGAGCTACGGAACCCATGACAATGACAAAAAACAAAAAGGCAAACTGTGGATTAACTTCACGAATGCCGCCCATGCGATTCATTTCATCATGATGCATTCTACTTTCGAGAATGTCGTAAACGAAGAACAAACCAACCGCAAGAATGCCATGAGACAACATTTCCATCACTCCACCTTGAATGCCTTGTGCATTGCCTGAGAGAATACCCGCTGATAAAACTCCTAAGTGAGCGATAGAGGAATAGGCAATTAATAGTTTGTAACGCTTTTGAACAATGGCCATACCTGAAGCATACAAGACACTGATGGCAGAAAGCACCAATGCCCACGTGCCATATTCAGCAACACCTTCCGGAAGCATTGGAAGTACGATTCGAATCAATCCATAGCTGGCCATTTTCAGCATAATGCCTGCAAGTAGCATTGTGCCTGCAGTTGGCGCAGCATCATAAGTAGCAGGTTGCCAAGTATGAAATGGAAAGACAGGAATTTTTACCGCGAATGCAATGAAGAAACCTGCGAATACCCAACCTTGTTCGACAGCACTGAGTGCCTGACCTGCAGCGTATAAATCTGCGAAAGCAAATGAATGCGACTGCTGATAAACGTAAAGCAAGGAAACCAGCATGAACAAACTTCCGAATAAAGTATAGAGGAAAAACTTGAGAGTAATCTTCGCTTTGTTTTCGGAATTGCTCCAGATCAGGATCATGAAATAGATTGGAACAAGAGCAAATTCATAAAAGATGTAGAAGAGAAATCCATCGGATGTTGTGAATGCACCGATCATAGATGCGACCATTAGCATCATCAAGCCATAGAATACATGCGGGTTTTTGTAAGTGCGATTAAATGACGCATAAACAATAATTGGTGTAAGCAAAGACGTGAGTAATGCCATTACCAAACTGATTCCGTCGAGATTGAATGCGTAGGAAATTCCAAGAGGGCCGATCCATTGACGATTGAATGAAAGCAAGCCGGATGCATCTCCGGTGTTGTGGATATACATCGCAACCAGAGTCACAAGCAATTCTGCGATACCTCCAATGAGCGCAAGTTGCCGTGCCATTCGCGCTCCCATCAGGAAGATTGCGCCTGCCATGAAAAGAGGAATGGCTATAAGAAGAAGTGTCAACATAATTTTCTCAGATAAATAGGAGTAGAGCGATGATACCAATGACAAAAATGAGCAGATACGTAAACATGCTGCCGGATTGAATCAATTTCAATTTGCCGCCACTTACCTGTGTGAGTGTGCCGGTTCCTTCTACCAGTTTGTCGATGAGTTTTGGTTCGATGGTTTTACCAAAGAATGAACTTAGTTTGTCCACTGGTTTACGAATGATTTTTTCATACATTTCATCAAACCAATATTTGTTGAGGATCAAAATATGTGCAGGCGATTCGATCTCATCATCCTCCAAAGCCAGCTCTTCATTCTTTTTGTATTTCATCCAGGCATAAAAGATGGCGCCAAGTGCCACAATAGTTGCAGAAACCATCAACATAATTTCCACAGCGAGACTCATGTGCATTGCTGGCATGACTACCGCACTTTCCAGAAAATGATCTAGCCAATGCCAGTGCATTCCCATTTGTTCACCAACTGCATGAGGTAGTCCAATAAATCCGCCAACAATTGAAAGTATCGCCAGAATCACAAGTGGAATCGTCATGACTTTTGGTGATTCATGCAGATGATGTTCTTGTTCATGTGTACCACGGAATTTTCCATGGAAGGTGAGGAAATAAAGTCGGAACATATAAAATGCTGTGCAAGCACTTACGACCATGCTCAGAATGAACATCACTTTATTTTCTTCGAAAGCAACAGCAATGATTTGGTCTTTCGAAAAGAAACCTGCGAAAGGAAATATTCCTGAAATCGCAATTGTGCCAATGAGAAAGGTAAGATGCGTTACCGGCATCCATTTTTTCAATCCGCCCATGCGACGAATATCTTGTTCACCACCCATGCCATGAATGACCGAGCCAGAACCAAGGAAAAGAAGTGCTTTGAAGAATGCGTGAGTGATCACATGAAACACTGCAGTGCTATACGCACCTAATCCGAGTGCAACGAACATCAGACCCAATTGTGATACGGTAGAATATGCGAGTACTTTTTTGATGTCGTTTTGCGTCAGCGCAACAGTTGCACCAAGCAACGATGTGAGAATACCTGCCCATACGATCACCTGACTAGCCATTTCACTGGAAGCATAAAGTTCGCTGCTTCTTGCAACCATGTAGATACCTGCGGTCACCATCGTCGCGGCGTGGATCAGTGCTGATACCGGAGTCGGACCGGCCATTGCATCCGGCAACCAGGTGTGCAGCGGAATTTGTGCGCTTTTTCCCATTGCACCAATGAAAAGCAAGATGCCAATTGTAGTTGCTACATCACCCGGCAGACCAGCGGCATCAGAACCGCTGATGAAGAGTTCGTCAAACTTGAGTGTGCCTGTATATGCAAACAGCATACACATTCCGAGGATGAGTCCTAAGTCACCTATGCGATTTACAATAAAAGCTTTTTTTGCAGCGTCATTGTTTTTCATGTCTTTGTACCAGAAGCCAATGAGCATGAAGGAACATACTCCTACACCTTCCCATCCGACGAACATGGTGACATAACTATCGCCTAGTACCAGAATCAGCATGAAGAAAACAAACAGATTGAGATACGCGATAAAACGATTGAAACCTTCGTCCTCGTGCATGTATCCAATCGAGTATACGTGAATTAAAAATCCTACGCCGGTAATGAAGAGAAGATAAATCGAAGACAGCGGATCAACCAGGAATGAAAAATCGATGTTGAGCGATCCGGCCGTGATCCAGTCAAACACTTTCACTACAACCGGATGAGAACCGTGAAGTTGTGTTGAAAAAACAAGAAGGGAAGTGATGAACGAAAGAAAGATGGCACCAGAACCAATACCACCAATAAAGTTTTTCGAAAAACCTTTTCCGAAAAAAGTGATGTATAAAAATCCTGCTAAGGGGAATAAAGGGATGAGGGTAACTAACTTTTCCATATTTCCTTTTTCAGAATTTGAGTTTGTTCAATACCGTTGTATCTGTTGTGTGCTGATTGCGATATAGCATCATGAGTATCGCCAGTCCGACAGCAACTTCTGCGGCAGCCACCACCATGATGAAAAAAACGAATACCTGAGCATCTGTTTGATTCCACATTTTTGAGAATGCGACGAGCGTAATATTCACGGCATTCAACATCAATTCAATGCACATCAGCATGATGATGGCATTCCTTCTGAAGAGAATACCGAACGCTCCCAGTCCGAAAAGCACTGCGGAAAGAACGAGGTAGTGATTAATGGTAATATTGTAAAAGAGTGTCATCAGGCTAATTTTTTTTTGGATAAATAAACGGCTCCGACCATTGCGCCCAGAAATAACACGCTGGCCAATTCGAAAGGCAATAGAAATTCTTTGTAGAGCACAACACCAAGATTTTTTGTTACACCGATGTCTCCGGTATAAGCAGCGGCCTGCACCATATTAAGTTCATCTGTTCTTCGAACAACAGCAACCAACACCAGCATGAGGATTCCTGCTGCCACAACACTCATCGCTTTTGAAATCATGCTTCTCTTTTCTTCATCGAGTTTATTCAGATTGAGCATCATGATCACATAAAGAAATAATACCATGATGGCACCGGCATATACAATGATGTGAACTGCAGCGAGAAACTGTGCACCAAGCAAGAAGTAATGTCCGGCAACGGCGAAGAAAGTCACAATGAGCGACAGCACACTGTAAACAGGGTTCTTCGAAAAGATCATCCCGGCTGCGCTGAAGACAGCGACAAATGAGAGGAACCAGAAAATGTATTCAGACAGCATATTATTAAATTCAAAAATTCAAAGATTCAATATTCAAAACTCAAGGAGACTCAATGCCCTATTGATTTTGGTTTTGGATCTTTGAATGTGCGGTTGTGGTAATGTTTTTTGTCTTGTTTAAAATCGAGCACGGCTTTGGTTTGTCTTTTCGAAACGTCAATAGGCGAATCAATTTTTTCTACGAGTTTATCCTTCCCGTAAATTTCTTCACCTCGTGTAAAAGATGATGCAACAGTTTTGTCTGTCAGGAATATCGCTTCTTTCGGACAGGCTTCTTCGCACAAACCGCAGAAAATGCAACGGAGCATATTGATCTCATAGATGCTCGCATATTTTTCTTCGCGATATAATCCCTCTTCACCTTTTTTGCGTTCTGCACTTTCCATGGTGATGGCTTCGGCAGGACATGCAACAGCGCAAAGTCCGCATGCTGTGCAGCGTTCAGCTCCTGCCTCATCGCGTTTGAGCACGTGTTGTCCTCGATACACCGGAGCGAATTCACGCACCTGTTCAGGGTAATTGATCGTAGGCGTACGTTTGAACATATGCGTAAAAGTGATCATCATTCCTTTGAGAATCGCCGGGAAATAAAGTCGCTCACTCAATGTAAGCTCCCTTACCGTCACTTGTTTTGATCTATTTGTTAATGCCATTTTTTCTTTTCATTTCAAGTTATCTTTTGCGATAACTCAATTCAGTTTACCCATAAAATACATCACAATACCTGTGATGAAAATATTCGCAAGCGCCAAAGGCAACAATACTTTCCATCCGAGATTCATCAATTGATCATAACGGAAACGCGGTAACGTCCAACGTACCCACATGAACAAGAATATGAAACCAATAATTTTCCCGAAGAAAAATACGGTCTGCAAAATCGCAAGTGTATTTCCTTCTAAACCTAGCTCATGTTGGAACGGGAAGTTGTATCCTCCGAAGTAAAGTGTTGCCATCACAGCAGAGGAGATAAACATATTGATGTATTCGGCAAAAAGGAAGAAGCCGAGTTTCATGGAAGAGTATTCAGTGTGATATCCACCAACCAATTCACTTTCGCATTCAGGCAAATCGAATGGCGCTCTGTTCGTTTCTGCGAACGCACAAATGATGAAGATGATAAAACCAAGAGGCTGATATACGATGTTCGCATAGCCGGCATCTTGTTGTCTGGAAATTTCACCTAGGCTCAATGTGCCTGTGACCATTACCAAGGCAATCAGTGCAAGTCCCATCGCAACTTCATACGAAATCATTTGTGACGATGCGCGCAATGCTCCCAACAAGGAGTATTTATTGTTCGAAGCCCAACCACCGATCATGATGCCATACACTCCCATACTCACTACACCCAACAGATAAAGCAGTCCAATGTTGATGTCTGTGATTTGCATCGGGTAAAGCGTTCCATTCACTGTGATTCCGGATCCCCAGGGAATGACAACACCTGTCATGCATGCCGTGAGCATGAAGAAGCATGGACCAAATATGAATAACCATTTGTTGGAATGCGTCGGAATCATTTCTTCCTTCATGAACATTTTAAGTCCATCAGCGAGTGGCTGCAGCAAACCGAAAATACCGGCGCGGTTCGGACCAACTCTGTCCTGAAGAATGGCAGCAACCTTACGTTCGCCCCATGTCATGTATGCCGCTATGCCGAGTGATATTGCAAACACAATTACACAAAGAGCGATCTTATAAATTATCATGGAATCCATATCTCGAAGTTAGAGTTTTTGGGTGTTGGAAGTATTGGCAGTTTGCAGTAGGCAGTAGTCAGTCATTCGCGGAGCTTATTTGTTTTCACTTAATTGATTTTGGTTTGAATTTCTCAGCTTGTGATGCCATTTTATTTAGCATCTTACCAACTTCTTCACTTGATACTATTAACTTATTGTACTTGTTTTCATCGATGTATTCACAAGCGTATGCGAAGTCACACCATACCTGTGTTTCAGTATTTTCCATATCCGCGTCGGTCATCTTACTCTTGAAATGTGCCGGGTAGATTCTTTTTCTATAGCCCTCTCCAATATTAGCACACACACTTTTCGACGACCTTCTGATTTGAGATGTAACTCCAAACATTTCTTCCTTGGGAAATGATTTTGATAGTTCATGAATATCATGCGAAAGTTCGAAAGCTTTTTGATAAGCGATCAACTTTCGGAATCCGAACTTGTCTCTTTCAAATATTTTTTGAATTCTTTCTTTATTCATTTCTATTTTTTCATTTGCCTACTGCCTACTGCCTACTGCCTACTGCCTATTACCTACTGCCCACTGCCCACTGCCTACTGCCTACTGCCTAATGCCTACTGCTTACTGCTTACTGCCTACTGCCTAATGCCTACTGCCTACTGCCTACTGCCTACTGCCTACTGCTTACTGCCTACTGCTTACTGCCTACTGCCTACTGCCTATTACCTACTGCCCACTCTTAATGTGTATTGTTTGGATCAAGTGCTCCT
>JANOVT010000293.1:0-8933 GCA_031417525.1 Flavobacteriales bacterium | reverse complement strand
TGACAACCACTCGATGGCAGGTAGTTCATATTGCACTACGTCGATACTGGCGCTGGTCGTCAATCCAAACTCATTCAATACTATAATTTCGTAAACACCGGGGTCATACACAGAACGGTATGGTTGATAGTTCCCATCATTCCATGTGAATTGGCCATCACAATCTGCAAAAAGCAAAACAGAATCACCCGGACATATTTCATTCCCTGATACATTTATGATATCAGCGAAAAATGTTTCACCTTCTTTAATTTCAAGCAATTGATCGGAGCTGATGCTGTAGAATCTATCTATCCAGCCTGATGGCCATTGAACAAAAAGAGAATCTACCAACAAACTATTTCCGCAACTCAAAATTTCATATTGTGAATTCTGGGTCAAAAATCCTTCACCACAAAAAGTAGGACGAATCAGATGTTCGCCATTTATAAAAAAAGAAATGTTGGCTCCTACTCCATCCCGATTACTGACAACACCCTCCAGTGAAATTTTGAGCCAGTGATTCGCGCCTCCGTCATTCTGAAATATGCTGATGCCCAACGGATATTGCTCCATTTCAACAAAATCAATGTAGCCGTCGTTGTTTATGTCGCCCATTGCACTTGCAATCACTCCTGCATTGTCGCCTTGTATTGTACTTTCATAAAAACTATCTGCATCCACCTGACGAAAAAGAATATTCGCATTGTTGTTGACCATCTGAGAATTCGTAGCGACATGCAAATCTTCCTGGTCATTGTGATCATAATCTATCCATAATGCACTCCAGCAAACACTACTCACTTCGACACCGGCTTCAACGGCAATATCCGCAAAATCGTCACCATTATTCCGCATGAGTTTATTGCCTTCCGTTGTATTCGAGATATAGACATCTAAATCGAGATCGTTGTCAAAATCTGACCATGAATTAGACATGGATTCCATCTCCATATCGAGTTCAAGTTCCTCACTAAGGTCGATGAAACCATTTACTGCGTTGTGATAAAAAGTATTCCCGTGATACTTGTCGTTAATGACATAAAGGTCCGGATACAGGTCATTATCGAGATCTACCCAAGCGGGTTGGAATGTGGCGCGGTATCCATTATCAGCGCCATTGATAGTTGCTACCTCCTCGAATGCTCCCATTCCATTGTTGTGGAATAACCAATTCGTTGTTGCGGCGGGAAGTATAAAATCATAATTGGCAACATAGACATCCAGAAATCCATCGCGGTCATAGTCAGCCCATGCAGCGCCGAATGACATTCCTGTTATTGTTGGCAGATAAAGACTATCTGTAATATTCAGGAAGACACCATCGTTTTCATTGCGAAACAATTTGCAACTACCGCCATAGATCGTACAGAAAAAATCAGCATCACCATCATTGTCAAAATCAACCCAATTTGCTTGTTTGATGTCACCCTGAATTGGCTCAATCAGATTTGTTTCTATGAATTGATCGCCGTTGTTGATGTAAGTGTGTACGCCATCTCCTTTGGTGCAAAAAGTCAGATCATCCCATCCGTCCTTATTGAAATCGTAAAGACTGACTCCATTACCATACATCCCTTCGATGCCACCAACTGTGATATTATTTTCACCCGATACATTTGTGAATTGTGCAAAGCACATATTGCTGTTTATCAGAAACAGAAAAACGATTGCCGATTTCAGACTTTGAACGTGGTGCATTCTGTTACGAATAAACAACAAAAAAGTGACTTGTAATCGGCAATGAAAAAAATAATTGACTATCGGAAAGATTTGACCATAAAATTCTAAATGGTTCGTAGTTCGACAATCTCACTATAACATAACTCGCTATTGACAACTTGGTTCAAGGCCACGTCAGGATTGAAAAGAATACGTGGCATTATAAGAATGGTTCGACAGGCTCACCATGACGGTTCGTTCCGTGAGGGGGAAAAAAATGGCGGCGCTTCGCGCCGCCATTTTTTCCAATCCTTAGCGTTCAATGTCATGGTGAGCCTGTCGAACCATTCCAAGAATTCCAAGAAGACCATTTCTAATCTGTCAACGCTTGCGGTTTGGTTTTACTAGTTACACTCGCCATGACAAACCTCTCGCTAGCAGATGAAGGAATGCACAGTTTCGTGGCCCAGTATTTCTCACGCGAACCCTGTCATGGTGAGCTATGTCATAGTGAGCTTGTCGAACTACGAACCATCTTTTCAATTATTGGTGAAAGCTTCCGACAGTCGTTAAAAATTATCTTCTTGCGAAAACAGACTACTGTTTCATAAAACCAACATGCGAATTTCCAACGCGGAGCATATAAAGTCCAATAGGCAAATCTGAAGTGTCCAAAGTGTGTGTGCTGTCGGTTACTAAAAAATCGCTGATCAATTTGCCACTCGCATCATACAACCTGATCTCTTGAGGCTGGCCCAATCGAATCGTCAGAAAATCATTGCATGGATTTGGTGCGAGGAAAATGTCGATTGTTTTTTCATCAACGCGAATATCAATTATTTCTGCCTGATCTGTTGCCTGGCATCCGGCTGCATCTGTTACGGTAACAGGATATACACCCTGACCAATATTTTGCAATTGATCATCAGTGCTTTCATCACTCCATAAAAAACTGTAAGGCTCAATGCCTCCTGTGACTGATACACTTGCAGAACCATTGTTCCCGTTTTGTGCGTTTACAACGGTAATAGTTAAGTCCATAGCAGTGCTTATGTCCACATGAACGCTGCCAGTCAGAGTGCAATCATTGGTGTTGGTAATCAAAAATGGTGAATCACCTCCGGAGAGCATTTCAGGATTTGCACCAAACCAATCGATCAAAAATCCTTCGTCAATTCCTCCTATCTGATAAAACAGATTGAGTGTCTCATTCTCACATATGGTGTCAGAGACATACTCAAAAGTGATTTCAGGAAATTCTTCCACCACATAAGAAGCAGTTACTTCGCAGAGGTTTTCATCTGTGACAAGCAGTGTGTGCTCACCGGGAGTTAATGCGAGTGGATCAGAACTATTCCAGTTCTGATTATACAAACCAGTGCCACCAGTGATGACAATCTGGGCAATTACAGTTGCATTGTAACAGGCTGTGTCCGCAGTGAAAGCAGCCAATAACTCAAGTGGTTCATCCACTATCCATGAATGCGTTTGAGTGCACGTATTTTCATCTATGATCTCTGTAACATAAATGCCCGAGTCAAGTGAGCAATGCATCAAATCACCTTGTATGCCATCCCAGAAAATAGAATTCAATTCTCCATTTGTTGCCGACAAAGTAATACAGCCGTTGTTTCCTCCAAAGCAACTTGGTTGAAGAATGTCGGCAGTTATGTCCGGCAAAGTGTATTGCGTTACTTCATAAAATGCTTCGGCTTGTATACCAAATTCATTTGTTACGATCACCGAATAAACACCCGGAGTTGTCGCAGGAATAATTTGTTGTGTACTGTCATTCGACCATTGATAGGACACCCCTTCACTCGCCATCAGTTCAACACTATTTCCTTCTGGACACAACAAGTGACCGGAAATATTTTCAACTTCAACTACATAAGTTTCACCTTCTATAAAACTATAAAACTGGTCTGCCGCCAAATTATAATAACGATCTGTCCAGCCACTCGGCCAAAGTACATTCAATGAATCGACAGATGTATTTGACCCCAGACTCAGGATTTCGTATTGCGAATCCTGATCCAGAAAACCTTCGCCACAAAACGTGTGACACATGTACTCATTACCATTGTAGTAATAACGAATGATTGCACCGATACCATCTCTGTTACTAACTGTTCCCGTCAATCCTGTTTTTATCCAGTGATTCGAACCTCCATTGTTTTGATACAATGCGACAGCAGCCGGATATTGTTTCATTTCAATAAAATCCCAATAACCATCGTTGTTTTTGTCTCCTTTCGCTGAGGCGAAAACGATCTGATTATCACCTACCATCGAGGCATCAGTAAATGTGTAATTGCCGTTGTTATGAAACAAATAGTTCTGATTACTATTCACCGTGAGATTGCTAGTCGAGATGTGAAGATCATCCAATCCATCATGATCGTAATCCAACCATAAGCTACCCCAGCATGTACTGTTCACCTCCACACCGGCAGTTGCTGCGATGTCAGTCATCACGCCGCCATCATTACGCATGAGCTTATTTCCGGGTAAATTATCCGATATAAAAACATCAAGATCAGTGTCGTGGTCAAAATCACTCCAGGCGATACTCATCCCTTCCATTTCGATATCAAGTCCGTACTCTGCACCTGCCGCGTCGAACGTTATTCCATTATTAATAAATAATTCGTTGATGTATGAGAAGTCATTCACGACGTAGATGTCGAGCCAACCATCGAGGTTGATGTCCACCCAGGTGCACTGATAGCTTGGTTTGAATCCATTGCCCACTCCCATTGCCGTCGTGACGTCGGTGAAAGTAGCATCACCGTTGTTGTGCAATAGCCAGTTGGTGTGTTGTGGCATTCCGCTGCTGTAGTTGCAGACGTATACATCGAGAAAACCATCTTTGTCATAATCACCCCAGGCAGCACCAAAACTATTTCCGAATGTGACAGGAAGATTCAGATTGGAAGTGATCTCCGTGAATTGATTCAATCCGTCATTGCGAAATAAACGGCATCCATTGTTTTTAATACAATAGAAAAAATCCGCATCGCCATCGTTGTCGATGTCCACCCAACACAGTTGCTTCGGATCACCGGTATTTGGAAAAGTGAATGCAATGTTGTAATCGCCGTTGTCATTATGATACACGAGAATTTCGTTGCTGGCTTGACCAATCGTCAGATCGTCCCAACCGTCCTTATCATAATCGTAGAAGCTGACACCACAACCACTCTGAGTGGAAGTACCAGCAAGTTCAAAATTGTATTGTGAAGAGACGTTGGTGAATTGTGCATGCAAAAGCACATTCACACAGACCAAAAAAATAGCTGATAAAATTTTCATATATTATTTAGATGTCAGTTATAGAACAGCGCGAATTTAACCTGTTCTCCAACTGTTTAAATACGTTCAAATGAAGGATTTGGTTGCTGCGATTCCTATAATTTATACTTGATCTTCTTCGACCATCTGACAGATGGGATTTCGAATGCGCGATAAAACAACCAGGAGGCTGCGATGGAAAGCGCAAATGCTGCGAGTAACAATCCGATTTTTTCCCAAATAGTATGCGTGTATCGTGCAGTAAAATACAGAAACTGACAACCCACAAATCCATGGATGAGATACAGTGAATAAGAAATATTCCCTAAAAAGTCAGTCACTTTATTGTGCCATTTCAATAAAACTACCGCGGCTGCAGTGAAAGACAAAGCGACTGCCACTTCCGGACCGATTTCATATCTGGTTTCGATCATACACCAGCCCAGCAATGCGATGAACTGAAGATCATTGATTTTTTTCACCCGATGCAAAAACAAAGCAATGCCGGCAGTGAAGACCGGGGCATGAAAGAAGATCACATGCTTTTGATCGTGGTCAAAAAACTGAGCAGAAAGCACAAATGCCATGATGACGAGATAACCAATCCATTCCCGCTTGTTGACCAGCAATGGAAAGATGAGACCAATCAGAATGTAGTATTGAAATTCAATCGCGAGTGTCCAATACACGTCCTCGTACCACGGTGTATCCACAAATTTTGCCGTCAGGAAAAAATTGTGCACGATGCGATACCAATCGGGATCCGGAAGATTGCCATCCTTTAAAGAATATCCGATGGCCAATATCGCGAAAAGCAACATGGAGGCAACCAATGGAGGGTGTAGTCGGGCAATACGTTTCGCCAAAAACCTGAAAAAATTCCTGATATCGTATTTTCCGTAATACAATGCATAAGGAATGACAAATCCGGAGATCACAAAAAAGACATACACTCCCACCTGACCTTGATATCCATAATACCTGAAGGGATTGTCATCTGAAAAGAAATATCCGGTGGGATCGCTGTGCCAGGCAAAGTGATAATAACTAACCATCAAAGCAGCAACAGCGCGCAACGTGTTGATGATGTGAACTTCGTGAGAGGGCTTGGGGGTGGTGGACATTGATCGATGCGAAAATAATGGATAGTTCAAAGTTCGGAGTTTAGAGTTCAGAGTTGCGCGGAAATTATTCGTGAAGCGAATTTTTCTCTTTTGCTTTCATAGTTCTTAGTTAGACATACAATTCGGATTCGTGAACTATGAACTATGAACCAATGTTGTCCGGAAAAAATTGAAAGTAATAAATTTTAGATTTCACATAAGTCGTTCAATTTGCGAAAATCTGCGCTTGAATTTGTGTAATCTGCGTTTAAATGAATACAACTTAAACGCAGATTACACAAATTCAAGCGCAAATTTCCGCAGAACAATAGTCATTTATTTTGCAAGCCCCAATCTTGTGGAACTTTTCATTCGACCATTCAATAACGAATTTTGAGTTTTTCTTCAAAATTTTCCCGGACAGTAGTAACTATGAATTATGCATTCAAGCGCGGATTCATCACCCGAAACCAGACGGGCGGAATAAGAGACAACAACATCATCGCAGGATAACCCGCAGGAAGTTGCGAAGCTTTCGGCATGGTATCTAGCAATTGATAATGTTTGGAAGGTTCCCAGTGATGATCACTGTGCCTTGTCAACTCAAACAGAAAAAGACGTCCAATGATAAAATCAGAATTCCATGAATGTTTGGGTTCTACATCTTCATACCGGAATTCACTCACCTTGTTTCTGAACAATCCATAATGCTCGATGTAGTTGACGGTTTCCAGCAACAACATTCCTATGAGTGCAGCAATCAAAAATGCCAATAAGACCGTTAAGCCGAAATACCATCCTATCACCACAACTAAGACCAATTCAATAAGCAGATATTGAATCATCTCATTGCTGATCGACCAGACTGCAACTTTTTTTCTTTGTCTTTCTTTCTTGACAATGCTCCAGGCGGATAGGAAACTCATCGGCAACGTTCTCAACCAAAACAAATAAATGATTTCATTTTTTCTGGCTGTCGCTGGATCTTCGTTCGTGCCCACATTGCGATGATGACCGCGGTTGTGCTCGATATAGAAATGCATGTACAACGAAGTACACAACATGATTTTTGAAAGCACCCTCTCGCCTGCCGAGTTTCTATGTCCTAATTCGTGGGCGATATTGATTCCAAAAACACCGCACATAATTCCCATCGCACTGATTTTTCCAATCAGATCGACACGTGTATTATTTCCTGTGGAAATTTCAAATAGAAAAATTATCAGGCAAATGATTTGAACCGGAACGGTCAGATATATCACGATATCAAACAGCTTATCCTTTTTGGCAAGCTCGCGCTGTGTGGTGTCCAGATTGAATGCGTTTTCTCCAACCGCAAATTCCAACAATGGCAGAAGAACGAATCCGTACAACAAAGTTGAAAACGTCAAAAAACCATGTGAATAAAAACTCAGAATGGCTGAAGCCGGAATGGTAAAAGCTGCGAGATATTTTAATGCTTTTATTCCCACATGGATAAGTTTACGCTCAACTGAATTTCAATCAGGAAGCTGTTTTGTTTTTTTCTTTTAAAAACTGCAACAATTCTTCGTCACTTTTTCCAACCAAATGGAGCGCACTTTTTGCTTGCTCCGCCCAAATGGATTTTGGATACAACTCGATTACTTTATTGTAGTACTGAATGGCCTTCTTTTCATTTTTCAAATGTGAATCGTAAATAAAGGCAACCATATACGCAGCTTCCGCTTTCTTCTCGACATTGGCAATTCCATCATGATAGTTTGCTAAAAGATCAATGGCTTTGTCATATTTTCCCATGGCATCTGCAACTCTCGCTGCTTCAAAAAGGTAAGCCATGCCCAGTGAATCCTTCATGTGTTTGTTATAGTATTCCTGGTAGGCGCGCAACAATCGCAAGCCCACTGTTCTGTCCATCACCGAATCCAATTTCGCCTTGCGTTCCATGTCATGAATTTCAATCAGCAGAGGATCCGTGCTAGCAAGATCACCTTCCATATCCGGTTTGACTAAATCTTCACTTTGATTGGCTGGTTGATTTTTTTCGCCACATGCAAACAATGTCATGCCGAATGCCAATACAAAAAGATACACTATTGTTTTCAAATTCTTCACCATTCTATCTGTTCAAATTACTTTGGAAATTTCATTCTGTATTTTACATCCACATTGCCTTTGGAAATGTCGGTCAATTTCCCTCTCAACAAGGTTTTTTTAAATGGACTGATGTGATCCAAAAAAAGCACGCCTTCGATGTGATCATATTCATGCTGCACCACTCGTGCCGCAAAACCATCGAGCTCTTCTTCATATAGATCCCATTTTTCATCATAATATTCGATCTTAAGTGTTGGTTTTCTCTTTACTTCCTCCCGAATATTCGGAATGGACAGACAGCCTTCTTCATAACTCCATTCTTCACCCTCTTCCTCCAGAATCACGGGATTGATAAAAACACGCTTAAAATCTTCGCAGCTGGGATCACCATCTTCCCCCTCAGCTACTGGCGTTGCATCAATAACAAACAGCCGGATACCTTTTCCGATCTGCGGTGCTGCCAGCCCAACACCGCTGGCGTTGTACATGGTTTCGAACATGTCTGCGATCAACTTCGTGAGGTTCGGATAGTCCTCATCAATTTCTTTGGCTTTCTTTTTAAGCAACGGATCTCCGTAGGCTACAATGGGTAAAATCATGGGTGCAAAAATATGGCGAGAGTTCGGAGTTCAGAGTTTGGAGTTTATAGTTGCGCGAAATGAACTCTTCGATCCAGTTTGACCTTTATGCAAACGACATCGCATCGGCGAAACAATGAACATGGAATTATTTAATGACTATCCGGAAGCTTTGACCAATAATTGAAAAGATGGTTCGACAAGCTCACCATGACAGGGTTCGCGAAGCGGCCCATTCTTT
>JANOVT010000292.1:0-9869 GCA_031417525.1 Flavobacteriales bacterium | reverse complement strand
ACCATCAACTTTTAATAACCAGCCTTGTTGGGTGGAATGATCACACTCCGGATAATCGGTGCAAAGCGCAGTTGCTTCACCAGCACAAATAAACCCACCATCCGGTGTGGCTTTAAAATCGTGTGCGATGTTGTAAAGATTCCAATAACCACTATCGACAGAAAAATATTCGTAGTTGCGTTCCCATTGCAGTGCGCCATTTTCATCTACTTTCCATAGCCAGATAGAGCGCACATGATTGCCTTCGTCCCCGATCAAATAGTCCTCCTTTTTTTCTGAGCAGCAAACAAAACCACCGTCTTGTGCGCGGGCGATGTGGTCGTTTTCATGCTGCGAATTGAAGACACCTGTTGGAGTGTTGTGCCACGAATAATTTCCATCAAAATCTACCTTGAATATCATGGGTAGTGCTTCAAATTCTGCACTGATCTCTTTACTCGCGCCTATAAGAGCTTGATCGGCGACTATAAAATCCAAAGCACCATAATTCGCATATTCCACTCCGTTTATTTGATGAGACCAATTTAAATTACCTGTCTCATCACTCAAATTTAAAATCAGAGCGTAATTATCTCCACCGCTACCAAATGCCACCAAATACAACGAATCATTATACCATTGAATGGCGTTGCATGCGTAATAGATGTTGTCTACTGGATACTCGTATGTCCATACTTCATCGCCTGTGGCGGTTAGCTTTTTTACAATGAAGCCGTTTTGGATCGGTGGGTAGTCAACGATTTGGCTCACAAAATAAATACTTTGACCATCCTCTGATGTGGTGATTGATGTCGGTCTCATCCATGCAGAGGTATTATTCGGGTCGACACTTGAATAATAATAAGGAGAAGAATATTTCCTTGTTCTAATGGAGTCTCCATCGCTATTCAACCATAATACCATGGCGAACATGGTATCATTCTGAAGTTCAAAGCCATCAATAGCAACAACCCAAGTGCTGTCATTTAATTTTGCATTGTTATCATTCACGGAATTCAGAGTCCAATTTTCCCAATAATATTCGTTCGTATATTGTGAATTGCCAAAAAAATCAAAGCCAATTGTAAAAAGTGGCCTCCTATCAAAACCTATTGTGTCAATACCAGTGAGCATTGTCATGTAACCGCTTCCGGTTAACATAACGTCATTGATTTGTGTCGATGCAAGAGACCCCAGTCTCGTTGAAAAAGTTTGGCCGTTCAATTTTAAGAACGATAAATAAACAATGAGGATAACAATGGTTGTCCTCACGTTTTTTATATAATCAATGTTGTACTTCAAATTTTCCATGAATGTCTAATGCATAGTTTGGAGTTAATATATGATAGATGTACATTCCTGATGGCCAACCTTTTGTGTTCAGAGTGTACATTCTCATTTCAGGATTGATTTTTAATCTTATAATCTCCTTGCCCAGCAGATCATCAATGACTAATTCGTTCACAATTGATGTTGGTAATGTTTCTTTTAGTTTGATCGTTGTAATAAAATTCGCAGGATTTGGATACACATCCACGAACTGTGTCAATTCTGAATTAGACCTACTCAAACTTCTCGTTGACTGAGCACCATGGCCCGGGGGCACAAAATAATTACTCCCATTCCAATCATTTAGAATGGAAATCGCCAGAATACCCGCATACGTATCAAAATAGCCAGAGATTCTATCAAGCTCGGCAATATCTGTAGAATTTAAAGAAGTCCAATCGCGACCGCTGCTTAGCAATGAAATTCTGAAAGCAATCCATTCAGTAAATACATCGTAATCATCTTCATCCTTTCTATCAAAATTGATCACGTCAGGTATGTCCGCTAACCGATTTTGAGCAGCAAGAATGTTATGCTCATCTAGTAAATGCTCAACAATGATGTATTCGGAATTTAAGGATTTGATTTTGTCATACAATGCCATATAATCAGCATCGCTATATTCGCCTTCTTCGTAATCTAACATGGCGAAAAGTGCTTCACTGAATGAACTTGTGTAGGTAGAGGTTTTGATGGCGAGTTGCTTTTGCATTTCCGTTCTTGTGGTTGTTGGCGAAAGCATCAACTCCAAAATGGCTATCATTTCTTGTGGCATCGGATCAGCCTTCTGACTGAGGTACAAAATCATCTTTTGCTTTTTAGCCTCATCAGGATTGGCCAATAATATTTCAAACGCAATGGCATGGGGATAAGTTGTTGTATTGTCCAACATTGCTTTCAATACCGATTCCGTGACGAAAGGACTTATTGCCAAAAGTTGTTCACGCGTAGACCATACTTGCGCGCCCCAAGTCGACTCTACCAAATTCTCCAATTCGTCTGTGCTACCTCCATCCAACAGTAATAAATACAAGTAACGAAAGTTGTCTGCCATGAGCTTTTGGGCTTCAGCGCTGGCGATAATTCCCGCTACGATTTCATGACCGTGAATGATAGGTGTTGAATATTTTGGAAGACAAGAGTTTTGGATATTTGTGGAGAAAACAGCTACTTGATTAAGGGTGTAATCCTCAGGGATTTGAATTTGAGCATTCTCAAAATATCGATATTCAGTTATGTCCTCCCCATCATTTCGAAACTGATTTTCCTCCACCACGGCATCATTAGTCGTGAAGGTATTGCCTGTTGGCCAAGGAGTAAGTGGATGCGTTGAATTGATTGGTTCATTCTGCACCACCGCGATACGTGCATCACCGGCAAGCACATCGATGTCCGAGTTCATAAAATCAAAGTGATTGGAGGTATTCGTGTTGCAGTTATATCGCAATCCACTTCCTGTCAAGCTGTTTCCATTGTCTCCATTTGCGAGATTGGCATAGTCGAATTTGCTGTATGAATTTTTGCGCACCACCATATCATTGGTATTGGTGGCGCGAATGCGTGAACCCAATCGGAAATAGACGTCATCAATTCCGCCCACGTTTTGTTTGGTATTGTAAAAGCGGTTTTCAGCTACTTCAATAAAGTCACCGCCATAAACGACCACACCTTCATAACTGATCGGATTGGGGCCTTCCAGTCCATAATCATTGCCGGGAAATGTTCCATAATAGTCATCATCGTTGAGCGTGCTCAAGACATTTTTCCCTACATAGAACGTGTTGTCAAATATGCGAGATCCTGAAGCGTCTGCCACATAAGTTCCAATATGGTTTCGGGTAAAGATTTGTTTGGATACTGAAATAGATGAACCCTTCTTCTTTCCACCACAAAAAATTCCAAAATCAAAACCATTAAAATTCCCTTCTGCATAACCCACTTGCGGTGCATTGGAAACAGCATAGACTTTGAATCGCGATGCTATGGCAACGATACCATTTCCTCGATTGAGCCAATTGTCCATCTGATTTGTCATGGTGTTCGAAAATGTACAAGATGCAAAATCGTAGTCAGCAACCTGGCTGTAATAAACGTGCCGACGGAAAAGATTGTAAATACCGTCGTTGTCAGGAAAGTGTTCTTGCAGTGTATTGTTCACTTCGAATGAACATTTTCTAAACGTAGGAGAACTTGGAGAAACCGTTTTGCGCGCTCTAGAAAAACAAACAGAATTGAGGTTGTTGAGGAATTTGGTTTTGTTGCAATAGATGTTGCCAGCAGCTAACGGCAAGTATACAGCACCGGGCAAAACAATTTGTGCATCAAAAGTTTTGATAGCCTGTTCTGCGTATTCGATTGTACAATGTGGGGCATTGTCATTCGCAGTTGGGTCAAACTTGAGTACGCCGGAGGCCGCGCCGGTGCCACTGTTGGCCTTTACGTTAAACCCTTTCCAGGAACCGCAACTGGTAAATGTGCAGTTATTGAAAATGACTTCGGCGTTTTCGCTGATAATGATATCCACGTTTGGCCCAAGCGTAAAATTGCAATTGGTGATGGTAACTGAAACGACATTTGTTCCATTGCCGAAGATGATATCCTGCCCGAACGACATTTCATTACCAAAAGTTGCGAGCGTATTAACGAAGTTGTTACATTCAGTTTGGTTTGAGAGATTGACGTCTAGCAAATGATCATCAAACAACAAACTAAGTGTTTCAGTTGCTGTAAGATCACCACATGACGGGCTGTCGATGAATAGATATGTTTGGAAATTACCTTCATCAGTGATCACCCCGGTGGGATTTTCACCGGACATGGGCGCTATATCTGCCCCGTTGACTACCCACAAAAAGGTAGCGTCAGTCTCCACAAAATCACATGTGAATTGAATCGGAGAACCAGGGTAAAGTCCGCAGTCATTTTCAAATAGGATATCAATGACATCCGGACAGCAATCGCCATTTGTCACTTCAAATACTTGGTGCGCATGGCATCCATTCGATATATCCAGAGCCAATGTATAATTCTCATTGCATAGACTTGACACTGATGAACTGTTAGAAACGACAACAGCCAAATTGTTTAACCAAACATAATTGGTAACAGGCACGGGAGCACCAAAACCGTCGATTACTGTCACAGATGCAGCGGCGTAACATTCGTTTTCACAAGGGCTTTCAACAACAATATTAATTACCGGACTCTCAATGACATTGAATATAATTTCTTCTTCATAGAGACAGCCATAAGCATTGGAAGCAGAAAAAGCAAGCGTCCAGTTTCCGGCTTCAGTCCATGAAATTACCGGTGCAAAACTGGTTGTTGAATTGTTTCCTGTTCCACTAAAAGAGCCTGCTTCCATAGGCAATGACCATATTACACTTGTGAAATTTCCAAGGTCTGTCACATAGACTTCAGAAGGATCATTTGGGCAAACATCCGTGATTGCAATGATATCAGGACCGTAGTCACCAACGAATATGAGGGTTGACACACTGCTTGGATTATACCCATTTTGAGAAATGGTAGCTGTAACTTCAAAAGCACCGTCGGTTTCAAAAATATGCTCAATGCTGACAAGTCCTTGATTCAAAATGGCTGCACTTCCATCACCAAAATCCCATTCAACGAGGTAATTCCCGAACTCGGGCGGAATGGAGAAAAGGTAGAAATCGCAAGCGCCAAACAGTACTTCAGAGTGAATGCTCAATTCATTTTCTTCAGCTGGACTTATTGGAGGCAATACAAATTGGGGCAACCCTGACTTATTTCTCATACCCTCAAAATTGTAAGGAATTTGATCATAATAAAATGCTGGAAAAGCATTTGGTGTAACAGCTTCGTCAAGATTTTGAATCGAATAGAACCCGGTGTAGCCGCTTACAATTGCATACAGAACAGGAGCTCCATTCAGTTCTGGACCATATTCAAACATGATCGCACTTGCGAAAGAAGGAATAAGGTCATCATTAAACAAAACTACTTCCTCTGTAAATGGATCTGTAGTCATGATACGGTGAATGAAGGGATCCGCATTGGATGAGTAATAAATATAATTCCCATTCGGACTCATGACAAAATCATTAACGATTTGATTGCCTAATTCAAGACCGAATGGAATGATACTCAAAGATTGAAAACTAGCAGTAACAGCATTAAATTCAGACAAATAAATGACTTGATCTTCACCCATTTCTATGCAGTATCCATTTTGATATTTATTGTGATCACCGGCAATACCATTAAGAGAAGAAGGTTGCCAATTGACTGGATCGAGCCATTGAGTGGAAGTAAAATCCTTATTTGAGAAGCCATTTTCGGAAAGCAGATAAACCAGGTAGTCACCGGGTGTAGTTGAGCCATCTATATTGTAAGGAATCAAAATCCAATAGTCTATTCCATTTTCATGTTGAACAACCGACAAGCCTTCAAAGACGTATTGCGCTTGCCCGTGTGGCAATTCCCCCAAATAAGCTGCAACTCCTTGACCATTGTTGGCGTTCATATCAATGTGCGCATAGAAAATGGTATTCGGAGAAACAAGTAGAGGGTTGCTTTCAACTTCATATTCCCGTGTTCTAATCAGAAAATATTCATTGGGGTGGTTCGGGAATGGAATGCATGCTAAAGCCTTGTTCGAATTCGAATAGAACTCTTGGTTGTAGTAAACATTTGTAGTAGGCGGCAAGGCTTCCCCGATAAGCTCTTCACTGATCAAGACGTTATCAGCATTCCAAACCTCAAATCCATTCGAATAAAACAGTAGCTCTCCAGTAGTTGGATCATTAATAGATACGGTTGCTTGACCTGTTGCCATAATAGGCGGCTCATAAATACGATTGGTAGGCGTTGGAATTCCCGAGGAAAAGTCAATGCTCACAAAGTCTCCGAATAACCAATTTGATTTGTAAGGAGCGATATCACCACACGTTGTCACAACGACACTGATTGTGTTGGTAAGCGCAACATTTCCTAAATTCGTCGCAGTCAAACTCACTACATAATTTCCTGTGGAAGCATAAGTGTGATTTATGACGGGTGTGGTTATGAGCTGAGGAATGGAGCCATCACCAAAATCCCAAAGCCAATTCAAGGCACTAAATCCGTTACCGGTCGGTGTTTCAAAAGAAAATTCTTCTGTCTGGCAATGCACATATGAATCAGGATAAATGGCAGCGGAAAGTATATTGCTTACACATCCATTGCCGCCAATAACACCAGTGTTTTGTAAGTTCTCTAAGCTAACAAGTGTGCTTCTTTGATCCATCAAATAGGCAAGCATTCGATCTCGTTGCCCATAAGTAAATGATTTCATACAATTATCTTCTTGCGTATAGTTCATGAAGTTTTCGATATGATCAAAAGCATCAGTTCCATCTAAAACCAGCGGGTTGAGGAGTAAGTATGGTGACAGTGTTGAATAATTGTAATTCTCCACACAAGAATTAACTGTTGCGTCGGAAAAACAATTAGGTACCACATAAATTTCAGGGGGAGTATCACAAACAAAATCGCCAGTACCCAAACACCACTCAGGGTCATTTCCAGACAATTCTATACCGCTACACGCTTGCCAAAAGGTATGACACAACCTCAAGTAGTGACCAATCTCATGAACCAGAATATTGCCATGGTTGAAATAAGCATACATATCTACATCATATTCATCTATATTGCCAATAACATCAGACCTGATGATTACACCATCAATTCCCGATGCTACTTCACCCACTTCAACACTTAAAGGATTAGGAGCGTATCCAAATATTTCTTCGCCGTTAATTTTAGATACGACCCAAATATTCAGATATTTTTCAAAGGGAAATGTTTGAGCATCAGGATTCGTGAGGGCCATAAGTGAACCTTCATCTTGAATGTTTGTCAAGTGATTTGATAGTTCGATATTTTCGTACCTCATCACACCAGGTTCATTATCATCTGTCCATGCAATTTGATCCGATTCATTAGGAAATGGCCATGGATCAGGGGCAAGGCAAAAGCGGATGTTGATATCTATTCCCTGAGTTTCGCCGCCATACTCTTCATTCAAAACATCTATTTGATGTTGTATTTTAACATACGAGATATTTGTGGGATGATTGACCCCTTCGTGGATCACGTGAAATACAACAGGAATTAAAAATTCATCTTGACCAGAAGGCGGCATCAACGTATTTGTGTTGCTCAACTCCTTTCTTACTTGTATCATATGATTCAAGTACTTTTCATAAACCACAGACTTTTCCTGTAGTGTGTTGTCAAGGCCAAATAAGTAATTTAAACAATGGTCATGTCCACAAATGGGTATGGTCTGAGCAGAAGAGCCATCGGCAAGAATTAAAAGGGATGAAACAAAAAGGCAAAAAAATGCGCGTTTGAAATTCGCATGTAAGAATTTAGGAATATAATACATAAAGTGGAGGTTTGGTTAACAGGTCATTTAATGACTCAAATTTAAACAAAAACCTATCGCTCATTACTTTTAATTTTCCCAATAATTTGCGTACTCGAAAACCCCGCCACAAGCGGAATAGCAATCACTGAGCCTCCGTTTGCAAGCACTTCTAATGAACCAACAATAAAGGATTTTTGCGTGGTATCTTTTTCAAGCGGATCATAGTCACCACCTTTCACAAGGATGTCCGGCAGGACGCTTTGAATGAGTGCAAGTGGTGTTTCATCACTAAAAATAATCGTGGCATCTACAGCACGCAACGCACCTATCACAGCAGCTCTCGCAGCTTGCGGATTAATCGGACGCTCCGGACCTTTGTTCAGTTTTCTCACGGAAGCATCATCGTTGATAGCGACAACGAGTTTATCGCCCAAAGCTTTTGCTTTTTGCAAATAGTCTACATGACCGACATGAAGGATATCAAAAACGCCATTCGTAAAAACGATTTTTTGACCTTCCAATTTCCATTGATCTGTCAATGCTTTTAGTTCAGATATGTTGGCGCAATGATTCAGATTTTTATTTTTTTGGAAGTGACAACAAAAAATCCAATGGCTCCAACGATGATGTCAAATGTTGTTTTGACAGACCACGAAATGAGTGCGTAAATTTTTCCGATAGCACCATCATAACCGAGTGCCTGAAAACCGAGAACGGCCATGCCGTGATATGCTCCGGCGCCACCGGGAGTGGGCACCAACATGCCCAAACTACCAGCCGCCATAAAAAATATCGTGTCTGAAATAGTCATGTGTTCTGTTTCTGCAAGTGCTTGCATCGAACAGAATGTCATCAGCAACCAGGCGCCCCAGATGCCAAAAGAGTAAAGCCAGAATCGTCCCTGTTGTTTGAGTTTGTAAATCGTTTTGATTCCATCGCCGATGCCGACAAAAAACATTCTGATTTTATGTATGAATGGAAAGTGACTTAGGAAACGCAATGCAATAAGAAAAACAATAAGACCAACAACACCCACAATCAAAATGAGGATGATGATTTTTCCTTTATCACCATCAATTTTTGCGGTGAGTTGTGCCAGCGCGTCTGCTTTTACAATAAATGCAAGCAGCATGAGCAACGCCAATAGAATGATATCTACCACGCGCTCGAGAATGACAGTTCCAATGAGTTTATTTACAGGAATTTTTTCAGCGCGATTGAGTAAAGTGCAACGAGCAAGTTCGCCTGATCGTGGCACCAGATTATTCATGCAATAACCGAACGCAACAGAATGGATGGATGTCCATGTGTGAGCTTTGTAACCCATTGGTTCCAACATGATATTCCATCGGATACCACGAAGCGCAGTAGCTCCATATCCAATCGCGAAGGAGATTGCAATCCACTGCCACTTGATATTTTGCAACGAAGGTCTGAGGTCCTTTTCCCAGCTGATATCTTTATAGAGATAATACATAAGAACGGCAGCCAGACTCAGGAAAATGAGGTAGACAATGATTTTTCGGATCGTGGAATTCACAGGCGTATTTGACTTGGGATAACAGGTAAAAGTTGAACGGAAATGAATGGTTTCAACATGAGCCTGGATTATTTTATCAATTGATTTGTAGCAGTGTCGGGAAAAACAATACTTGGCCGAAAAATAAGCGCTTCTTCTTTTGTCATCAGACCATAGCTGACTACAATAACAACATCACCCGGATGCACTTTACGCGCAGCCGGTCCATTGAGACAAACGACACCACTTCCTTTTTCACCTGTGATGACATAGGTTTCAAGACGCTCTCCATTCATGCAGTTGAGCACTTGAACCTTTTCACCTTCGAGCATATCCGCTGCTTCCATCAGCAATGGATCGATCGTGATACTGCCGATGTAATTCAGATTCGCTTCTGTAACCGTAACGCGATGAATTTTTGATTTCAAGACTTCTATCAACATACGGCAAAAGTAAGTGTTCACCCAGAAACAGTCGACCAGTATACCGGAGGACTTGAATTTTTAATACTGATTTATTCCCGTTTAGACTTTTAAATGACTTGTTTGGTCTAAATGTGCTCTTCAAATGTTACCATTTAAACAGACCTCCGTAGAAGATTCACATGATCCTTCTATACAAGAAACTAAAAATCACCACCCTGAC
>JANOVT010000291.1:0-5439 GCA_031417525.1 Flavobacteriales bacterium | reverse complement strand
TGACACGCAAGTTACTTATCCGGATTTAGAGATGCAAGTCTGTTATGAACTTGATAAAAAAAGAACCAAAAAAATCAAGGCTGTTGAGGAAATTCTTGAAATCCACGCCACTTTCGGGCAGCCAAATCCAAACTCCTCACTTTTTCAAAAATGCCTAACTAAAAACTGAAATAACAGATGGTCGGTTGACATTTTTGAAATCGTTCGTCAAACATGGATTTGTCTTGTGCCCTACAGTGTCGGGATTTCTATGAATTTCCTCAAAGGCCGGTCCCCAATTCTCGGTGCGGGGAACACTCCGGACAATCATTTATCGCAATTGATTCTGTTGTCAATTTTGTCAGCTGTGATCTCAGAATCATTTCATAGCGGTTATTTCAACAAAAAAAAGAACGCGGAGTTAACTTGAAATTTACTCCTGCATCCGTTGAACACAACATCATCATAACAATCGGAAGTCAGCACGTCTGATGCGAAATAGCAAATATTAGTGAGTTCGCTTACAATGTTAAAATCGTAACGTTGCTAAATGATTCAAAGGTGATGATGGATGGCGGTATAACTCTATGCGATTTGAGTACAACTGATGTTAATCATGCCTTTTTTGGAAAAAATGCAACCACTTTGGCAAATTAGATTCGAAAAATAATTTTAGAATCAGGGCACACTGCACTTCAACAAAACAAACATACTTCATCAAAGAAAAAACAACTCAAAATCAAAATGAAATGAAAACAATTACTTCTACATTACTGTTTGCTTTACTAGCTATCAACTCCTTTGCGACGGTGATTACTGTGAGCAACAATCCCAACAGCCCTGGTCAGTACAACAACCTGCAGACTGCAATTGATGCCGCTACGAATGGCGATACTCTTTATGTCCATGGCTCACCAACGAACTATGGAACCATTTACCTGAACCGCAATCTGACATTGATTGGCACAGGTTACAATCCTCAAAAAGACAATCCTCTGGTTTCTAGTATCGCTACTCTCTACCTCGACTCGGTTCCCGGCATCAAAGGCTGTTCGAATAGCCGAATCATTGGTTTTAACATCACAAGTCAACTGGTGCAGGGACCAAATGCCTATGCCTTCAACAACGTCACCATCGCACTCAATCGAATTGCTCAAATACAAATTCAGGCTTCATCAGCGAATGGAATTATCATAAAACAGAATATCATCAATTACATGTATTCGATTCAGAATTGCAATAACCTAATAATTCGGAATAACATTCTTTATTACACAACATCCTATTTCCAAAACTGCAACTCAGTACTGATAACTAACAACTTATATTTTTATCAGTCAGTCTCTACAGGAGCAGTCGTTCAGGATTTCAGTACAATCACGAACAATATTTTCCTGAACGTGCATCCGAACACCAGCTTCTCCACTTTCAACAACAACTTGATTTTTAATTCTGGTAATGACGTGTTGCCGTATGGTAACAACACCGGCACCGGTAACATCAACGGAAGCGCTCCGGTGTTTGTGAATGTACCCGACCTGATTGGAGTGAATCTTAATTACAACTACAGACTTACTGCTACATCTGCAGGACATAACGCAGGAACAGATGGCACTGATATCGGCCCATTTGGTGGTTTGGATCCATTGCCTAATTTGTATGGTACTCCACCGGTTCCACAAATTAAGATTTTCAACATTACCAATAGTGTTGTGACGCCATCAACGCCATTGGAAATTTATGTGAAAGCTAAAAAACAATAAGTATGAAAACCACATGGCTATGGCTGGCTTTGATTTTCGCACTTCAAAGTCAAGCACAACTCATAACCAGTTGCGAATACTTTTTTGACACGGATCCCGGACAAGGCAATGGTACTTCACTGTCCATCACTCCAGGTGATTCACTACTTCTGACTACGACTGTTCCGACAAATACTTTGTCCACCGGTTTTCATAAACTCTTTGTAAGAGTCACTGACGACACTGGTGCCTGGAGTTTGTATGAAGGAAGAACCATTTACATTCAGGGCGCTGGGAATACAAACAACTCTCAATTGACAGCAGCCGAGTATTTTTATGATACAGATCCAGGCCTTGGTAATGGCACTGCCCTACCTGCAACGACCGGAGATTCATTGATGATCAATACTTCTGTTCCTACAACGTCGCTCAGTCCGGGCTTTCACAAGCTATTTGTGAGGGCGCAAAACCAGGACGGTCATTGGAGTCTGTATGAAGGCAGAACTGTTTACATACAAAATCCTGTCGATCCGATCATACCACAACTCAGCGAAGCAGAATACTTTTATGACACCGATCCTGGCTTTGGAAATGGAACAGATCTAAGTGTAACAACGGGTGATTCTCTCATGATCAATGAGGTGGTTCCCACTACCGGTTTGCTCGAAGGTTTCCACAAACTTTTTGTTCGTGCAAAAAACACGAATAATCTGTGGAGCTTGTATGAAGGACGCACGATCTACATTCAGAATCCTAACACACCGGATTTACAGCAACTCACCGCTGCTGAATTTTTCTATGACACAGATCCGGGTGTTGGCAATGCGACACCGTTTTCCGTCACCGCAAGCGATTCATTGATGATCAACACCACAACCGAAACAGCGGCACTCACTGATGGTTTCCACAAGTTGTTTGTGCGTGCTCAAAATGATCTGGGCCTATGGAGTTTTTATGAAGGGCGTACCTTCTTTATTCAAAACGAACCAGATCCGGATACATTGACGATTGTTGCTGCGGAGTACTACTTCGACATAGAACCAGGTTTCGGACAAGCTACACCATTAGCAATTACTCCGGGTGATAGTATTGATGCTTCTTTCAGCATTCCGCAAAATCTATCCATTGGAATGCACACCATGTACATCCGATGTCAATCTTCGAATGGCGATTGGAGTTTGTTTGAAGCGCGTGATTTTGAAGACATCGAAGTTGGAGTATTTGAAATCGGTGGAGGTCAGACAGTATTGTACCAGAATTATCCGAATCCCTTCAGGTCATCTACCAAATTCGAATTTTATCTGGACAAAGCGAATGACGTCACCATTCAGATCACTGATCTATCTGGAAAATTGATCAAAGAAATTCCGCTTAAAAAAGTGAATTCGGGTAAACACATCATTGACATTGATGCAAGTGAATTTGCTGATGGATATTATTTCTATAAAATGGTGACACCTGATTTCACAGATACTAAACAGATGATTATGATGAGGTAATTCTCAGCATTTTCAACAACAGACTTAAACTAAAAAGGGCATCGGTGATTTCACCGGTGCTTTTTTTTGAGTGTGAGAGTGAGTGTGAGTGTGAGAATTGAGAGAGAGAGTCACCCTCTCAAAACTCACTCTCACTCTCACACTTATTCAGAGAGAGTGTGAGTGTGAGATCTGAGAAAAAGAGCCAACCTCGAAAACTCACTCTCACATGTCTATCACTTCTCTTCGGGCAAAGCTACTTTCAGTTCACGAAAAACTTCTTCGAACGCTGTCGTGTCATAATGATTCTCCTTGAAATAAGTAAAGTCGTTTCGCATAGAATCTTCCCAGGTCAATCCTTCGTGAATAGTTTCACCAATATGAGCCTTGTAAATGGCAACAGCATTTGGATGATCACCTTTGAATAAATAAGCATGCGCCATATTCATCTTCATATTCAAATCTTCGGGATACAATGCAATCGCTCGCTGGTAATAAGCAATCGCTTCATCGAATTGTTTCGTCTCGAATAAGTACCAGGTGATTTCTGCGAACAAATTATTTCCCAAAGACAATGTGCCAGGATCGATCACTTTGGTAGCAGGCGGATAGAGTTTTCCATTTACAGCGCGTGTATATCCTACAATTTTTCCATTGTCGTATTTTATCATTTCCTTTTCTGCCTGAAATTCTCTGTTCACAAAAAGTGCGGGGGTGATGAAATGCATATCGACATACATCCCACCGGTATAAAAATGATTTTTACCTTCCTTCTTACCAATGGCAGCCCAGGTATTATCATAAAGATAAATTCCTTTGTAGGATGAAATCACATCATCCGAAACATCGATCGTCTTTTTGTGCCGTGGTTCCTGATAAAAATTCTTCCACTTGTACACCTTGGCAACGCTGTTAATGACTTCAGATAGAAGCTTAGGATCTTCGGTATTCAAGAAAATCACCACTCCATTTCCATCCTCCAGACTTCCATAAAACTGACCACAAAAACCATCATTGCCGGCACCATGTTCAAAATACAAAACACCATCATGATTCTGAATAAAAGTACCCAATGCGGCTGGACCATTATTATATGGTGTCAGATGAAGCTTCACCATCTCGTCACTCAAGACCTTTGATTGCTGACCTTTATAAGCCAATTGCATATCGATGATGTAATTGCACAAATCGCTTGGTGTCATCCATAAACCCGCAGCAGCTTGTTCAGGATACACATGAAAACGATCCACGATGGGAGTGCCGTCTCCACGATATGCTGAAGCACACAAACGTTGCATGTCTTTGGATGGTGGTTGAGAATAAGAGCTATGCACCATCCCGATAGGTTTGAGTACATTCTCATACATCCAGGTATCATAAGACTGCCCGGTAATATCTGTTAGCATCACTTGTGAAATAGATGTACCGCCACCACTGTATTCATACTGCATTCCGGGTTCATACATACTTCGAACGGCGGGAGTAAAAGAAGGTGCTTCTCCGTTCAGCACTTGATAAATGGTAGGCTGCGGATCATGGATGCCATGTCCCGGAAAACCGTGAACCGTCAATCCTGCAGTATGACTTAACAGATGCGACAGTGTAATTTTTTTACCATTCGAAAGAGAATCGTAAGGAAATTTCCAGGAAGTGAGATAAGAATTAATATCTGTGTTCAGATCAAGCTTCTTCTCTTGTGCCAATTTTAAAATACCGACAGCATTCAGCGTCTTACTGATGGAGCCGGGTTCGAATAAAGTTTCTATTGTCACTGGAATTTTTGCCGCTTCATCCGCCCATCCATAACCTTTCGCCCATTCAATTTTGTAGTCATGGATCACAGCGATGCTCATGCCTTTTACATTGTATTCTGCCATACGCTGCGTAATCGTAGCAGGTGGCTCATCATTCAGAATAAGATTCGTGGTGAGTGCTGATTCAACTTCATTGATTTTTTTCAGTGTCTCTTTTGAATAGGACGATTGTGAAAAAGCTATTGCAGACAGCAAGATAAAGGCAAGAAAAGAAGTGGTGGATTTCATGGTCTGGATTTGGGGTTGAAAGTATTCGTTCTTTCATATTCTTCGCAACCAAACAAATCAAATTATGAAATATTGTCGAGTGGTCTGCATCAATCTGAATAGTTATGAAACCGCCGAGTAGGCAAAGGGGAGTTTCACCCCTAAGCCTCTCACAGAACCGTACGTGATAGTCTCCCATCATACGGCTCGTGCTGTTTT
>JANOVT010000290.1:0-3877 GCA_031417525.1 Flavobacteriales bacterium | reverse complement strand
CGGCGCTTCGCGCCGCCAGTGTTTCCAATAACTCGCGATCAATGTCATGGTGAGCCTGTCGAACCATTCTTTCAGGACTTTTCAATCCTTATGCGGTCTTGAACCAACTTGTCCATTGCCGCCAATGCGAGGGATCTGTTCGTGTCCAAGTGCCGCCTTGAACAAAAGAGTTTCAATAAACTTGATCATCACTTGCCATCTGGAATCTATCGAAATACACGGACGCACTTCCATCCCCAGAGTTATATACGTCCACCTGTTGATTTTCAACGCTCTACCTTTTTCGCCTGATATGTATATTCGCGCCCCGAAAATCGTGGCCAAACCATGCCTTTTCGCAACCAACGCAAAAACCAATTTCTTACTTATATCAATGGATAATCTGATTTATGTAGTACCGGCCCTCGGCGTTTTGGGCCTTATCGTTATGGCCTTCAAGTCGGCGTGGGTCACCAAACAAGATCCCGGAAACGACCGCATGAAAGAAATCGGCGGTTATGTGGCAGAAGGTGCCATGGCTTTCCTCAAAGCTGAATACCGCATTCTCGCCATCTACGTGGTGATTGCCGGTATCGGTCTCGGAATTCTTTCGCAAGTTGTTGCCACTTCGCACTGGCTCATCGTTGTAGCTTTTGTAATTGGATGTTTCTTCAGTGCCCTCGCAGGCTTTTTCGGCATGCGGATCGCTACCAAAGCGAATATCCGCACAACGCAAGCTGCCAGAACTTCTCTTGCGAAAGCATTGAAAGTTTCTTTCACGGGTGGAACCGTGATGGGTCTTGGTGTTGCAGGTCTTGCTGTACTTGGATTGAGCATGTTGTTCATCCTTTTCTTCATGTTTTTCATGAACGGAACATGGGCTCCTCAAGATGGAGTTTCTGCCAACGATATGATGACCCGAGTACTTGAAGTACTCGCAGGTTTTTCGCTCGGTGCTGAAAGCATCGCACTCTTCGCCCGTGTAGGTGGCGGTATCTATACCAAAGCTGCTGACGTTGGTGCTGACCTGGTGGGTAAAGTAGAAGCAGGTATTCCGGAAGATGATCCTCGCAATCCTGCAACAATTGCAGATAACGTGGGTGATAACGTCGGTGACGTTGCCGGTATGGGAGCTGACTTGTTCGGTTCGTATGTGGCTACTGTGCTTGCTTCTATGGTGCTCGGAAATTATCTGATCAAAAGCAATGGCGGTGATTCGTTCATGGATAATTTCGGTGGTATCGGTCCAATCATTTTGCCGCTGTTGATTGCTGCTGTCGGACTTGTGGCTTCGATCATCTCGAGTTATTTCGTTCGTCTCAGCGACAATGCTAAACAAGATACGAATGGTGTGCAGAATGCACTCAATATGGGTAACTGGTCATCGATTATCCTTTCCCTCGGCGCTACATTTTTCTTGATTCAAATGTGTCTGCCGGAAACGATGACCATCAGCGTATTTAATGATGGTGAATTCAGCACAGCCACGACTACATCTATGCGTGTGTTTTATGCAACACTGATCGGTATGTTCGTCGGCGCTGCTATCTCTTATATCACAGAATTTTACACTGGTCTTGGTAAAAGACCGGTGATGGGTATCGTTCAGAAATCCGCAACGGGGGCTGCAACAAATATCATCGCCGGACTTGGAACAGGAATGCTTTCAACCGCAATGCCGGTGATTCTATTCGCAGGTGCTATCTGGGGTGCTTATGCACTCGCAGGATTTTACGGTGTTGGTATCGCTGCTTCTGCGATGATGGCCAACACTGCAATGCAGCTTGCTATCGATGCTTTCGGACCAATCGCTGATAACGCCGGTGGTGTTGCGGAAATGAGTGAACTTCCTGCTGATGTGCGTGAAAAAACAGACATCCTCGATGCTGTGGGTAATACAACTGCGGCTGTCGGTAAAGGTTTTGCGATCGCATCTGCTGCATTGACAGCTCTGGCACTTTTTGCTGCTTACGTGACTTTCACCGGCATCAAGGGTATCAATATTTTCGATGCGAAAGTGCTGGCTGCATTGTTCCTCGGCGGAATGATTCCGGTAGTATTCTCTGCTCTTGCAATGAACTCTGTTGGTAAAGCTGCGATGCAAATGGTGAATGAAGTGCGTCGTCAGTTCCGCGAAATTCCAGGAATTCTCGAAGGTACCGGCAAACCTGAATACGGTAAATGTGTAGAAATTTCTACTAAAGCTGCACTGCGTGAAATGCTGTTGCCAGGTATTATCACTATCGTGAGTCCGATCATCGTAGGTTTTGTGATGGGTGCTGAAGCACTCGGAGCTTACATGGCTGGTGTAACTGTTAGCGGCGTGCTTTGGGCCATTTTCCAGAACAACGCCGGTGGTGCATGGGACAATGCGAAAAAAGCTTTTGAGAAAGGTGTGGAGATTGAAGTGAACGGTAAAAAAGAAATTTTCTACAAAAAATCTGAGCCACACAAAGCAGCTGTTGTTGGTGATACTGTTGGTGATCCTTTCAAAGACACTTCAGGTCCATCGATGAATATCCTGATCAAACTTTCTTGCCTGGTTGGTCTGACGCTCGCTCCGATGTTGGGCGAACACAACGCTGCCAATGGTGAACATGGCATGACTGAGACTATCAAAAAAGAAGAAATGATCACCATCCGCAATGATGAAAATGGATCAACTACTATGAATGCAGTTGAAACAAACGTTGTATCAGGTACGGAGAAAAAAGTGGAAGTAATGTCGTTGCCTGATGGTAAAAATGCACTGGTAACTACAACTACTACTACGATGGATCAGAATGGTCAGCCGGTTGTTTTGACCAGCACTGAAACACGTCCGATGTCTGAAGATGAAATGGGAAGAATGAATGGCGCTAAAAAGGCCGCACCTTCGACACACTAATTTTTTTAAAAAGGAAAACTATGAAACTAAGAATTCTCATTGCCGCATTCATCGCTTGCTTCATTGTAGCATGCGACGATAACAAATCAAACAGTGGCGCCCTTACCGCATTTGATGCGTGCAGTTGTGCAACTGTTCAGGACATGAACAGTGCAGATTATGCAAAGTGTAAAGAGCTTCGTGCTGATGCACAATTTGAAGCAGCATATCAGAAATGCAAAATCGCTGCGACAAGTGGAATGAAGGATACTTCACACATCACATTGCAGAGTGTTGAAAATGCAACTAACCTGAAGCCGGCTGAAACAGGTAGTTATGCGATCAACGCCGCAACTTCTACCCTCACATGGTATGGTGAAAAAGTAACGGGTAAAAAACACACCGGTACCATTGCTGTCAAAAGCGGTAATCTCAGCATTGCGGATGGCAAATTATCCGGTGAAATTGTGATGGACATGCCTACCATCACTGACCTCGATCAATCAGGCGAAGGAAAAACAAAATTGGAAACGCATCTAAAAAGCGACGACTTTTTTGCTGTGTCGAAATTCCCTGAAGCAAAATTTGTGATCAAGTCATCAAAGGCGTTGAATGCCATTCAGCATGAAATTGTGGGTGACCTCACGATCAAAGGAATTACAAAAGAAATTACTTGCAAATTGATTGTCGGACCAAACGGACAGGACGTGAACATCGGAGGCGGATTTCAATTCGATCGTTCGTTGTTTGATGTGCGTTATGGTTCAGATAAATTTTTCGATAATCTCGGTAACGATATGATCAGAAACGAAATCACCATCGTACTTGATCTCAAAGGAAAAAGAGCATAAACATTCTCTCTCTCATACAAAAAGGCCACCTCTTCAGGTGGCCTTTTTTCTTTCCTACAGATTTATAAAGAAAAATTTCCTGCCTATTCTGATTGCCGCTACGTAACGAGAAACAAATTTTTTAACCACAGAGTCGCACGGTGTACAACACGGAGTTTCACAAAGTTTATTTCAGTGAAAT
>JANOVT010000289.1:0-3918 GCA_031417525.1 Flavobacteriales bacterium | reverse complement strand
AGGACAGATACATACTGAGGACTACTACCTGATGAACGAACCTTTCAGGGAATAACCGGTGTTGCTCAGCTTAAATAAGACGTTCATGATTATTTTGGTTGCTCTGAGGTACCACCTGGACTCAATTTTTCTGCGCAAGACTTCGTCATCACTGGTTTCTGAAACCACAGCTTGCAGTTTTCTGCCAGTACTTTGATTGAATCTTGTCAGGCTAATTCCAGTCGTTTCAATATGTTCTGTCCTAAAATTTGCAGACTCCATTAAGTTCTTAAGTGTGCGAGTGGTATAGTACGAGAGGTGCTCAGGATATGAAATGATATTGTATTTGTCTTTCAGAAAATACCTGCTCAATGCATTGAAATTCGGTGTTGTGCAGTAAAACAAGCCACTTTCGCGCAACAAGGAATATATCAGCTTCATTTCTTCAACCGGATTATTGATATGTTCAATTACTTCAATTGAAGTGATGACATCAAATGCTATTCCTTTGAATGCACCTGTAGTGAGTGGTCCCTGGTGCATCATTATTCCTTTAGATCTGCAATGTGCCACTTGTTCATCGCCATATTCAGAACCGAATACATTCCAGCCTCTTTTTTTTGCCTCATCCAGAAACAAGCCACTGGCGCATCCGACATCTAAGAGATTTCCAGTTTTGCGAAATGATTCAAACTTATCCAACCATTCATGGTAACGTTTTACCGTTATCGGAGACAAGTATTGCGAAAGACCATATCTGGAGTAATAGGTTTTGAGCTCTTCAACGGTAGGGATCTGAAGACAAAAGACAAAAGTGCATTGTTTGCATCGCACAAGTTTTACACGAACAAATTCCTTCAGATGAACAAGGTTTTCGCATCCGCAAATCAAACATTTGGTATGGGTGTTTTTTGCAGTCATCCTACCTTTAGATTGCCTGAATTAGCAAATTATTTTTTGATCACTTTTTCACGTGAGATCACTTTGCCGGATACCTCAATACTTACCAGGTACATTCCAGCTAAGAGTTGTTCAAAATTGACTTCTCCACTTTTGCCGGAACAATTTGAAGTTGCAACCAACTGTCCCAGGTTATTGTGCACGAAAATATTCCACGAATGTGGCCATGCATTTTTGAGCACCACATTTAATTGATCATTCGCAGGATTCGGGAAGATTGAGGCAGTTGCATAATTCAGATTCTCCACACTGAGTGACGGCTCCAGACCAATTGTGAAAACGCCGTTTTCAGGGAAGTCCACGTGTGCTTCCAGAGCAGGGCCCTGGATCAGGAAGGGGACAAAAATCACTGATGAGCCGGCAATGAATTCATTCTCTGTTGTGATGATGATTCCAAGACCATCTGTGTTTTCAAATGCATCGCTATCAAGTCTGACTGTCACTGTACCGACATCTCCTGTCTCACTGAATCCCCATGTTCGCTCTGTTCGTGAAGTCTGGAAAGGGTATAGATCATCAACGAAAGCCAACGATCCTTCATCGTTTCCAGCCATGAGATAATCCCCTTCATCGAGAGAACTCGCACCTAGAAATTTCAGAATACCGAGCCCCTGGGCAGCGGCATGGAAATCAAATGATGTCTCTTTTCCAATACCAAACACTTCCAGAGGCTGCTCAGGATGATGATATCTGCTTTCAGGGCCAAGATCAATGTTGTAAAGTGCCGCCATGTAATTACTTACAAGTCGTTGATGTGTTTGCATGAGCCTCTGACTATAAACGAAGTGTTCAGCGATTTTGCCTTTACCATATCTATCGTCAAAGCCATCATCATGGCCCATATCAATGTTGATAGCAGTTGTGTTGTCACGCAAGCCAATATCTACTCCAGGTTGTGGATGTTTTGTATCATCAAAAATGGTAGTCATTGTTTGATGCAAATCATCCTGATGATAAACAAAACCATAGATGTGTGGTGCGGAAGCATCACCAATATAGAAGCTGTTGATTCCGCTGTAGTCTCCATTAAGATCCAGCACTTCATTGTGATAATAGTAATCATTCTTCCAGGGATGCATCAAATAACCGTTCGGCTGTCTTGAGCTCGCAAACCAACCATGTTCAGTGAATTTAATCGTGTCAGTTTCAACCATCACAAATGCGGAGATGGATCTTCCCGGAACCACGCTCGCAAGCCTAAGCATATCATCTTCGCCGTCAAATGAAATTGCAGGGCGTCCGCTGATTCCAGAATCTCCTGATACTAAAGATGGCCTTTGAACTTCTGCATTTTGATTGGCAGCATAAGCACTTCCCATAATATCTCCCCATGATTCAACGACTTCGTTGTTCAAAGTCAGATTTCGGTCAGCTCTCAACCAGAAAGTCATTGAGTTTGAATCGCCGACACCAGCAGGACCATCCGGACCAAGTTGCTCCGGTGCTGTTGCAAAAACAACTTTTAATGTATCACTTTGATAGGTTGTGATACCAGAAAGATCAATCGCAGCTCCAGCTGGAATCATCACCTTTACGTCACCAAAGCTTTGAGGAGTCAAGGTTGCTGTGTATTGCGCTGGTCCACCTGTGATGTTTTGCACGGATGCATTCTCTACCCAGAGGTCATCAAAAATACTTTCGAAGCCTGTCACTTCAGCCTCATTGAGATTTTTATAAAAAATAATATTCACGTCGAATGACCCAAAAACTTCATAGGTTTCATTTGACATGACAACAGATGCCACCGCAGGAAAATTCGTTGTCAGTGCACTTTGTAAATCACTTTCCCAAAGTCCACGACCATAAGTGGAAGCTTTGATTCGATGCATAGAAGGTATAGCACCGTAAAAAATTTCAAGCTCGGTTACTCGCGCACTCAGCGGCATACCATCGTTGAAAGGAATAAAATCCGTATCGGTTGTGTCTTTGTAATAGACACCCATGTCAGTGCCCAGGTAAAGCGCTTCAATACCTGCATCAGTAGTATCAAGAACAATTGAATTAGTGCCCACTTCGGGAAAAGATGGGCTGATTAAAGACCAGGTATTGCCCTGATCATGGCTTCTGTAAACATCGTTATGAAAACAGATATACACCATGTTGGTGTCTATCGGATGGGTTTCTATAGAATTGACCGGGACCTGAAAAACAGGCAATTGATTGGAAATATTCACCCAAGTCGGGTTCTCCGAAAGTGCATTGTTTGTTCTGAAAAGTCTTCGATTGTCCTTGGAAAGGTACATGATGTTCGGATTGCTCATACAGTTTTCTAATTCATTGACATTGGTCGAATTACTATAGAGATTGTTGCTGATTTTTTGCCAAACGATACTGTCCTTTTCCTCATGCTTAATATTGAAAGAACGCCACAAGTTTTTCAAACCGACAAACATGGTATTGGCTGTAGGATCTTGTTTTTGCAATAAATAGGGGGTGTTCCAGGCACCTTCTTCATTGATATTCAAAACTTCATTTCCACAAATTTTTTCATTTACAACCTCAGGCGTAGTTCGATATACTGCACCGTAATAAATGCTCCCATATCGGTAATCTGGGTCGGAGAAATCATAGGCACACTCAAAACCATCGCCGCCACCCCTGCGTTTCCAATACACACCATCGAATTCCATGGTGCCATTGTCCTGATATCCCGTCAGTGTATGATTTGGATTGTGGTTGGACTGACCAAGTTGATAGATCTGACCAATCACCATTCCTTCGCTCACGTCTTTCCATTCTGTGTTTTCAACATATTGATACAAACCTCCGTCGTTGCAGAGATAAACATCGTGATTGTGAGGATTCATTACCAATTCATGCATATCCACGTGTAAGTAATTATTGCTTACATCTATCCATGTTACTCCTGAATCAAGTGATTTTTTGGCTCGAATGCCACCAACATAAACCACTTCGGGGTTTTCCCAATCTGCTTCAAGACATAAGTCATACCATGCCTGGCCGCCGGTGCTGCTGCCA
>JANOVT010000288.1:0-1548 GCA_031417525.1 Flavobacteriales bacterium | reverse complement strand
CTGAATTAGTGTAGTTACCCCAACCTTGACCTTTAACCGAGAGGATGAGCTCTTCTAGTGGTGTTGCAGTTGTATTATCATTGTTATTTCCACAATTAACAAAGGTAGCCTCTACTTTACCAATTGCACCAGGCGTGTCATTCCAGTTAATGGTAATTTTATTCCCGCTTTCTGATTGCTTTTGACCATTTGTGATTTTCCAAGTTATGGCACATGCCACAGAAGGTTTAGTTACTTGATATTCTATTCCAATTCCAGGACAAGCAGTTCCTGAAATCGAGCTTGCTGTCGTTCTTGATATTGTCTGCCCAAATAATGATGAAGACAAAATCATTAAGAGACAAAAAGCTAAGTAAATTTTATTATTCATAATCTTTGTTTTTTTGTAAAATTTAATTTGACTTATTCTTTGTACTACGATTATACAAATACCCTAATATTAAATTTATACTGTGATTTCTTTCCGGTAAGTTCTCGGGATATTGCTTATTATAAACATCATTCATTCCATAACTATCAATCAGTTGAATCATTAGCAAATTTTGCTTTGCCATAAGAAACGAGTACGAAAACCCTAGTGTAATTCCAAAATCATTTCTTTCGAAACTTTGTAATCCATAAATAAAAGTGGAAGATGAAATACCCCCGTCCGGACTAAACCCATTCCACTGCCGGCCTTTAAACTCGTTTGATGTCAAACCACTTCTTGGGTCAGAATAATGAACAAGTCCATTAGTTCCCTTAATTATGCTATAATAGCCCCCGACTGAAAATGAAAATTTGTTTGAACTACCAATATAAAACTTAGGCGCAATGCCAATCGTTAAATAATTGTAAGTATAGTTAGTGACTATTTGCTGTATAGTGTTGTCGTTAACAGGATTCAATGGATGATTTAATTCCGCCTTGGTTCCTTTTTGTTCCCACATTATTCGTGCATTTATATCAATCTTTCTATTGAGTGGATGATAAACCCCAACACCAGCAACAAAGCCTGACTTTAATAACCTTTTGTTTTGCAAAACACCATCGTCATAGTTTTCGATAAATTTATTTCCATGATTGAAGGATAAACTGGGGCCTGCAAAGAGTTCAACTTTATCAATAAATCGCTCAGTTTGTAGTGATGTCCTAGCTGTTTTGTCTTGCGCCAACAGATAGCTTGAAAGCAAGAGGCAGAAAAAATAAGAAGTAAAGAATTTCATTGCGTCAACTATTGGTATGTGAAAATTCAAAAAAAAAAAATGTAAAAAACAAACTAATTTGGTGATTATCTTACATAAGAACTCTCTTTTGAGTTTTTGAAAAATTAGTTTAACTCGTGCAGGTAATAAAGAAACTTTACGGGAATCTCTGTAGATAAACCTGAACAATCTGGTTAACCCAAATCATTTCTTATTTTCAAATGCCCATTTCAAAAAATAAGGCATGGCTTCTTTCCAGGTTTTAAGATTATGTTCTCCGTGTTCCAGTTCAAGATATTGAATATCATGGAAAGGCCGATATCCTTTTTTGGTAAGTTCTACAATGAGATCGAGCGTGTCGTCA
>JANOVT010000287.1:0-7599 GCA_031417525.1 Flavobacteriales bacterium | reverse complement strand
TAATTACAATGTATCCATCAACATTGGCGACTATGTGCAATGGCATGATGTCTACACCGCATCAGATGGCGATACACTTTCGCTTGATTATTATGTTTTAAGAGAAAATGAAGACAAAGCCAGAATTCAATTCGAACAAGTGAAACCGATGTTGAGTTGCTATGAAAAATATCTAGGTAAATATCCTTTCTGGAAGGATGGATATGCCTTGGTGGAAACACCATACTTAGGCATGGAACATCAGGGCGCAATTGCTTATGGAAATAGATACAAACAAGGATATGCAGGCATGGACAGATCAGGCCAGCAATTGCCATTCGATTATATCATCATACATGAGAGCGGACACGAATGGTGGGGCAATAGTGTGAGTTGCCGAGACATGGCGGATATGTGGATACATGAAAGTTTTTGCACTTACAGTGAAGCTATTTATGTTGAATGCATTTATGGATATGACACTGCAATGAAGTATGTGAATGCGTTGCGCTCAACAGTTGCAAACACACAGCCAATAATAGGCACGTACGGGATTAACCGCGAAGGACATTCGGACATGTATGTAAAAGGAATGTTGTTTCTGAACACATTAAGACATGTCGTAAACAATGACGAATTGTGGTGGTCGGCCATCAAAAATATGAGTGATACTACTTTCAGGCAAAACGCTGTGGAGTACGCAGAAGTGGTTAATTTTTTCAACGAAAAAACCGGATCAGATTTAGATCCTATTTTCGATCAGTATGTCAAACATTCATCCTTACCACTTCTGAGGTATAAACTAAAAAAAAGGAAGAATAACATTCTAATAAAATACAAATGGACAACAGAAGTGAAAGGATTTGAGATGCCTTTGGATGTTCTTTGCAATGACAAAAAGGTGCGCATATTTCCTACAACCAGGTGGAAAAAATCAATACTGAATATCCCCACATTTGATCGCTTTTCGATCGATCATATGTCATTTTATATCCGGTCAAAGTCTGAATAAAGCTGAAGAAAAACATGGCTAACAATTGAAATCACGAAGTCCGATCCAGATTGATCGAAAATCTATCACCTGATCACCGTGATGCTTCCATTTCTTTCGCCTATTTCTTTCAGACCAGTTTCATATGTGATGTGAAATGGATACACGCCATCGGAAACAAAATATTCTCCTGTCTGCACTTGTCCGGTCCAAACTGTTTGCGGGTCTTCCGATGTAAAAATGACATCACCCCATCGATTAAAAATACTCAAATGAAACTTCACGACGTTGAAAGTGCTTACCTGCCAGACATCGTTAATTCCATCATAATCCGGAGTAAAAGAATTTGGAATGTAAATGGAATAAGTACAATCTTCGAATGCGACTTCAACGAAATCAGTCATGGTGCCGCAATCGTTTGTTGCTGTCACAAAATAAATATCAGGTGTAAAGACTGTGATGAAATCTGTTGTTTCACCGGTGCTCCAGAGATACGCATCGGTGTCGGCATGTTGTGCGCTGATACTTACGGACTGGTCAATGCATCCAGTTATGGGCTCACCTAATTCTACAAAAGGCAACGGATGTACAATTACATGTATCGAATCTTCCACTGAACAAATTCCTTCCTGAATCACAACTGTGTATGTACCTTCAGCACTCACCGTAATGGAGCTGTCAAATACATCCGTACTCCAGCTTCCGGGCGCTCCTGCCGTAATGAATACCTCATCGCCTTCGCAGATTTCAACATCAGATCCAAGTTCCAGATATGGTAAAAAAACGAGGTTCACTGCAATCGACGCTGTACTCTGACAATCATTTTCAGTAACCGTTACTTCATAATCGCCTGGTTGGTTTACGGTGATATCAGGGGTGCTGAGTCCGTTCGCCCAGCTCACGTTATCCCAATTGTATCCTGCATGTAAAATCACCTCCCCATAAGGACATAAATTGACATCATCCACCAAATTGAGTGCAGGCAATTGTGTTTCTGAAATATTTACCATATCGGCATAAGTGCAACCGAGTGGTGTGGTCACTGTCATCACATAATCACCTGGCGTGTCAATGAGCATATTGAGAGACTGACCGGTGCCGTTTAAAGAACCATTGGCAGTTGACCATTGAAGCGAAGGATTGCTCCCGGTGACTTCGGCGGAAAGCAGATAATTATCGCCATCGCAATAAACACCATCTGGACCTGCATCTGCCGTATAATAAAGTTCAACAGGTACGGTTAAAGTTACAGACGCCTGCAGATTACAACCATCAGTCACAGTTGCAGTGTATGTTGTTGTAATCGCCGGACTTGCAGTAGCTGTTTGCGAAAATGAATTGATTAGTCCGGCAGCCGGCGTCCAGGAATACACACCAATTGATCCTGTAGCTTGAAGAAGAACATCACTTTCCGGGCAGATTTCAGAAACCGGAGTCACTTCAATCTCCGGCAACGGCAGCAGAGTCAGTGCAATCTGATCTGACGATTGACAACCTTGCGCACTTGTGCCGATCACCGAATATGTTATATCGGCTAATATCGTGGCTATCGGCGATGCCATGCCGGCATCGTTTAGGTATGTTGCAGGTGACCATTCATAAGTGGCAGCGCCCATCGCAGCAAGAGAGTATGAGGAGCCCGGACAAACATCAAAATCAGCACCGGCGTCTACAACAGGCAAGGCAAATACTTCAATGTTTTCACTGGCTGTATTTGGACAAATACCACCAATGGAAATTGTCACACTATGCACGCCCACTCCGGCAACCAAAGGATCAAAAGTTCCTAACTGGGTATCTGTGATTCCGGCGCCGGAATATGTTCCATTGTTGGCATGGATATCTTCCAGATCAATCGCTGATGCGTCCAGGCACAAACCAAGCGGAAACTGTAAATCTAAAACCGGAACGGCCACGACCTCGATTTGCATCGATCCCGGTGAAATACACGGATTGTTAAGTGTGTAGTCTATTGTATGAAAACCAACACCAGCAATGGCTGGGTCAAAAGTACCTGCAACTGCGTCTGTAATTCCGGGTCCGGAGAATACACCACCTGGAATATTGGACTGGATGCTTTGATTCGGAGATGAATCACATAAAACAGGAAGAGGAGTTAAAACAACTTGCTGTGTAGGTATCGAAACAAATAATTCTTCATCATACGCAGTGCCACCAAAACAACCTGCTTCACCTGAAGCCAGTGTATCACATGTCGTTGTAATTGTAAGAGAAAAAAGAACCGATTGCCAGGGCATGATGTTCCCGCCGGCGTCTATCAATTGATCCAACTGAATCTGAAGTGAAGATGTTGAATCCTGAAGATATACGTAAGGCTCACTATTCCACTCATATCCATAGTCACACACAATGGGCGGATTCGGAGCAGGTGCAGGCACAGAAAAAATCGAAGCAGTAGCTGCAGAGCAAGTATTATCAGAGATTGTCGAGTTGTATCCGCCAGGAGTTGTATAGGTAATGGTTTGTGCAGTTCCGCAAGCATCGACACCATTAAAACTGATAGTTGCATCTGTCAGAGCTCCTACATCTCCGCCAATACAGTCATAGATCTGAACAGACCATCCGCCGCTGCTGGCATCACATCCATAAAAAGAACTCCAGTTTATGGGCGATGCAGAAGGTCCATAAGACCCGTATGTCCCACTAAGTGTGAATGGAGCGCCCGCGCAGACATCAATGTTTGCATTAGATTCAGTTGAAAAACAAAAATTCGAGATATTGTCTCCCATGTTGCAAACAGAACCTTGACCAATTGCACCTGGATTTGGCATAAGTAACAGAGTAGGACTTCCGCAAGATGCGGGTCCAATAGCGTAAAACGCCAGATCACTTACCCATGTATGACTTCCGGAAAAGCAGATGCTCATGCTTGTATTTGCGTCAATAAGCATTTGTGAAATAGGAAGATTAGAATAAGGTGTCACAGTTCCAAAGTTCACTGTTCCATCCAGATTGACCGGGCCATTGCAGTTGGGAGCGATTGGTTGAATATCCACCAAAGGCTCGTTGATTACCTGAACGATCCAAGCTTGGTAACATCCGACAATTGAACCCGTACCATCAATAATAGTAACTCCATAAGCGCCGGCGCTGAGATTTGAAATCGTTGATGAAGTGATATTGTTTTCCGATGAATAGAGAGTCCATGCGGAGTTTCCAACGACATAGTGTGACCAGATAAAATTCCATCCCGGCACTCCGCTGGCAGGAACTGCTGTAAGCGAGCCTGTTATTCCCGGGCCATAATAATATATGCTGTCATCCGGCAAACCGTTGGTATACTGAGTCATGCCGGGGCAACCTGTACCTGTAAGTTGGGCTATGCTCTGATCGAAGAACAACAGGAACAGCCAAATAAAAACGAATGTAATCTTTTTGGTAAACTTCATGAAATAAGCGCTCACGTTGAAGTGATCTAACAAAAATAGCTACTCCAAAGACTATTTGAATATGCTTCAAGTTGCTTTTCACAAGAATAGCTTCAAAGAAAATGGAGCATCACTATTCCGGAACACTTATCGACAGAGTTAAAAAACTCATGAAAAAATCAGAAAATCAATCCGACGACTCTCTGGTTGATTCAACAGTCCGTCTACATTTATGACCTGATTTTATCAAATACTAAAATGAAACAATTATTAAGTGCACTGATAATTCTTTGCTTAAAAGCTGCTGACGCTCAAAATCTTGTTGGTATGCATCACATGCTGGGATACGTGGACATGCGTGAAGCCTGCATCTGGTTGCAAACAGAAGAGCCTTCGAACGTATTGCTAACTGTTTATCCTAAAAATGATGACCAGAAAATAGTGACTTATTCCGGTGAGACCAAAGGCGACTATACAAACACCTGTCATATCGTTTTGAACAATCTGGAGCCGGGTACTGAATACGTATATATCATAAGCGATCCTGAAAATACAAATCCCAGAAAAGAAAAAACGATTCTGTATGAATTCAAAACTCAGCAACTTTGGCAATACCGGACAGATCCACCTGACTTTACAATCGCTACCGGCAGCTGCACATTTGTGAATGAGACTGAATATGACCGTCCTGGTAAACCATATGGCGGCGATTACCAAATCTTTGAAAATATCGCAGCTAAAAAACCAGATATGATGCTGTGGCTAGGCGACAATATTTATTTGCGCGAAGTGGACTTTGCCTCACAAGCAGGAATATCACATCGTTATAGTCATTGCCGTGCAGTTGAAGAAATGCAGAATCTTCTTCACACATCTGCGAACTACGCAATCTGGGATGATCACGACTTCGGTCCGAACGATTCGAATGGTAGTTTTGTGCACAAAGATTGGACGTTGAATGCATTCAAAACGTTTTGGGCAAATCCATCATATGGCATTCAGGGAACATGCGAAGAAAATGGAATTACCACTCAATTCCAATGGAGTGACATTGATTTCTTTTTGTTGGACAATCGATTTAACCGAGTGGCTCACGATGTAAAAAACTCAGAAACACCGACGATTCTAGGAGAACAGCAAATCAATTGGCTGATTGAATCTTTGAAATTCAGCAAAGCGCCTTTCAAAATTGTAGCCATGGGTGGGCAATTTTTGAATACAGGTAAAAACTTTGAGAACTACAGCAATTGGTCAACAGAACGTCAGCGGATCATTGAAGCTATTGAAAGTAATAATATCAAGGGTGTCTTCTTTCTCACTGGCGACAGGCATTGTGGCGAATTCAGCGAACTAAAATTGTCCAACGGCGAATGTATTTATGATCTGACAGTTTCACCACTCACATCAACGGCGTATGATATCACTAAAGAAGAAAATACATGCCGTGTAGATGGAACATTGGTACCGGAACGAAACTTTGCAACTCTTCATTTTTCCGGCGGTAAAGACCATCGCGTTATGACGATTTCAGTATTTGATGCGCAGGGTGTATTGAAGTATGAGAAAAATATCAATCAGGCCAAATAGACTTGTAAGAAGACAATCAAATAGAATTCGGATTCTGAAATTTCTGCCCGAATCGCAATAGGATTCATAAGAATATCTGAGACTTAGAATCAATTCAAACGATCACGAAGCCTCAGCAAAATTTCTTCTTCAAGATATTCATTCGTACCGAAATCAAAAGCTTTGATTTGACTTTCCACATTCACGGCAACTTCCACTCGATGTTCGTCCGCATACATCGTGATTTCCACTTCTCTTCCGGGCGATAATAATTTCCACCCACGACTGGCCTGAATACGATTATTGGAATTGTCAACGAATTCTTTTCGAAGCTTCATCTCACGAAGAACTTCTTGTGTAAGATGCATCGCACGCTGTCGCGAACAGTAGAAAATTCTGGAAGTCATAACACTCGTAGTTTTAAAAGGCTACACAAAGATGCTTAATCAATGTTAACAAAACAAGCATTCACCATTTTATATTTGAGAAATTCGATCTGACTGATATTTCCATAGCTTAAAAACACAATTCCTTTTACGAGAATATTTCAACCTCGTTTTAGAGTTCATAACTTCATCAAGCAGAATGAATATGGCTTCCCAATTTCAACAAGAGTGTTTCAATGGCTTCAGTTATCAAATAAATAAAGCCGGCCATCCTTTCAGATGGCCGGCTTCAATCAAAATATCAATCCGTCTAATTATTTACCTGTAATGACAAGTCTTTCATGAATTACTTCATTTCCAACTTTCATGTTGATAGTGTATGAACCAGCCTCGAATCTGCCAGCATCAATATCCCACTGATAAGCTCTTCCGCCATCTGCTTTGCCATTATACACTTGCATAATCTGGCGACCAGCAAGGTCATAGATAGCTCCAAATACTTCCTGATCAACCGGTACGCTGAATTTCAACGTGAAGTGTTGTTGTGCAGGATTTGGATAAGCCAGCATGTGAACCATGGCTGGAACTTCAACAGTAACGTGGATCACTTGTGTTTCAACTGTGACATTGCCACACACATCGATTGCAGTCCAGGTGCGAATAATGTCATATGGACAGAATTCGTTGGTCTGTGTTTCAGAATATGTTACAGTTATATCAGCTGTGCAATTGTCCGTTGCAAAAACAGTGTTTGGAGCAACTGGAACATCAGAACCACAAACGATTGTTGTTTCTGCAGGCACGTTATGAATAACCGGTGAGGTTGTATCAATGATATCAACGATCTGGTAAGCAAATGTTTCGTTACCGCAATTGTCGACTGCTCTGTAGGTGCGAAGCAGACTACCATAACACTGTCCTGAAACTGCGTTTTCTTCTGTAATAGTTACTTCCACTTCATTGTCGCAATTGTCTGTTGCAGTCAGGATATACTCACCAACTACATCACACTCTACTAATACGAACGGTTCGAAAGCATCGAATACAGGAGCTACCTCATCATATACACTAATGATCTGAGTAACAATAGTGGTGTTGCCACAATTGTCTTCAGCAGTCCAGGTGCGGATAATGTTGTAAGGACAACCAGTTTCGATTTCCTCGCTGAAGGTTACAACAGCATTAGCATCGCAATTGTCTGTAGCACCCAATTCAGGAGCAACTGGTATTTCACTGCAAGGAACAGTTACATCATCAGGAGCAACGATTACCGGTGCTGTTGTATCAA
>JANOVT010000286.1:0-1582 GCA_031417525.1 Flavobacteriales bacterium | reverse complement strand
CATCGGTCTAGGTGCCAGTGTGAAAATTTTTGACAACAGCACCTACAAACTTCGAAGACTACAAAATGATGTCGGCGCAAGGTTGTGGACATGCACCATTCAACCTTCAGAACTCCGCAATGCCCTGGACACCGCAGATGTCGCAATCGGTGCTATTCATACTTCAGGAGGAAGAACTCCGGTAGTCGTGTCAGAAGACATGGTAAGTAATATGAAATATGGAAGTGTGATTGTCGACATCAGCATTGACCAAGGCGGCTGTTTTGAAACGTCGAGGGTGACTACACATGATAAACCTGTATTTAAAGAACATGGTGTGATTCACTATTGTGTTCCAAACATTGCTTCGAGGGTTTCAAGAACCGCTTCGTATGCTCTTTCAAACATCTTCGCTCCTACTGTCATTTCCATCGGTGATGAAGGTGGGATTGTAAACCTGGTGAAACAACAAGAAGGATTTCGAAATGGTGTTTATATGTACAATGGCACTCACACCAATGAATCCATTGCCAGTCTTTTTGATCTGCATTGGAAAGATATCAGACTACTGCTTGCAGTGTATTGAGTGAACAATGCCGCTTTTATTCTTTCAAACAGTTCTCTTTCGAACCTTCATTTGAAAAAGTTAAGAGTCTTTGCATGTGCTTCTTTCTGTTTTTATCTCAAAGTCGCTCCAAGTTTCTCCTCCAACGTTTTCTGAATTCGACTCATCACCTGGTCCACCTGTTGATCGGTCATTGTCTTACTGCTGTCTTGCAATACAAAACTGATGGCATAAGATTTTTTTCCTGCTTCTAAATTTTTGCCTTCATACACATCAAAAAGATTCACTTCCCGCAAATATTTCTTATCTGTGTCATAAGCAATTTTTTCTATCTCGGAATATTGGGTTTCCTTTTGAAGGAGTAACGATAAATCACGTCGAACTGCCGGAAATTTATCTAATTCCCGATAACTGATTTTTTCTTTTGGAAGTGCGCTCAAGACATTTTCCCAATGTATGTCACCATACAAAACAGGCTGTGAAATGTCAAATGCTTCCAGCAATGAAGCTGAAACCAGACCGATGGTTGCAACAACTACTTTGCCCACTTTACATTCCAATGCCTCAGTAAAATGTGGATGATCACTCGAAGTTGAAGAAGTAATTTTAATTGATAATGCGCTCAGGATATTTTCTACCGTTCCCTTCAATTCAGAAAAAGATGCCGGTGCCGACGTATGGTTCCATGATTCCGGAAACTGATTGCCGGTCATAAAAACTGCCAGGTGTTTTTCTTCGTGGTGCTTCGATTGATAACGCGCATAAATTTTTCCGAATTCATACATCTTCAAATCCGAATTGCGGTGATTACGATTGAGGTTGATAGCTTCCAGACCTCCAAACAACAACGTCTGACGCATCATACCCAGATCGCTGCTCAACGGATTTAAAATCTCCACTGCGCTGTTTTTCTGAGATTCGCCTTCCGCAAATTCAAGGTATTTCGTGCGTGTCAAACTCATCGACATCATTTCTGCAAACCCATTTGCGGATAACAAATCGGCAATTTTATTCTGGAGCTTTTCTGTATCTGGCTTA
>JANOVT010000285.1:0-26833 GCA_031417525.1 Flavobacteriales bacterium | reverse complement strand
CGCGGGCAAGTATCCTGAAGTTATTTACTTCCGAACTTAACTGAAATGATTGTCTGAAAAATTCAACGGCAAGTTGTTCTTTACCCATCTTGGAATATATGATTCCCATTGTTGCATGTATTCCTCCGCCATAAACATTGTTGCCTTGAAATCTTCTGAAATACATAGCAAGACTTTCCTGCACATAGGTAAATGCAGAATCAATGATGCCAAGTTGTTCATAGGATTTTCCTTTGTCAACCAAAACTCCAGGTAACACATCATTGTCGGGTATGTTCTTAGTTAAATTTTCTGCTTTGGTGTAATAGGTTATTGCCTGCCTGAAATCGCCTGCATTTCTATTTACCATTGCTATACCAACATAAATACCTGCTGTCAGCATGGTGTCTCCAATCGGTTCAGCAACTTTTAATGCCTTAAAATAGGTTTCCTTGGCATCAGGATAATTCCCTGCCCACCATAATGAACTTGCAAGGTTACTTAATGCCTGTGCTTCAGTCCAGATTGGTAAAGAGTTTCTACTTTTTACACTAAGCAGCACCACTTGTTGAGCATAAAACACCATTGAATCATTGCTCACATAATGATACAGGTTGCTTATTTGCCATAAAATTTGCAGTTTAATACTGTCTACTTTTTCTACTGTCAGTTGTTGTTTCAAACTGTCAATATGAGTTTGCTGAGCGTTTGTAAGTGCAACGCAAAAGAGAAAAAGGAAAGTAAAGAAGAATTTTATTTTGGTCATGTTGCAAATATCGCACTTGTCAATTTCTTGCAGTCAGTTCAAAGTTAGCAGGTCGCCCCAAGCATGACGAATAACGTTTGCAGCTACCAGCGGTTGGTGACTTCGGCCACTACTTTTCAAATATATCACTGAACTTTCTTCCGGCACATATCTGCAATAAACCACTGAACCGCCAATAACTTGTGCTGTTAGCGGTTGGTTAATCGATTTCGGCTAACATTCTTCTTGCGTTTTCATTATCAGGGTTCAATGAAAGTGATTTCCTATAAGCATCAATTGACCGTTTCTTATGATTGAGTTTTAGCAGGCATTCACCATAACTGTCATATGTGTTATATCCATTCGGATACAGTTTAGTATTAATTTTAAACACCTTAAGTGCTTCGATCGTTTTCCCTGAATTCAACAATTCGTAACCGAATGAGTTGATTTCATACTCCTCAACGTCATACTCAGCATTGTGTCCTTTTTTGTGTTCTGATTTAATAATCTTGAGCGTTTTAAGAATGTCATTGGATGTGTTGTAAAACTCGGAAACGCTATGCAAATTCAATTTCCATTCCTTATGCTTCTGCTCAGCCAAAGTTTCGACATGATACTGCATTCTCGTTTCATCGGATATTTTTGTTGTATCAATATCATATCTCACAAACTTTGCATTTGGACCCATTTTTCTATACTGAGTGCCAAATATTTGTGGCTTGCCTCTATACATGAGGTCTCTGTCTATTGCTGCAGCGAGCAGCCATTTGTTCATTGAGGTGTCAAGTTCAATAGCTTTTTCCATATGTTTAATTGCCATGGAAGATGAAATAGTATCGCCACCATGTTGAAATATCATGGCTGTATGATAATAGTCGTTGGCTGTTTGAACCTTTCCCTGTCTCGTTAATTCAAGAACTCTCATTAACCTCAAACTGTCTTGAACGAATAAAGCTTTCCCATCGAATTCCATTGTAGTTCTAGAATTTTGGTCATCATTGAAAAGTTTTTCAATTTCTAAATTGTCATTCGTTTGAGCATTAATTGTAAAACCGGAAAAAAAAATGAGACCGAATTTCAAATATTTTGAAAGTGTCATTGTAAAATTGTTGTATGAAGTTGGTTTTACTTACCGTTAACGTTTTGCAAGTACCAGCAGTTGGCGACTTCTGGCACTCCTTTTCAAATATAACACTGAACTTTCTGCTAGCACAAATCTTCCATAAACCACTGAACCGCCAATTGATGAAGGTGCTGTTATCGCTAGTGCCATTCGATTATACGTCAACATGCAATTTCAGATGGCCGCCCAAACCCTCGCGAATTATTCGCATTAAGGTTGAGAGTCTGATGTCGCTGGCATTGTTTTCTATCCGTGAAATATAGGTTTTAGTAGTTCCACATTTCACGGCAAGCTGCTCTTGCGTCATGCCTTGTTCTTTGCGAAGTTCTTGAAGCATCACACCTAACTTGAAGGCTTCAAATCCTTCTTCATATTTTTCTCTTTTGGCCGAACCACGCTTGCCGTATTGTGCATCAAGATGGTCAGAAAAGGATGTCAAATTTTTACTTTGCTTTTTCATGGAAGTAGTGCGCTTTTATTTTTTCTGCCAATGCGATTTCATTTGTTGGAGTCTTTTGAGTTTTCTTTTGAAAGCCATTCGCCAGAATGACTAATTGGTCTTTGTCAAAAAAGCAAAATACCCTATAAATATCAGAGCCGACTTCAACCCTGATTTCATAAATTCCATTCGAATTGGTGACATGCTTGAAATATTTTTCAGGGACTCTCTCGATAGTTGAAATGAGTTGAAGAGTTCAGTTGAACTTCTTCTTCACCTCAGGCTTCAAAGTCTTGAAGAATTCAAGATAGTAGTCCTTGTAATAGAAAATGTCCCTGTTGAATTTTTCTGCCACGGACAAAGTTACCTAAAAAGGTAACTCTCAGCCAAATTTTTATTCTGTAAATTTTCTTAGACTGAGGTGCGCGGGCATTAGCGCTAACTAATTTATATCTGCACTCACTCTTCCACAGCACGAACCGCAATTCACGCCACATGTTTTTCCTCTGCAATCCTTTTGAGAATACGCACAACCACCAATGACAAGAGTGTACTTCCAATGGCGACATAACCCACAATTTCGTAATGCATAATCGGACTGCTTTCTGTTTCTTGTGTAACGATACTTCCGGCGATCAATCCGGATGAGCCGCTGGCAAGTGACATCATCGCAGAATTCAGCGACATAAATCCACCGCGGTGTTGGGGTTCGACTACAGATGTGGTGATGGTGTTTGCCGGAATCATTCGTCCTGAAACAAACACGAAGAAAAAAGCTGCGATGGTAAGTACAACATACAGCGGCACTGGTGTTAGGTGCGTGTTGATGAGCACCGGTATAATGGATAGGAAAGCAAAAATGGTAAACACGCGAAATCGGCCCACTTTATCTACGAGCCTGCCGATCATAAAGCCACTGATCACGGTTGCGATTCCACCAGTGAGGTAAATCCATTTGATGTCGGTTTGGATAAGGCCAACGTTATTGATGAGGTAAGGTGTGAGAAACGAAATCACCGTGAATTGTCCGATCACAAGCAGGACAGTAAACAACAATGCATTGCGTTGTTCTCTTGTAGTAAATGCAAGTCGAATCGTTTCCATCCGATCATAAGCAACCGTTCTGCGTTTGAGATGTTCTTTCAGCGATGGAATTTTCCAAAAAGCAAGCAACCAGAAAGGCAATGCCATGCACGAAACAAAATAAAATGGCGTGTGCCAGTTGTTGTCGAATGCATCTACCAATGTGAGTGCAATCGGCATTCCCAAAATAGCTGCAAGTGAAAACGAAATAGTCACCACGGCCATGGCACGGCCGCGGCGCTCCATCGGAATGACATCACCAATAATGGAGAGCACTAATCCACCGAGAAGCCCGCCGGTCAATCCGGTGATCACACGTGTAAGAATAAAGAGATAATAATTCAATTCGAGGTTATCGGTGTTCGGAAGGATGGCACTCGAGATCGTGCCGATCATAAATCCGAAATACGCAGTAAGCAGCGCCTTTTTCCGATCCAGATTATCGAGATAAAACACTCCCAAAAACGCAGAGACAAATGCTGCAATGCCATAAGAAGAAACCAACAGACCATATTCCTGAGGCGATATCTGCAACTGCTTTTTCAGCACGTCACCCATGGGCATCATGATCATAAAGTCTACAATGTTTGTAAACTGAATGGCCGCAAGAATCACGAGCAATAGTCGCTCGTTTTTGATGGGTAAATTCATGAAGTCGTTTCGTTGTTCATTCGATACGATAATGCACCGCTTGGACACTTTTTAATTTGTTCGATGATCGTAGGTGTGTCAGATCCTTCTGTCGTGATCCATGGAACTTCGCGTGGTTTAAAAACAGATGGTAAACCTTTGGCGCAGATTCCTGAATGACTGCATTTGCCAGGCTGCCAGATCACCGTCACTTCGCCGTTGCTGTATTCCTTTTTCATGAGTGTGTTTTTCGTAATCGATTAGTATAGTTTTTCCGCCAATACTTTTTCCAAAACTTCCGCTTTGTATGGCTGACGTTGGGGATAATCGGATGGTTTCACATACTGTAGGATGAGCGATAACAATGCATTCGAAATTCTTCGCTGATGCAATACACAACAAGTAAGATCGACGGGGAAAGCGCCAACGGATGATTTTATTTCCGCAGCGGTTCTTCCAAAAACAATTCGCTCACATCCTTTCATGATGGCGAGTTCTACATAGTCGTAAAGCATTCGCTGATAAACAGCATGATCGCGATTCACTTCATAATCCACTCCGATGATATGTGCTTCCAGTGTTTTTCCGCAACACATGGCCGTCATAAATCCAACTACTTTTCCTTCAAGTGAATACGTTCTCACTGCAAAATTGTTTGGCAAATTTTCAAGCAATCGAGGTATGGCATTGACATCTAATTTACCTAGACGAAAATCTGCTTTCTGATACACGTTGTCGTACAACGAACCCAATTCCGGAATCAATGCAGCCACATTCGACGGATTTTGATCGACGATTTCCAACGAATCTGATCTTTTCAAACTCGCTTTTGCCTTGGTCCGAAATTTCGTATTCATCGACTCCAGGTAGTGATTGAAGGTAGTCCATTCAGCCAGAATCGGCATCACCATGTTATGATCCACTTGAAATTTTTTGAATCGTGCGTACTTCAATTCCTCTGCAATACCGGCCGAATCGGGATAAAAATCCTTGACCACCATCGCACAAATACGTTTGCCGCGCTTCTGTTCTTCAGTGGCAATTTGCTTCATCGCTTGCACCAGCAAAACACACATTGTTTTCTGATCCTGAATTCCTCTAAAAGCAAATCCATGTTCCCCGGTGGCAATGGCATTGCCACAGATCAGAATATTGTGTACGTGACGGCCGCGAAAAAATTTCGCAACATTGTTAACGACCTTTAGAAAGGGATTGGAGTAAGCATCATCAGAGGTGGTGAAATGTGTAATCTGAAATGCTGCGACGCCAAATGGAATCTGATCCCTGGAAAAAATGACAAAACGCAGCTCCAAACCTTCATCATGCGATTCTTCCAAAGCGGAGAGATAATCGAGGCAAAGAAAACGATTGCTTTTATCGACGACGCTATTCCATGCTTCTGCATCGACCTTTTTCACCGAGTTGTATAATGTGGCATCAGTTTCAGATACCGTGTCCCCTGCAACAGCCGAGTTACAATACTTTTTTAACGTGGTGGATATTGCACAAAACATAAACGCTGTAAAACTAGTGCAACATTTTATGGAAAATCAATAACTTAAAGCAACATAGTGTTTTCATTTGCAAAAAATCCGCTCATGCTGGAAATCCCATCTTACATCAATCTGGTATTTATCCTGACAACTCTGGCTACTTATCTATTTTTCATTTTTGCCAATTTGTATTCCCTGAATACCAAAGTACAGAATAGCAGCAAAGCACTTGCGCTACTGCTCCTGTTATGGATCATTTTCCAGAGCACTTTGTCATTGAACCGTTGGTATATGGATCGTGAGTCTATGCCTCCCAACATGGCGTTTCCACTGATCACCTGGACGGTCATCATTGTTATGATTTTCTTTATCCCACGATTCAAAAACTGGTTGAATGATGTCAATCTACAATGGCTAACCTGGCTCCACATCGTGCGCATACCGGTTGAACTTTGTCTTTATTGGCTGGCAGTGAACAAACAAGTGCCGTGGAGTATGACATTCCAGGGAAGCAACTATGATATTGTTTTTGGAATTTCAGCTCCTGTGTTGGCCATTCTTTATTTTAACCTAAAAAAAATCTCTCCGAAAGTGATGCTGGTCTGGAATGTACTTGGATTAATTTCGGTTTTAGCAGTGGTGATCCGAGGCATAGGTGCACTTCCGTCGCCGATACAGGGTTGGGATTTCAGTCAGCCCAATTACGCCGTGATGCATTTTCCATTCATCTGGCTGCCGGCATTTATTGTACCCGTTGTCATCCTTTCGCATCTTGTTGCCATTCGAAAATTCAGACGCTGATCATTGCTGCTAATGACTTTTCGTGCATGTCATCCGATCACTTTTTGACTCCAAAATTTTTGCTTCAGTGCACTGAAAGTTCTTTTGATTTTTTCTTCATCCAAAAAGTAAAAGCAAAGTATAACGAATAAAGGCAATCCAACGACTTTATATCGAACAATTGCTCCCAGTATCGGCACGCAATTACCGAGTATCGAAGCGAGAATGAGAAGGTAAGAAATGATCATAAATAAAAACGGCAAATCTGCCTTTTTAGGTCTCCGAAAAAAAACAATCACTGTCAAGCACAACAGTAAGTAAAATGCATTTTCAATGGCAAATAAAAAATACACCATGGACCGTGTTTCAAAAATATGCGGTCTGAAATAAGTGAGAAAAAAAGCACGTGGATAGTGTGCGAAAAAATTCGGTGTGTTCGTTACCGGTGGAATATAGATTGCGCTGCGAGCATTAGTCAATTGTGCTACGTTTAAAAAATCGACTTGCTTTTTATGCAAAACGTACAAAAAATCACCTCCTCGAAAAAAATGATGTGCCTGCTGAGCAATCATAAAGCAGCACACATGCGTGATTAAAAATTTCATCAAAATCATTTTCGACCCTGAAATTCTGATGACTAATAATGAAATCAAAGCCGGAATGAGCGAAATGATAACGTATACTTTTGTGTAGATCAGTAAAACAAAACTCAAAACGAAAATGAGCCCATAGAAAATGGCTCGATGATTCAATCGGATATTATGCAGGCTTAACAACAATAATCCAAGAGCCATAAATAAAGGAGCTTCCTTCAAGACAGATGAACTCCAGAACAACACAGAAGGCAAAAGGAAACATGCCAGGAATAACCATTTTTCTTTTCCCTCCATCAACGATCTGAAACCTCTGTACATCGCGGTGAATCCGACGAAAGACATGAACGACATTAACAAAGTATGCACATGAAAATTTTCAAAGGAGATAAAAGACAAGATCACATTAAACCGAATGATGGTGGAACAATCATTACTGAGTCCATATCTGTATTCACTTGTCCAAGCAACTAGTTGATCATAAATTTTTACGTATTCGGGATGATCCATATTCTGCCCAAGCATAAATGACCAGAAAACATCCCGATTAAGATGCCATTGCTCCTTTATCGTGAGCGCATCCTTGAAATATCGAAGTGCATCACTTTCCGCAGGATCGGTGTAATAAAGAGTATACACCAAAAAGAAACCAACACCGGCAAAAATTTTAATCAACCATGCCGTGAGCACCCAATTCAATTTTACTCCCGGCAAATGAAAAAACCGCCACCTGTAAACGATGGCGGTTAATATTATCGCATAAAAAACCGGTGGTGCCAATTGCTGAAACATGACATCACGCTAAATCATTCTTCTGCTCTCCACTGAGTGCTCCTTTGAGATTCCATCCCAAAACCACCAGGACAAGAAGCAACAACGAAATTGAACCTATCCAATTCAACGTAACACCACTTTTATATGTTGATGGCTCGAATGACCATTCAATGCTGTGCTCCCCGGCAGGAACCATCACTGCGCGAAGAATGTAGTTCGCGCGGAAAGATGGAACTTCATTCCCATCGATTCTACATACCCATCCTTTCGGATAATAAATCTCGCTAAAGACAACAGGTGCTTCAACTTCAGATTTAGAAGTGTATGTGATGGTTTTAGTGGCATATTCTTTCAACTGAATGGTTGCTGTGGAATCAACTGATAACGGAGCTTTTGCAACAGAGGCGAATTCATTGTGAATGATAGCAGTGGTCACAAGATCAGTTTCTGCAATGGATGTCATTTCTTCATCAGCGCTGGCGACCATTTTCACATCGGAAACAAACCATGCATTTCCCAAAGAATTTTGTTCATTGGGAAGCGGAGGTGCCTGTCCACTATACTTCACATATTTCGTGTTCAGCATATTGACCACCTTGCATGTTTTCATTGTCGAATCAATCGCAGTAAAACTACCTGTACCCAATGCAGTGGTGATTGAATTGATTTCATCCAGAAGATAAAAATCGATGATTTCCTGATAACGTTTGAGTTTGGCTGCATGATAACCGCCAATGCTTTTGTGAAAATATGGAACGTTAGCTTCCGCGAATACTCCCCGGCTGGCCAATAAAACACGATAATCTGTATTGAGATTTAGTGTCCCGAATTCTGAAGCATAATGTATTTTTTCTTTGTCTTTTACCAGCCTGAATGTCGGGCTGCTTTTCATGTTGTTCTCCAGTTCTACAACTTTAGAATCAAAATCCGGAATGGTCGTTTTTTCAGTGTTCAAAATAAACTCATCGCATTTATCAGGTGTATATGGGATAACCCGATCATCTGTTTTCGCATAGTGGATGTACTCCGATTTTTTTGTTTCCGGATTGGTGCGTTTGTCTTCATTCATGTATCGCGAAGACACAGACCACATGTCTGCGATCACGACAATGCCAAAAACTCCGGCAAACAAATACCACTTCAGTTTATTGAATGTTATCGCTACGACCAATCCGGCTGCGACAAGCATAAACAGAAGACTGCGCTGAGCATCCTGCACAAAAACAAAACGCCTCGCCTCGATCAATCCACTTTCCAATTCATTAATCGCCTTCACTGATTGAGGATTGTCTTTGTACTGATTCAATAATTGATCAATAGACGATACATCATATTCAGAAACCAACGGTCCGGTAATGGTTGGATTAGACAAAACCAGAATCATTATTAACAAGAGTCCACCACTTCCGATCCATATCCATTTGCGTTTCGAAATTTCAACTCCTTTTTTCAAAAGTGAATCCACGAAAAGAATTCCAAGGGCCGGAACCATAATCTGGATCAGTATGTGAAGCATTTTAGAATCACGAAATTTATTGTAGTAGGGAACCTTGTGAATGAAGAAGTCATTCAAACCATTCATTTCTTTCATGGAAAGAAAAATGGCGATTACCGTCAAAATCAAAAACGGCCATTTCAAAGAATCCTTTATAAAAATCAATGCGAGCACAAACAGGAAAAACATTCCTGCCCCAAAATAAAATGCCCCGGAAGAACTTCCCTGCTCACCCCAATACTGTCTGAACATACCCATGTTCTCTCGCGATGCCCGGGGAACTTTTTGCATCGCGGCTTTATTTTCGAGAATGGAAGTGGAAGAAGCGCCACCTTTCGCATTCGGAATAATCATAGCCCAGGGTTCACCACTTCCCATGTTGTATTCCAATATGTATTCATCTCTCAAACCATCCTTTGCTTCCAGATCCTGTTCTCTGCCCTGAGGTGCAATCGTAAGTTCCGTATTGCCACGAGTCGTGAATTTGCTGTACTCGTAGGTAGTCATGATGCTCGCCACATTTGGTAAAACCGCCAAAACTCCGGCCACAAGAATTGCTACTGAAGCTTTCGCGGCTGTGAGCGCTTGCTTCTGAATGATCAATCGAATGATTTCAGTAACTCCTACTGCACCAAGTAAAAACATCAGATAATATGTCATCTGAAGGTGATTCGATGCGAGATGTAATCCGAAAAACAACGCGAAAAGAACACTTCCCAATAACCATTTTCCGCGAAAAGACAATATGAGTGCGCCAAGAACCGGTGCCATATATCCAATGGCATTGACCTTAGAAGTATGACCAGCACCCAGGTAAATAATATTGAAAGAGGAAAGTCCAAAAGAAACTGCAGCAATGATTCCAAGCCATGGATTGACGCGCAAACACAACATCAGAATGTAGAATCCGAACATGCACATATAAAGCGATCCGACGCTTGGTGAAGTAAACAATTTTAACACCCTATCAGTATCCCTCAATAAATTGGATGGATACAAAACATTGGTCTGATAGCCCGGCATTCCGCCAAACATATTGTCGGCCCAAAGTGCTTCTTCTCCGTTCGCCAAGCGATAATCCATCAGCTCCTTGGACATACCCATGACATTCTCAATATCATGCTGCTTGAGGCCATAGTCGTCGCCTAGCAGGGAGAAGAAGGAGCTAGCAATAATGAGAAAAACAAGAACTGCCACGATGTGTGGCAGAATTTTCAGAAGGATAGATTTCATCGCCAAAAATTCAATTGAATTGTGGCGGGGAAGTTATGCAATCAACGACGAACCGTACAATTCAGTCTTTAATTTCTACGTAGTCCACGTAATCGCCATTTGATTTACCAGAATTTGTGCGATTTTTATTTTCAATAGTAATATCACCCTCACTTCGTGGTGGCCTTTGATTTTCCTGATAACGCTGAGCATTTTCACGCATGCGCTGTTCCGCTTTGCGCATCACATGTGGCAATGCGAGATTGGCGATCAACCGGATGATAAATCCGATGGCAAAAATCCAGAATATGATTCTGATGATGCCCGAAAAGGAAGCTTCGTAAATCATACTGCGAAGCTAAACACTGCTTAGCATAAGTTGATCCGATTTTAAGATAAAATCACAGAAGACGGGGGCAAAAGACAGATAAAGCAGGTGAATGAAAAAAGGCCATTTCAGATTTGAAATGACCTTTGTAAAATTCGATACAGATCCAGAATGCTAAACCAGACTATTTGATGTAACGCCAGTCTTGTTTATTCTTTATCGCTTTTAATGACTGATAGATCAGGTTGATAACGCTTTCCACATCATCGATATGAACCATTTCGACGGTGGTATGCATGTATCGAAGCGGCAAAGAAATGAGTGCGCTGGCAACGCCTGAATTGCTATAAGCAAATGCATCCGTATCTGTGCCTGTGCTTCTGGAAACTGCTGCACGTTGGAAAGGAATTTTGTTTTTGTCGGCAGTATCTATGATGTGTTTGAGCAGATTGTTTTGCACCGCAGGTCCATAAGACAATACCGGTCCTTTGCCGCATGCCAGATCTCCATTCACCACTTTATTCATCATGGGTGTTTGAGTATCGTGGCAAACATCAGTTACGATCGCAACATCAGGTTTGATGCGATGAGCAATCATCTCGGCGCCACGAAGTCCAATTTCTTCTTGTACTGAATTTGTGAAATAAACACCAAATGGCAACTTGTCCTTTTTTTCTTTTAATAATCTAGCTACTTCGGCTATCATAAATCCACCTACTCTATTATCGAGAGCGCGGCCGAGGTAGTATCGATTGTTGAGTGTGATGAATTCGTCCTCAAAAGTGCAAACACAACCAATGTGGATGCCCAATTTTTCAACTTCGTCTTTTGTTGTGCAGCCAACTTCGAGAAAAAGATTTTTCATGCTCGGAGTTTCCTCCTTAGCGGCGTCACGCACGTGAATGGCCGGCCAACCAAACACACCTTTCACTATTCCTTTCGGTGTATGAATATTCACCCGCATGCTAGGAGCAATCATGTGATCACTTCCACCGTTTCTTCTCAGGTAAATGAATCCATCATTGGTAATGTAATGAACGAACCATGAAATTTCATCCGCATGGGCTTCGACGACCACTTTGTATTCTGCCTTCGGATTGATTACACCGACCACGGTACCATACGTATCGACAATGTGTTCATCAATGTATGGTCTGATGTAATCCAGCCACATCTGTTGGCCCGGCTTCTCAAATCCGGTTGGTGCCGCGTTGTTGATGTATTTCTCCAGAAATTCGATGGATCTGGCATTGGTGAGTTTGGTGGACTTTACTTGTTTCGCTGCAGACTTTGCTGCGGATTTTTTGGCCATAAAGGAAATTTTTATTTGAGGTAAAATTAGTTCGCTCCTACAACCTGCGACATACTATTCATCATTTTATTGACAGCAAACTATCCATGAGCTTCTAGCTTCGTTCCTAAATTGCAACACCTTCCGCCAATTTTTTCCTGTACAAAAAACAAAGGATGTCTGACGATAAAAAAAACGTTCTACAAATTATTGTTACCGAAGATGGATCTCATTCATTGTTTGTGCAACACTTGAATGAAACCTATCATTCCCGACACGGTGCAATGCAGGAATCGAAGCATGTTTTCATAGAAAACGGGTTGAAACTTTTCGAAAAAAAAGACACTGTTCAAATTCTGGAGGTTGGCTTTGGCACTGGATTGAACGCCTGGCTCGCATTCGTTTTTGCCAACAAAAACAATTGCAATATTCACTACACCACGCTTGAAACATCGCCACTGCCGGAGGAAATTTTTAATTTGTTGAATTATGCTGAAACAGAAAATCGGGAGAAATTTCTTTCACTGCACCATGCCGATTGGAACAACGATGTGTGCATCAATTCGCTCTTTACACTTCACAAAAAACAATTTGAAATTCAACATTTTTCTACGGATAAAAAATTTGATCTCATTTTTTATGATGCCTTCGGACCACCTACCCAACCAGAAATGTGGCGAGTTGAAATATTCAGATCCATTGTTTCGATGATGTCCGCAGGCGGCATTTTCGTGACCTATTGCGCAAAAGGACAAGTAAGAAGAGACCTCGAATCATGCGGCCTGAGAATGGAAAGACTTCCCGGACCGCCAGGAAAAAGAGAGATGCTGCGGGGGAGAATGACAAATTAAGAATGGAGAATGGAGAATGGAGAATGCTGTGAAATAAAGCTTGCCAAATCATTCGCATCGTAGTAACTTTTCAGTCCGAAAAAATTCTCAATTCTCAATTCTCAATTCTCAATTCTCAATTCTCAATTCTCAATTCTCAATTCATGATCTCTCGTTTCAACATCCGTGTTTATTTTTTGCTCTTTGATGAAACGCGCGAGTCCGTTTTGGTTTCTGATGAAATAATCAAAGGCCAGGAGTACACAAAATTTCCAGGAGGTGGTTTGGAATTTGGTGAGGGAACATTGGATTGCGCGCTGCGTGAGGCTCGCGAAGAACTTGGACAAGAAATTGAAATCTTAAATCATCTTTACACCACAGATTTTTTTCTTCCATCAGCGTTTTACGCCAACGATCAAGTCGTGTCCATTTATTACATCGCCATTCTAAAAGAGCCACAGAAATTCAGAACCAGCGTTCAGATTCATGACTTTATACAAAATGTAGAAGATGAGGAATCATTTCGCTGGGTGAAAAAACAGGACCTCATTTTGGAGAACTGGCATTTTCCAGCCGATAAAGTGGCCATGGAAACGCTTATGCACCATGAAAAAGGTTGAATTTGACTTTTACGAAATGACCGTGCAACTTTAGAGTGTCGTACCTTGTCATCCTTTTCGGGACTACCAATCCCACATTCTCCGACCTTAATTGATACAAATGAAACGCGTCCTGTCGTTGCTTATCGTTTTGATTTCTTTAAATAGTCTGGCTCAGATTACCGGCACTGGTATAGCCTGTCTGACAAATTACACCAACGGGGCACAGAATGACACGATCTATTATTACCCTCAGCCACAGCTTGGCGAATTGACGGCCACACCTGCCAATGGAACCGGACCTTTTGACTTTGTCTGGGCCAAATTCACTGCTGCCACCGGCGCATGGACTGCTTATACTACTCAGAATAATTTACCCTCTTCAACAATCATTGATCTGTTGCCTGGTGCTTACTATGTTACGATCATTGATGCCAATGGCAACGTGGTTGGATGTGATGTAGCATGGATTGGTCAATTTTTAAATGGGACAAGCACCAATGGCAATATTGTAGCCGATATTTTCCCGATACCTCCCAGCTGCACATCCATCAACATCGACGCCCAGATTAACTATACTCCGGGAACGGGCACACCCGGATATATTACAGGCTACTCCAATCTTCCGCCTATTCCAATGCTCATCGATGCGCAGACTGCGATCAGTGTTTGTTTTACGGCTACACACACTTGGGTAAGTGACATAGGGTTTTACCTTGTTGGCCCGCCATCCTGTGGCAGCCCTACCATTATATTATCCCCGAATCCCGGTTCGCTTGGCCAAGTAGCCACCTGCAATTCAGGCAACAATGTTTCGAATCTCTGTTTTTCGACGGAGTCTCTGACGAATATGAATATGTGCGTAGCCACAACCCCACTCACCGGTACTTACGGTTCATACGGCCCTGCATCCACGCCTATTGGCTGGAGCACACTTTATGGGTGCGACGCCACAGCGCCTGGTTGGTCAGTGCAGATCTATGACTGTGTTGGAGGCGATGTTGGTGCGTTGACAGATGCTACCATCGTGATCGGCGGTACCAATGCTTGCGGCGGAAGTCAGACCATGAGTTATTCCACACCTCCGGGCTACAGTTCATTCATTGCTGATAATTCCTGCTCTTCTACCTCTGCATCCATCTTTACTGTTCCTCCCGGAAATAATTACACACCCATTACCTGCACATACGGATTTGAATGGTCGAACAGTCTTGGCGCATACATGGATGATGCACTGGTAAGCCTTCTTGGTGCAAGCTTTCCAATCAATCTCAGCCTTGATGACGTGATTCTCTGGACGGACAGTACTATGACCTCTGCTTATCCTCTTCAAAATGTAACATTTTATCTTGAACCTCATATTGACTGCAACGGCACACAAGATGGTGATGGATGTTTTGGAGGAGGAGGAGGAAATGATTTTGTTGGTGACAGCGAACCATTTGTGTATATCGAACCTACCACCGTGGAGATTCCCCCCATTGGTCCTTTTTGCATATTTGACGGAGTGATTCAGCTGCCAGTATTGCCAGTTGCAGGGCAATGGTCAGGACCCGGCATTGAAGATCCGATTGCCGGCACATTTAACGTGGATGCAGTTGGACCGGGTTTTCATGTTTTAAGTTTTACCCCTGATGATCCTTGCATTTATTCCAATTCTGTTACAGCTAGTGTCGGAATGTATCAGGAATTGTTTATTCAAGATCCAGGTCCACTTTGTGTAAATCAATCACCCATTTCGCTCTTTCCGAGCTGGGGCGGTTTCTATAGCGGTAATGGTATCACTGATCCCTTTCAGGGAATTTTTGATCCGGCTGATGCCGGTGTCGGTATGCATCTGGTTGAGGTGAGCACGAATGCTTTATGTGGTGCTGGTGGCTCAGTGATGATAGAAGTAAATCCTGCACCCATTCTGAATGTGACATTGGATTCTGATGTTTGTTATGATCTGCCGACAAATTTGAACGCAACCGGCGCTGATAGTTATGAATGGTCGCCGGCCACTTTTCTGGATGATCCCCTTTCTGCTACACCGGTCTCCACTCCTACCACGGACATTATCTACTTCGTCACAGGATCCAACGCCTTCGGTTGCTCATCCGATGGTTCCGTGGCTTTAACAGTGATCGCTCTTCCTGAAATTTTTATTACCTCACCGCAGCCATCCATCTGTGCCGGTGAATCAACCGATCTTACTTCTACCGGAACAGCAGGTGGCTACAACTGGACTATTCAGACAGGTCAATCGGTCGGCAGCTCAACGAATCTTACTGTTTCACCAGTGGTTACGACAGATTACACGGTTACTGTCACAGATGGATGCGGACTTACAGCTTCCGACAATATGACTGTGACTGTTTTCCCCTTCGAAACGCTTTCTATTGGCAATGACATGGTAATTTGTGATGGTGATGATGTCGCCCTTATCGCTACAACCAGCGCTAACAATGCCGATTTCACCTGGGTCAGCATTGATGGAACCGTACCTGCGCAGTCTCAGAATAATTCATCCATTACTGTATCAACATCAGGAACCTATCAGGTACAAATGATCACGCAGGAACAGTGCTATTACGAGGATGAGGTAAATGTAACGATCAGTCAACATCCAGTATTAAGTGTATCACCTGATGCAGAAATTTGCAACAATCAACCCTATCAGTTGAGTGCATCCGGAGCTCTTTCATATGAATGGTCTCCTGCATCGGCATTGAATAACACGGGCATTGCAAATCCGGTTGCAACCGTTGCACAACCAACAGTTGTAACAGTGACAGGATCGAATATGTATGGTTGCGAAACGACAGAAACAATTTCACTCACTGTCATAGCGCCACCATCAGTAACAGCAGATGATTTATCTCCTGTATGCATCGGTTCTGTGGTGGCACTCACGGCCACCGGTACGGACGGGGATTTTCAATGGACTCCATCCGCCGGAGTTCAGAATGCCTTTTCCGCGAATGCCTCTGCCACTCCACTTGTCACTACGACTTATACAGTATCTCTTACAGATGAATGTGGTGTAGTAGCAACGGATCAAGTGACGGCAGTAGTTGAAAATTCCGTGGTCATAGATGCTGGCGCAGATCAGAGTTATTGTGCCGGTGAATCCGTGGAATTGACCGCACTCATCACAGGCACATATGCATCACTTGCATGGTCAAGTGCAGATGGCTATGTAGATCCGTCACAAGCCAATCAACTGTCATTGGGTAATGTTTTAGAAGGTGATTATGTGGTGACTGTAACTACGGCTCTTTCCTGCGAGTATGCGGATCTCGTTTCCGTTTCCGAAATTCCATTACCGAATGTTTTTATTCCTTCGCCTGTGGAATTTTGTCCTGGTGAAAGTGTAGTGCTGAATGCAGGAAATAATTGGGATGCAGTTGTATGGAATAATTCCATCTTTTCGGTGCAACTCGAAGTAAGCAATAGTGGTACATACGATGTTGTGGTAACTGAAAACGGCTGTAGCTCTGATGCATCCGTGATCGTAAATGAAGTGATTTTACCAATCATTCAGCTGGGTCCGGATGTCAATATATGCGCTGATGAAGCAGTCACTTTTACTATAGCAGAGCCGGCGTCCTGGAGCACAGGTATTTTCGGTGATCAACTCACCGTAAGTCAGAGTGGAACTTATCTGGCAACCTATCAAGATGGTGCTTGTTCTGTTACAGATTCTGTTCACGTTGTAGTAATGCCATTGCCAGAATTGAATTTACCTGCTTCCGCAATTGGTTGTCTGGATGAACCTCTTACCCTCTATGCATACGAGCCGGAAAATTATTATTACGTCTGGTCAAATGGAGCAACATCAGACCAAATCACCGTAACTGAATTTGATGATTACACAGTGACTGCCGGAAATAATTGCGGCGTTGTCAGCGCTACCGTTAGCGTTTCATTTGAGGATTGCACCTACTCGCTTTTTATTCCGAATTCATTCACACCTGATAAAGACGGCGTGAATGATGTCTGGAAAATTGGATCCTTCAACATCACCAAGATGGAAATTCTGATTTTTGATCGTTGGGGATTGCCTGTCTTCAAATCTGATTCACCTGAATTTGTTTGGACTGGAGATGTGCTTGGCGGAGAATATTATGCAGGTGATGGCTTATACTTTTTCCAAATGGAGTTTGAGACAGCCGATGGAATAACCGGAAACCGTGACGGTCATATTATTCTTATCCGATAGTAAGTGAATTCATCAAAGAGCAAGTCTTTTCATCACCTGTTTTTCTACTGACTCGAAAAGTTGTTCGGGATTCATTGTACGCCAACGAATTTCGTTGAGCTGACCTCCGAGGACGAAGTAGTTATCAATGTTCCCCGATTTGAAATCTTCCAATACATGTTCGCGAAGATTCATCATCGCGATCCATCCATCTGCATCGTTCACATCGTCAAACCACTCTTCATAATAACTATCATCTGATGAGTGAAAATTGAGAACGTTTTCTGCAATCAAAATAAATTTTGAAATTCCGTGATTCATCAATATTTCCATCACATCACGTTTGAGATACATGATGTCATTGTAAAGCAGATCATTCCATTCGCCCATCAATTCGACAATGGCGAATCCATCCGCATAATTGGCGTATAAAAGTTTCATAAAAAGAGTCTGGCTCCCAAAATGATCCCATTGCGGATGAATGAAGTGATCATAGATGCGATCCGTGTATTCAAATTCAGAATACTCTCTTTCGTAAAAAGGAGAATCCGGATCTTCACTTGCGATATAAAAACCCCGCCAATTGTAGTATGGCTCAATCGTATGCACTTTTTTTGCTTTATTGTTTTGTGTTGAAAGCTTCAACTGCCTTTCGAACACTTCCATATTCTTTCAGTAAAACTTCTGCTTCTCCGGAGGAAAGGCCAGTCAGATTCATGACCATGTTTGTACCCCGATGCACTAATTTTTTATTGCTCAACTGCATGTCGACCATTTTGTTGCCACGCACTCTTCCCAATCGAATCATGACGGCAGTTGAAATCATATTGAGCACCAGTTTCTGTGCGGTGCCGCTTTTCATCCGAGTGCTTCCGGTAACAAACTCCGGACCTACAACAACTTCTACGGGATAATCCGCGTGAAGCGTCACCGCAGAACCTTTGTTGCAAGTAATACACCCGGTAGATATCCCATTCTCTCTGCACTTTTCGATCGCTCCTAGCACATAAGGAGTAGACCCGGAAGCCGCAATGCCAATCACTACATCTTTATCCTGAATAACGTGTTCTTTGAGATCCAACCAACCTTGTTCTCTGTTGTCTTCTGCAAACTCCACCGGATATCGGATAGCACGATCACCACCGGCAATGATTCCAACGACTAGTCCATGATCAACTCCGAAAGTAGGAGGACATTCCGAAGCATCCACAACGCCCAGTCTGCCACTGGTGCCAGCTCCCAAGTAAAAAAGCCGGCCGCCTATCTTCATCTTCTCTATAATTGCAGATACCAGTTTTTCAATTTGAGGAATAGCGTGTTCGACTGCACATGGGACTGTTTTATCTTCAGCATTGATCTTCTCCAAAAGCTCGCTGACGGCCATCTTCTCCAGCTCATTGTAATTACTATCACTTTCTGTCGTACTCACTTTGCTATATTTTCATCAAAAGTAATTTGACATACGCAAGAAAAAAAAAGTAGCTCAGAATAGCCAATTGATTTTCTAACGGAATCTTACAACATTTGCGGCATCAAATGTGTTTACATTGGGCCTTTGAAAAATAATACACACACCATGAAATTCAGCGCAGTTGCAATTTTCTGCTCCATCCTGCTTTCGTTCAATGCATTTTCACAGAAAGACACCACGAAAAGTGGCTTGATGGATCAGGCACTCGTCACTCCAAGAGTATTGGCCGCAAGACATGAATTCAATGAGAACAACATGAGAGGTGCTTTGCTGATATACAGAGAAGTACTCGAAACAGAACCGAACAATGCATCAGCCCTGTATGGCATGTCTCAATGCAATTACAATTTGAAAAAATACAAACTCGCTCTGGAATACTTGGACAAAGCTGTTGCCGCCAAAAAGGACGTTTCAAGTGAAGTAGATTTTTTTTATGGACAAATTTATCATCGCACAGAATTGCTGGATAAAGCCATTGAATCTTTTCAAAAATTTCTGAATGAAGAGCGATCAGGCTCATACGAATATGAACTTGCTCAGGAATACACCGCCCAATGTCAGTATGCGAAAGAACAGATGGCACAACCGGTCAATGTGGAAGTTAAAAATCTCGGTAACCTGATCAATTCCCGATATGATGATTACACACCAAGTATTACTTCGGATGGCAAAATGATCGTGTTTACTTCAAGAAGAAATGACACCAAAGGTGGAAGAATGGACGAACAGGGAGACTACAAGTATTTCGAAGACATCTACTACAGCGAATTGGATGAAGCGACAGGAGAATGGGGACAGGCTTCAGCAGTACAAGGCGAACTGAATACCGAAACATACGATGCGGTGCTAAGCATTTTTCCTGATGGAAAAGGCATGTACGTTTATAAAAATACCGTCAATACCACTGGAGACATTTATTTCTCAGAATTCAGATCTACCAATAGTGAATGGAGTGCAGCAGAAAAAATGCCGCGACCAATCAACACTACTTATTTCGAAGCATCCATTTCCATGACGGCTGATGGCTCCACTGTTTACTTTGTAAGTGAGCGTCCTGACGGCCTCGGCCAAGGTGATATTTATGTTGCTACTAAAAAAGGTGATGGATGGTCAAGTCCAAAAAATCTCGGTGCTGTCATCAACACAGACCTCGATGAAAAGTTTGTGTTTATTCACCCGAATGGAAAAACACTTTATTTTTCTACAAACGGACATCAGACCATGGGAAGTTATGACATTTTTAAAACTGAATATGTCAATGGTGAATGGAGCGTACCGATCAACCTTGGATATCCGATCAACACGGTGAATGAAGAGTCTACGTTTTCACTTACAAAAGACAACAAAACCTTGATGATTGCAGCAGAGTATGCCGATAGTTTCGGTGAACGCGATATCTACAAAATCGATGTTTCAAACTACAATCTCGTCTCTGCGGGATACGAAACCAGCACATTCGGTCAATTGCTCATCACCTGCAACGATCCAATGGGTGCTGGCGTGAAAGGAGCTACTATCAAAGTATTCAGCGGATCGAACAACAAAGAAATTGCTGATGTAAAAACAGATAAGCTGGGGAGAGCAAAAGTCAATTTACCCGGTAATCAAAAATATCGCATCGTCATCAGTGAAGGTGATTTCACGGAAACGAAAGAACTTGATCTAAAGTTAAAACCACAAGGAGAAACAGTTGTCAAATTAGATTTTGTAGTCAGCAACAAATAATCGAGTGCGACATCATTGTTTCATTCAAATTCAATTGTTCTGAAAAAGGACAGTCAAGATTGTTCTTCCGCGTAGCGTTTGAAATTATCGAGAATAGCTTGCCAGCCTGCGCGTTGCATCTCCGCTGGATTTTCAGTCTCGGCGTCAAAATCTTCAACAACTTCAGTAATGCCGTTCCTTTCTGCGAAACGGACTGAAATTCTGCGATCATCTGCAAGTTTGTACTCGATGAGTTGATGAAGAACAACATTCGTATAAATACCTTCAAAGTCGAAACCCATACTTCCATCTTTCGCCTCCATGCGAGACTTGAATGTACCACCAATGCGCAGATCATTCTCTGCATGAGGTGTGTGCCAATCTTCCGATGCGTTATTCCAGGCAACAATATCTTCCGGAGATGTCCAAAGTTTCCATACCAGTTGAATGGGTTTGATTATCTGTGCTTTGACTTGTATGACTGTTCGTTCGTTTGCGCTCATGCTTTTAAATTATTTTTTTGATCTTTTAAATTCGATGTTATTCCATTTTAACAATGGCTTCAGTTTAGAAATTGAACCAGGTCCCATTCCATGCAAATCTGCAACTTCCTGTTCTGTGTATTTCGCAAATTGTTTCAACGTTTTGATTCCGGCATTCTCAAAAGCTCTTCTTGCCGGCGCTGCGAAATTAGCCATCCATTCAGCAGCGGGTTTTTTTTGTGCTTCACAGATCGGACAAGTCGGACAATCGCTCGTCTTGTAGAATTGATGGCCGTTTTTGCATGTCCGCAAAACTTTTTTGGCTTCTGCTTTCAACTTGTTTTCTTCATGCCTGAACTTGACTATTTCAGAAATTAGATCATATGGTATTGGTTCATTCAATGGAAATTGGATTGAGCCTTTTGCACCTTTGTACTTAGACATTTTCTTTTTAAAAACTTCGATACCATTCGCTCCGGGATAAAATCCTATGTGATGTTCGTATGCCGCAAAATGCACAAGATTGCCCTGTAAGAAAAAAGTTGGAATCGCATAACTGATCTTCTCCTCGGCCTCGGGTGCTGCTTTGCGAATGAGCGCTCTCAACTTCTGAAGGATCTTTTGTGTTGAAACAGGATATGATGAAATGTATTCATCGATTGTACTATATGCTGTTCTCATCGAAATACTAGAGTTGAATTTTACATATCTCCTTCAACCCAGATTTTGCATTTTGACTCGGCGGCAAAATTGGGGTTCACAACTTCAAAAATAATAAAATAAGATCTGAGCTGACGCATTGATTCGGTGAGAAACAAAAAATTAATGTGGATTAGTAAGGTTTGAAAATATAGATTTTAGCACCGCCTTCTGATATAATGTGATTGAATCAATCCACTCGAAAAAGACTTGGAGTTCAGCAACGTCATTTTTCGTTCGGGTCTGTTTTCTTTAAAAAGCCGAATGCCATCGCCGAGAAAAACAGGAATCACCGAGAGGATAAATTCATCAATCAAATCGAACTCCATGAGCTGATGAATAATTTCCGCACCCCCATCGACAAAAATATTTTTTCCTGACGCGCTTTTCAAAGTTGCGATCAATTCTTTCAAATCACCAGCATAAAAATTCAAAGTGCCATTTGACTCAACCACCTTTCTTGTAATGACATACGTTATTTTGTCCTGGTGAGGAAATTCAGATATGATAGACATGACTTTATCGTAAGTCTTTCTGCCAAGAATGACAGTATCAATTGTTTTGATGAATTCACTGTATCCATAATCTTCTCCGGGCACTTCCACCACTGAAAGAAATTGCAGATCATCATTTTCTCCGGCGATATAACCATCGATGCTTACAGCGATATAGACGATTACTCTGCGTTCACTCATCATGTTCCAAAAAATAGAATGGAAAGGTAATAATCATTCGCTCCGCTGATTGTGGAATGAAAATGAGTACAAAATTCATCACAACATAACACTATCTACAACGTCTCAATAGACAATGATTTTTTTTGACATACCAGTCTTTTCGGAATGGATCGTTATCACGTGCAAACCTGTTTCTAAACCAGATTTTTCGATGACAAATGGATTGTCCGTTGCAAGCATTGCCTTTCGACCAAATACGTTTTGGCCCAAACTATTGAAGATGCAAATTTCAACGAGGGCATCCTCGTTCCCAGGTCCAATGATGATCGCATTTCTGTTCTGAAAAATTTCAAACTCATCATTCAAAAACCTCGCAGGCACCACGGCAAGATCCGAGTATTGCGGAGTTTCATTCAAAGTAATAATCTTCAACCGATAATAATCTATCTGATCAGAAGCTTCACGATCAGAAAATTCGTATGTCATTTCCGATGTGCTATTAAGCGAAAGAACTTCGCCAATAGCTTCGAAATGAATCCCGTCTTCACTTCGTTCGATGATGTATCCGACTACAAATTCTTCAGACAAAGTGATCCACTTCAATTGCACGAAGTCATTCAGTCTTTCCGCAGTGAACTTTTTGATATTTGAAGACATGAGCAGAAAAGAACAATTCGCTGTACTTGTATATCCGATGTTCGCTCCCTCAAAAAGATAGGCATTGGCTGCGGCCGTGTTCACAGGATTTGCATAGTACATTTCGTTGTCGAGACAGCCATATTGGTGATTAAAAATAGTAAGATACCTCGCGCAATTCGAAGAACAACCGGCATTTGCATATTTACCGCCACAGTCCGTCTGTGTAGCGAAGATGACGTAGACTGTACCTAAAGAACAAATACTGCTAAAGTTGTAGGTAGCGTCCGGTAATGCACCAGTAAACGCCAACACTCTCGAACCAGAAGGTATGGTATTATTCGGTGGCACCATCACAAATACACCTGCACAACCAGCCCATAAATTCAGATTGGCGATGTAAGCGACTTCACCAGCAGAATGATTGCTATTCAACACCCAATTCGTATTTGGATTATCTCCGGCACCATTGCCGCCATAGGAGCATCCGCCCACAGCTACCGTCTGACTTACCAACTCAAAATAATTTATGTCCAATGAGTTTGAACCTGTGTCGAAATAAACAAACTCATTTGCTCCTTCACATGCTGCGCAACTACCGTTGATCAAAACTTCGAGTAACCTGAGCGGAGAAGCGCACCAATCGGTTTGCGCCCTGATGCGCAAGTCGTCGATATAGGTATAACAAGTCGCAGCTAATAATAAAGTCAATCTGACGTAACGTGAATTGTTCAGAAGATCCGCATCGAATGTAGCCGATGTAGTAATGACGTCGGCGGTGTCAACCAATGTCCAGTTTGTTCCATCCACAGATTCTTCCACCACTACATCAGATCCAGCACCGCTCAATCCTTTGTGATAAAAACTGATGTGATCTGCGTTTCCGGTCCACGGTCCATATTGCAAAGTCTGTGCATTTGCCTTTAATTGAAAGGACGGAGCTTTTCGTCCGTAGTTACTGTTGGTGGATGATGATCCGAAAGGGGCTCCGGTGCCTGATAGTGAAGTAGGAACTGTCGGAGCAGAATTGAAATGTTCGTCCAGAATGTATGTTTGAGAAAGGACTCCCGTATGCCACAGCAAAGCAGGCAGAACAAAAAGCATCTGCTGGAATAGATTCCGATGGAAGAAGAAACTGTCCGGTTTCACTTGTGAGAGTGCAGGTAAAAAAGCAGGTGCGAATATCGCATAAGGCGGGTGCTTTTCAAGTACTTAAGACAGTGAAAATTGAAATTAACTCGGAACTTAACATGGGTGCAAAATCCATCTCCCTGAAGTATCAACTTCTTAACCTTCAGCTATCATACAATATCCCGCAATTTCCTTCTATACACCAACTTCCCGAGCCATCAATTTGTGCTCATTAATTGTATGTTTGACTCATTGTACCATGACTATTTCCGTTTTTCAAAACGAATACCGATATTTTCCTTCTTCTTTTTAGACTTCGGTTCATACGTGCTGAAGTTGTATCGTTTTGGTATGATCTCATGATCACTTTCCGGAACAATTTTCTGCACTCTTTTGTATTTTGGAGTAGCTATGTCTAGTGGTGAAAGTGAAGCCTCAATTATTTTGTTTTCGAGATCAGCTTTGAACGGTAAATTTTTCACCGCAATACTGGAAATAATGTACGCTCCGGATTTTATGGTCACCACCATATCCACGGATTTGTAGAGGGCTGTTCTTTTGTCGTCCATCGCTACCGCGGGTGCCTCCAGATTTAACTCATCATAAATAGCAAATTGCAGCTTGAGTGAATCTTCTAAAATATCCGTATCACAAATCCAATAAATGTTGAGCATGTCTTTTTCAACCACACACGAAATCAATTGCGGCGCATACACCGTTTGCAAATAATCATGTAACAATTTCGGATTGCCTTTGTAGTCAATTCCACTCCAGGAGAAAGCCGGCCAGACATCATTCAGCTGCCAATACATCGTGCCCATGCATCGCGGCATTGCTCTACGTTGTGCTTCAATACCCAATGCCATTCCTTCCGCCTGAACCACTTGTGTCATGGCCGCATAGCCCAAGAGATCATCGTGCGATATTTTCGGATACCAATTCTGCATATACTTATCCATCAGCTTAAAACCCCTTTCATGTTTCTGATGCTGAAGCATACCAGAATCATCGTACTTCAGTTTATCACCCGACATCATTTCTTTCAAAACACTTTCTGAAGGAAAACTCTGCATCCCAAACTCACTCATAAATCTTGGAATGTTTTTCTGAAGTGACTCAAAAGGTTCTTCATCGTGCCACAATCCCCAATAATGAGAATCACCCTCGGATAAACTTTTGGGATCACGTCGTCCGAAAAGTGGCGAGCTCTCCCAATAAGGAATGTTTGTATTTTTCTTTACTGCCTTTCCAAGTGTGAGATCAAACACATCTTTGTATGCGCGCCAGATTCTCGCCTTTTGCGAATCATTCAGGCCTTGTTGCCAACCCCAATTTTCCCATCCTTCAGCAATTTCATTGTTACCGCACCACAGCGACATACATGGATGATTTCGCAAACGAATTGTTTGTTCGTTCACTTCTTCAATCAAGCCGGAAATAAAAACGGAATCTGCCGGATACATGCTGCAGGCAAACATGAAATCCTGCCAAACCATGATCCCATTTTCATCACACAATTTGTAAAACAGATCATCTTCATACACTCCCCCACCCCAAACGCGTAGCATATTAATGTGTGCGTCCTTGCAGTTTTTCAACAGTGCTTTGTAGTCTTCAGCAGTGGCTTCGCCGGGAAAATATTTGATCGGAATGTAGTTGGCGCCTTTGATAAAAACCGGCCTGTCGTTCAAGCTGAAATAAAATGATTCGCCAATCGAATCTTTTGCAGTGATCAATTTGATATCGCGAATACCTGTTCTTTCCATTCGACTATCGATTACCTTGGATCCGTCGCGCAACACAACATTAAATTCATACAAATTCGGAACTCCCTGGTCATTGCACCACCAACGGTAGGGGTATTCGATTTCAAAAGGCAATTCGACAATGTTCATTCCGCGCTTCAGATGCACATCCGTAGTCCAATTGTCACCATTTTTGATCATCTCAAAAATAATGTTGCCATTCCATTCTTTATCTGAGTGAATTGTGAAAGTAGTTTTTAACTGAGCCAATTTTTCTGTGACCTTTAACTGCTCGATATAGATATCCGTAAATCGCGCTTCATCGTACGAAATGATTTCAATCGATTTCGTAATACCGCATGTTATAAGTTTCGGTCCGAAGTCCCATCCATAGTGAAATTGTGGTTTTCGAATCACCGCGCGATCACCCGCTCCCGGCAATGGATATGGAAGAGCTTTGAGTCTTGATGCTGCAATTGGAATTGGTGAATGAAAATTAATGTGAATGACATTGCCTGCTTTTTTTAATAATTTTCTGACATCCACTTCCCACGATCTGAAAGCGTTGTCACCATTAAAGAGCAACTTATCGTTGAGATAAACATCCGCATATGTATCGAGCCCTTTGAATTTCATTCTCACTACTGATTTGGCAAGCATAGAATCCGGAATTTCAAAAGGTGTCGATTCGTAGACCCAATCCTTTTC
>JANOVT010000284.1:0-9520 GCA_031417525.1 Flavobacteriales bacterium | reverse complement strand
AGGCAAAACAAAATCGAAGAATCGGGAATTACAATATGCAGTTCGCCGTTGGGTTACACAGAAATCATTATTGATATGAAGTCGCGCCTTAATATCAGATAAGATGTTGAAATCTCCAACGCCTACACCTTGAATTAGAGTTGTGTTCTCTGCCCCATTAATGGCAAGAACTTGAAATTGAGCATGTGCATTCATAGAGAAAGCACAAGCAAGAAGCAATAAAATTTTCTTCATGATGCTTTGAATTTGCATCATCTCAACTCTTGAAAACCTTTATTCTTTGCAAATTTTGAATATTTCCCGTGCATTCTTATGCAGGAGAATCAAAATATAAATACCATCTTGTAGTGCACTGAAATCCAACTGTGATTTTCCGCCATTTATAGCATTTCCAAATTGGAATTTGCCCAATATATCGTAAACCGCATATTCAAATTGATCAGCATTAGATAATTGTATATTAACAAAATCACAAAATGGATTCGGAAAAATGGCAAAATCATTTGCCAAAATGATCGATCCAGCTTCGGATACAAAATCACAATTTGAACTGCTTTTAACAACAAGGCTATCAACGAAAATGTAGGCTGCATTCCAAATGATTGAGAATGGGTCAATCTCTTCAACACAATCCAATTGATCGTTTGGGGTATTACTACCAATATAAACAAATTGTTCACCACCCTGAGCCTGATAAATGGCTGAGAAATGAGTCCAATTCAATGAATCAATCTGAGAGATGTCAAAATTGACAACATTCGTGAGGTTCAAACTTCCTCCGTTTTGCGGTTGATAGATCAAATCAGAAGTGAATCCAACTTGCAAATCACAACTTTGCAAACCGGTTACATCAGCAGAATTCACCCATAATTCAACACAATAAGATTCTCCCAATAACAATGGAGAACTCAAAAATCCTTGAGCATATTCTTTCGTGTTGTTTTCCGGCAATTCATAAATATCTAGTCCGATATAAGCATTACCATCAAACGCCAATTGAAATCCAAGTTCAGATGAAGGGGCATTCAAAGTGAGGCCACTTCCACAACACAATTCGTCAGCGTAAGGTGAAAAATAGTCAGCGGTTGATCCATTCGGATTCCACCAATTGGCAGTTATCAAATACGGATATCCATCTGTCATGCTCAATGTATCTTCAAAACTAGGATTCAATACCAAATTGACTTGCGCATTTGATTGCAAGCAAAACATAAGTGCAGAAAAGAAAAAAGGTTTAAACAATTGATGAGATGATTTTGTAAAAAAATATACAGCCAATTGGTTTTTTCATTCTTTGGACGAACCGGATAATGATGTTAACAATGACTTCTACAAACCTAAACCGGTATCAACCTACAACTCAAATGTGTTAAAGTTGATTCTTGCATTTCTTTTAGCAGCCAGGCCGCGGGTGGGTGATCAGAGTTGAGGCAGACATTTAGAATTACTTCATTTCTGGGCTTTTGATCTGTATCTTTAGCAATCTGTTTTTTGAGAAGTGAGAAGTGAGAAGTGAGCAGAAAGCAATCTGCCATTTACTAAAAAAATCCGAAATAATATTTGAGACCATATTTTCATGATTTTTAGAAGAAGGATTAATTAGTGCATAGGTAGAGCAAATAGTTGGATTGACAATCAATATTATAATAATTGTTCTAAGCTTAACTATGCACTATTTCAAATGCGAATCAAAACTGACCTACATTCTTTCATCCATTTGAAATTTCGAGAATGACAAAAAAGATTAAGCCAATTGAATCTTACAGAAGTTTCATTTTTTTCCTGTTGGTGGCTTGATGAACCCAAAGACAAGAACTTGGAGTCAAATCCAAAGAAGCCGGAGTTAATCAATATAAGTTCAAGATTCGCGTTTGTAACTTACACTTTTTACCTTGCCTACTTCCCCACCACCTTCCATGTCTCTGCCATCTTCGCTGCTTCATACATATTCACCACTCCACCGGTCACCGAATAATCCGTGAACTTTACTTTTTTCAGTTTGTAAAGACGCGGTGAAGGTTCTGTTTCTTCATCCTTCTTTTTACCTATAAAAATCTTCGCGAAAAATCTGCCCATGGCTTTGCGCTCCACGAATTTAATGATGCGTGCATCTTTGTAGACCGTTGCGCTTTTCATCAGAATTTGTTTCAGATCACTTCCTGACAATGAAGGGTAATAACTGAGAATCGCCGCAGCAACGCCTGCTGTCACCGGAGATGCCATGCTCGTTCCGCTGTTGTCGGCATAACCGCCGGATGGTACTGTGCTGTAAATGTCAACTCCCGGAGCAAAAACATCCACTGTGTGTTTGCCATAATTCGAAAAGTCTGCTGCGAGGTCCGTTGAATTCATGCCGCTCGCTCCTATTTCAATCCAGGTAGAACAAGTTGAGCCATCATTGTATTTGGCTTTGGGGAAATTCGCACCGACGTCATTGTTCTGCGCATCGTTTCCTGCTGCATGAACCATCAATACTCCTTTGCTTTCTGCGTATTTCACAGCGGCATCTACTGCTTCCTTTCCGGGTGAAAAACTTTTTCCAAAACTCATATTGATAATCTTCGCTCCGTTGTCCACTGCATATCGAATGGAATTCGCAACGTCTTTGTCGCGTTCGTCACCATTCGGCACACAACGGATGATCATCAACCTTACGTTGTCTGCAACACCACTCATTCCAAAATCATTGCGTGCTGCACCCACAATACCCCCAACGTGAGTGCCGTGATCTGACTCCGGACCATCGACGTGATTGTTGCCATAGTTTTTCTCATTGATGTCATCGTAATGATCACCCACCATATTTCTGGGATCATAATCCAGATTGAGCTGGTATTTGGCGAGCGTTTCAAAATGCTTGCGTCCTTCTTCAATTTCACCTGTAAAATCCTGCTCGAGTGACATCAGAATAAAACCCTGAGCTGCTTTCATAAACTCATCTTCTGCGGGAATGGACACCACTTCCTCAGCGGTGTATGTATCCTTTCCCAGTGCTGTTTTGATCGCCTGATCGGCATTTTCATAAAACATTGCGATCATATTGTAGTTCATCAGATTTTCTTCTGCTTCCTTAATTCGGGTGTCATACACATCCTTCATTTTCAGGTAGCGCTCATAGTCCGACTTATCTGATTTGCTTACGCCTTTTGCATCAACCACATTGCCAAACCGAATTTTCAGATCCCGATAGATTCGGGTAAACTCCAGATTATCGACGGAGACGTCACCACCTGGTCCACCCAAGAAACTCCAGCCATGGATGTCATCGACGTAGCCATTGTTGTCGTCATCCTTCCCATTGTCGGCCACTTCATCTTCATTCGTCCAAATATTCGGCGTCAGGTCCGGATGAAAAGTTTCTGTGCCGCTATCAATGATGGCGACAACCACTGTAGTTGACTTTTTACCGGCAAGGATTTCTTTGTAGGCACGCTCTGCCCCTACACCCGGAACGCCATCTACCTGCATATCGAGCATGTGCCAATGATTGTAACCGCCTTCAGGGCTTATAGCATCTTGAGAATAAACAGACAGAGAAACCGCACAGATCCACCCCGCCAAAATGAAAATCTTCTTCATAATCGTAATAATGTGTGCGAAGAAAGCAACGAACTCACGAATATTGCCGTGTCATTTGTAAAAAAAACAAAACCCCTGACGTTTCAGGGGTCTTAATTTTAACTAACAACTAAACTTAAACTACCCGCGGATTGCACCGGCAGGAAGGGAGGTCTGATCCTCCTGTGGCAAATGTTCTTTTTAATTATAACAGAATTATCACAGCCTGCGATTTCTTGTAAGAGGATGATCCATATCAACTCCGAGTTATGGAATTGCTGAATGTGTAGAAGTGAGACATTGTTTACTTTGACCCAACTGTTCTGGCATAAAAATCAAACAAGCAGTCTGATCCAAATAGAAGAAAAATTGAAGCTGGTATTCGTATGAGTAAAAGTATGAAAAGGGTAATAATCATTGAGGATGATGAAGCAATTTCAGGGTTGCTTGAATTGCATATCATTGATATTCCTTGTCACACCGTTTGTTACGAACATGGAATCGATGGCTATGAATATGCCTTAACAAACCCCTTTGACTTGCTGATCCTGGACATCAATCTGCCAGGAATGGACGGTTTGACTATTTGCAAGAATCTTCGGTTACAGGGTTTTACGAATCCGATACTCATGCTTACGGCACGAACTGGTGAAGAAAATCTGGTGGAAGGATTAGATCATGGTGCTGACGATTATATCACCAAACCTTTTAGTATCAAAGAATTTCTGGCTCGCGTCAAAGCTATCTTCAGACGTGCTGAATTAAATCGGGAACAAACTGCGCCCGTCCTGATTCGTTTTCTCGACCTTGAAATCGATGCAACCAAACGAAAAGTCACTCTTCGGGACGACGTGATTGAATTATCACCCAAAGAATTTGATTTGCTTTTTCTGCTCGCTACTCATCCCGGTATCACATTTAGCAGAAAGGATTTGCTGCTGCGCATCTGGAGCGAAGATTATGCAGGCCATGAACACACGGTGAATACGCATATCAACAGACTTCGTAATAAAATCGAAAAAGATCCGGATCATCCGCAATATGTGCTCACGACTTGGGGTGTTGGCTATCGGTTTAATGATGAGTAGCAGCGTGTTAAGCGTGTAAGCGTGATAGCGTGTTGGCCAAATTGCCATGCGAATCATTGAATTGAATTGGAATAAAAGCGTGATCTGCGTGATCAGCGAGTAAAGCGTGATAGCGTGCTGGCCAAGTTGCCGTTCGGGTATGTGGTTCGAATTTGAACCAAGGTCTACAATTCAATTTGCAAAAGACTCTCTGATGGCAGCCACTCTTACACGCTCACACGCTTATCACGCTTGCACGCTGAACACGCTTTCCAAGCTATTTTCGTGCCCCACAAAACGACTTACTATGAAGATTGCGATTATTGGTTCAGGCGCTATGGGCAGCGGTATAGCTCAGGTTGCGTCGCAGGCCGGTCATCAGGTATTGCTGTATGATACCAGGCAGGAAGCCCTCGATAAAGCAAAAGCTGGTTTCGATATCACATTCGCTCGTTTGGTGGAAAAAGGAAAATTCAAATCGGACGAAGCTGAAATCATCAAAGGACGTATTCGTTATGATGTGGGAATTCAATCTTTGACAGATTCTGAACTTGTGATTGAGGCAATCGTCGAAAATCTGGAGGTCAAAAGAAAAGTATTTGTTGAAGTTGAGTCCATCGTGAGTGATCAATGCATTATCGCCAGCAATACGTCTTCCCTATCTATTACAGCCATTGCTTCCGCCTGCAAAAAACCGGAACGCATTCTTGGCATACATTTCTTCAATCCTGCGCCACTGATGCCGTTGGTCGAAATCATTCCTGCCTTGCAAACGGCAGAATCGAATGTGCATTTGGTGAAAGATTGGATAAAAGCCTGGAATAAAATTCCTGTCGTCTGCAAAGACACGCCGGGATTTATTGTCAATCGTGTTGCGCGACCATTTTACGGAGAAGCCATTCGAATCTATGAAGAAGGATTTGCCGATTTTTCTACCATCGATCAAAGTATGCGCGATCTCGGATTTAAAATGGGGCCTTTCGAATTGATGGACTTAATTGGTAATGATGTCAACTACGCCGTCACAGAAAGTGTCTTTGCATCATTCTATTTCGACCAACGATACAAGCCTTCGCTCACTCAGAAAAAATTGAACGAAGCAGGTTGGCTTGGAAGAAAAACCGGAAGAGGATATTACAATTATGGAGAAGGTCAAATCATTCCAGAGCCTTCATCCGATATATCATTGAAAAAAGAAATCGGACTTCGAATATTAGTCATGCTTATCAATGAAGCTTTTGATGCGTTGTATTTAAAAGTTGCTTCTGCGGAAGACATCGATCTGGCGATGACACGAGGAGTGAATTATCCAAAAGGACTTATAGCATGGGGAAAAGAAATCGGTATTAAAAACTGCGTTGAAATGTTGGATAAACTTTACAACGAATACCGTGAAGACCGCTATCGCTGCAGTGTATTGCTAAAAAAATCTGCTATTTAAAGAAGAAAAAAATCAATGAGTCATAAAATAATTGTACTGGGTGCCGGGCTTGTAGGATCTGCTATTGCAAAAGATCTGGCGAAAAAAAATGCGGTTACTTCGGCGGATGTCAACGAAGAAGCATTGCAAAACCTAAATGGTTTTGGAGTTGAAACGTTGAAACTGGACATGAATGATAGCGACGCGCTCACTCAAGCATTGCAACCGTTTGACCTGGTGATTGGCGCTGTTCCTGGCTTTATGGGTTATCGCACGGTTGATCAGGTTATTCGTTCGGGTAAAAACATGGTGGACATTTCATTCTTTCCGGAAGATGCATTTCAACTAAATGAATTCGCTAAAAAAAACAATGTCACTGTAGTAACAGATTGTGGTGTAGCACCTGGCATGGGGAATATTATTCTAGGATACCATGATTCTAACATGACCGTTACGAATTATGAATGTCTGGTAGGTGGCTTGCCTGTGGTGCGCGAATGGCCGTGGGAATACAAAGCGGTTTTTTCCCCGATAGACGTGATTGAAGAATGTACCCGACCCGCTCGTTATGTTCAAAATGGGCACGTTGTTATTCGTGAAGCATTGAGCGATGCGGAATTGATTCCTTTTCCCGGACTAGGAACCTTAGAGTCATGGAACAGTGATGGACTTAGATCATTGATACAGACGATGCCGCACATTCCAGATATGATTGAAAAAACTTTGAGGTATCCGGGCTGTATAGAATACCTGCGTGTACTTCGTGCTGCCGGACTTTTTTCGTATGATGAGATTGATGTGAAAGGAAAAAAAATTCGTCCGATTGATGTCACTTCTGCTTTGCTTTTTCCATCGTGGAAATTAAAACCGGGGGAAGAAGATTTCACCATTATGCGGATCATCATCGAAGGAATTGAGAATGGTCAAAAGAAAAAATACACCTATCACCTCCTCGATCGGTACGATAAATCATCGGAAATTATTTCTATGGCGCGCACAACAGGATACACCTGCACGGCGGCGGCAGAATTGGTTCTGAACAATCAATTTGCAGTGAAAGGAATTTGTCCGCCGGAGTATGTTGGTCGCGAAAAAGGTTGTTATGAATTCGTCGTTAAATATCTTGCAGATCGAAATGTTCACTATACCATTCAAGAAGAATTGATAGCCTAATTGAAATTATACAAACATGAATGCAAAAGAAGTGATGGTGTCTCTGGAAAAAATGGGGACAGCACAAACCAAAAAAACACATCTGAATCATGGAGCTGTGGAGCCCTTCTTCGGAGTGAAAGTTGGTGACATGAAAACCATCGTGAAGAAAATCAAAAAAAACCATGAACTCGCATTGGAGCTTTATTCGACAGGCAATTCAGATGCGATGTATCTGGCAGGACTGATTTCAGATCCTTCAAAAATGACTAAAAAGGATTTGCAGAATTGGGCAGAAAATGCGAGCTGGCATATGATCAGTGAATATTCAGTTGCGTGGACAACAGCAGAAAGTCCTTTCGCATTGGAAATGGCGCAGAAGTGGATCAAATCAAAAGATGAAAAAATTGCGTGTGCAGGATGGAATACATATTCAAGTTATTTGTCCATCACTGAAGATTCACTACTCGATAAAAATGATATAAAAGCACTCATCGATCTCGTTGCAAAAAACATTCACACTTCGCCAAATCGAGTCAGGTATTGCATGAACTCATTTTTGATAGCAGTGGGTGGATATGTTCCTTCGCTCACCACGCATGCTATCAAAGTGGCAGAAAAAATCGGTGGTGTTACAGTCGACATGGGTGGTACTTCCTGCCAGGTGCCATCGGCAGTAACATACATTGAAAAAATGGTGGCGAGAGGCATGGGACAGAAAAAACGCAAAACCGCCAAGTGCTGAGCGCAAGGCAGACATGCCACACGAATCAGAAATTATTACATTCAAAAATTTAAAAATTCAATGATTCAAGTATTCAAAAATTCAAACCGAAGTCGTGACATCGCCGGGATTGAATATTTGAATTTTTAAATCTTTGAATTTTTGAATTAACACCGAAGGTTTTCTTTCAAATACGAAGCATATGATACAACGCAAACAAACACTTTTTCTACTCTTATCAGTTTTGGTTTTTATCGCAACCTATTATTTTCCATTTGGAAAATTTGGCGGTAATGAGCTCCACTCCTATTCTGTCCTTGATTCAACCGGTGCGGTCAATGATCAAATACAGAACTACTATTTCGCATTGCCATTATCTATAGCTGCTACGCTCACCCTGGTTTCCATTTTTCTGTATGGAAATCTCAAACGACAGATGACGGTCGTACGTTTCTCCTTCATCCTGTTCACACTTTCTGTTGTGTTACTCGCATTTTACATCCGAAGTGCTGCATCCATTTTTTCAGGTGAATCCTTTGCACCTGGTATCTCATTCTATCTGCCTTTCGTTTCCAGCTTTTTAAATATGTATGCATTGAGATTGATGCGAAAAGATGAAAAGCTCATCAAATCAGTTGATCGTATCCGATGAGAAGTCTATTCGTTATTCCTCTTTTCCTCTTGTGTTCTTGCGTCATCAGAATTGCTACAACAGAAATTATCCTGGAGGCGGACAAAACACGCGTGGCGATGATGCGAACGGAAAGTGACGTCTATGGTGATTTTTTTCAGCTGCGTATTTTCCACAGTGATCTGATGCAGGTGACAAATACGCCTGATCAAATTCCATATACATCTCTCGATAGTTTGTTCGGAAAAATGAGGTTACTTGCAGATGAGGTCATCACCAGAAGGATGCAGTACGACAGTGTATATAAAAAAGTGAAATCACTCAGCGAAGCAGAAAAACCGAAAAAATCAGCCGAGAATTTGAAATTGCTTCATCAATATGATTCACTCAAAATTGAATTACCTCCTATTCAGTCAAAAAGTTCCATCACCTATTTTGAATTAAGAAAAGAGTATGATGCTATCAAGTCGTCTTATGGCATCAAAAGGTTAGGAATGGAAGACCTTGCTGCATTGACCAATGAAAAAGTGATTGTCTGGCTGGATTCATTGGAAGAAGTTGGCCGCATGGTTGGCAAGGAAAAACAAGATCTCAGGCAGCGATATCCATCACAAAAAGGTACAGAATTTTTTCAGGCCTATCAACCGGTGAGTATGTTGGAAGCGAAAATGAAAGACATTGAATCGATGATCGCTCAACTACAGAATTCACAATCTCGATTTGAAGAAGGAAATAAACAAGACTTCATTTATTTCGGACCGAATATCAGAGCGCGACTCGAAGTGCAGGCGACAGACAATATTGTGAGCGCGCTTGCTCTTGCAATGAGTGAGTGTAGGAAATTGGAAACGGATTATTGGAGCTATAAACCGAAGCGCTGAGAGTGCGACCATATTCGTTTTCAGTTTCCTCAAGAGATAAAAAATTTCCCTTTGAGTCATTCTCTCCGAATCTCGGCTCCTCGGCGA
>JANOVT010000283.1:0-3922 GCA_031417525.1 Flavobacteriales bacterium | reverse complement strand
AGTTATGGTGGTTCATCGTTGATAGGATTTACTATGTTGCTTTTTATCTTTCTGCGATTGGATGCGGAGAGGCTGAGTGTCTTCAGATAAGGATTTCGGCCCGCTTCGCCGTCTATTCGACGCGGAGCTCGACTTAGGAGCAGAGTTTCGCAAAGAATTTTTCAATTGTACTTTTCTACCGATGGTGTTTTCAAGAAATGAAGAAAACACTCCGTTCGCGCTGCATATTGAAGCAAAATTTAATCGACAATAATTTCTTTGCGAATCTCTGCTCCTAAGTCGAACTTTGCGTCGAATTAGTTGCCGAAGGCAACTTCTCAACCTCGAAGGTTCTCACGAATCTCCTGCATAAAATGCGAAGGGAAAACGAATTTACTAAGCTCTTCATTATCGCTGTGAAGGATTCCGCGTTTGTCGCCTTTCCACCAAAGTTCGCCCTGGTAAATGAAGTTGATGTGATCTCCGATTTCGATGACCGAATTCATATCGTGGCTTACAACAATGGTTGTGGAGCCATATTCATAAGTGATTTCTTTGATCAGGTTGTCGATGACAATGGCAGTTTGCGGATCGAGACCCGAGTTGGGTTCATCGCAGAACAAATATTTTGGATTCATCGCGATGGCACGTGCAATTCCAATTCGTTTCTGCATACCACCGGAAGTTTCAGAAGGATATAGATTATTTTTTCCTTCAAGATTTACACGTTTAAGACAAAAATTGGCGCGATCCAACATTTCACTTTTACTCATCTTGCTGAACATCTGCAAGGGGAACAGAACATTTTCTTCTACGGTCAATGAACTGAATAATGCAGATCCCTGAAACAACATGCCCATTTCCTGTCGGATGTTTTTGCGATCCCAACGATCCAGCTTCGTGAAATTCCTGTCATCAAAAATGATTTCTCCGGCATCCACTTCCATCAATCCAACGATGCATTTCGTGAGTACCGATTTTCCAGATCCACTTCGGCCGATGATAAAATTCACCTTGCCGGGATAAAATTCAACACTCACATTTTTCAAAACCTGATTGCCGTTGAATGCTTTCGATATGTTTTTTACTTCAATCACAGAAGGAGTAATTGGGTAAGCACGTAATTGGTAATGAGAATGAGTACCATGCTATATACTACAGCCCGTGTGCTGCTTTCACCCACTTCTCTCGGTCCGCCATAGGTATAGTATCCATGATACGCACTCACACTAGTGATGATAAAAGCGAAAGCCACTGTTTTGATCAACGTGTAACTTACCTGGAATAATTCGAAGTAATATTGAAGTCCATACTCATAATCGGTGAGTGAGATTACTCCCGATGAAGTACCAACGAGAGCTCCGGCGCCTATTCCGAGAAACATCGAGATGATGACGAGAAATGGAAAGATGAACATCGCCGCAATGATTTTCGGCAAAATCAAATAACTCGCAGAATTGATACCCATAATATCCATGGCATCGATTTGTTCCGTGATGCGCATCGTGCCGATTTCGGAAGAAATATTACCGCCCACTTTTCCGGAAAGAATCAGACAAACGATCGTGGAAGAAAATTCCAGGATCATGGTTTGACGTGTGGTAAAACCAATGGTCCAACGTGGGATCCAGCCGCTGTCAATGTTCGCTGCAGTTTGTAAAGTGACAACAGCACCCATAAATAAGGAGAGCAGTCCCACGATACCAAGCGACTGCAACCCGATTTTGTCGATTTCCTGTATGATCAGCTTGCGATAAATCTTGCCCTTCTCCGGTTTCGTAAACACGTTTACCAGTAGCAGGCAGTACTTTCCTATGTTGGTGTATAAAGATGTCACTCCGCGCAAACTTAATGTAGAACTCGCATCGCTCGAGGTTTCACGCAGAACTGCGCAGAAGGAATCTCAGAAATGCACTGAAAATTTTCTAAAATCCAAGATGCATCACATTCATTCGTAAGAAAGCTTCTGAACCATTTATTAGATTTCACAAGCAACAATTCTGCGTAGTTCTGAAATTCCTTCTGCGCAGTTCTGCGTGAAATAAATACTATCTCCTGAAGAACCGCAGCAGATATTCTCTCGCAAAAGGCACCAGGTAAGCCATAAAAAGACCGATTCCGAGGAAAAGTCTGCTCATCCAGGTTCCGGGTGCCGGCCATCCGGTGAGCGAAAACAGTGAAAATTTGATCAGAAAGATGGAAATGATCATGATCACCAGCCATAGAACAAGCTTCCAATTGAACTGACCGTCAGTAAGTTCGATCATATAACGGAGCGTTGGAAAGGATGCATAGAGCCAGAGAGCCAGGCCTACTACCAGCAGAATAATATGAGGAAAGTGTTCGTTCAATTGGTTTTCAAATATGTGCGAAATATATTTGTAAGGTAAAATCGTTTCCATGAAATCTATCAGCAAATTCTTATTGCTCGTTTGTCTTCTCGTTTCCGTTGCTTCTTGCAAGGCAGGAAAAAAGCCAAAGTGTAATACTTGCCCGAAGTGGGACGATCAAATCCAGTTGATCAGCACGCCTCATTTTTATGAAGAACAGCACCAACCTTGAGTCTGCTCTTGAGCCATTTTTGCCACCCGGCTCTGTAGAGTTGGCGTGTTCGATGTTGCGTGAATATCCGCATCATCTGGAGATCACTCCTCCGCGTTCAACCAAACTCGGAGATTTTACTGCTGATCCACGCGGAAAAAGACACGTGCTCACTGTCAATGGCAATCTCAATCAATATGCTTTTCTGATCACACTCATGCATGAGCTCGCGCATCTGGTGTGTTATCTGAATCACAAAGACGATGTTCGTCCGCATGGACAAGAGTGGAAGAGTTACTTCAAACAAACACTAGGACCATTCCTCCGACGTGGTGTTTTTCCAGAAGATGTTGCAAAGGCGATCAGCAGCTATTTGAGTAATCCATCTGCATCTACCTGTTCTGATATACCATTATCAAAAACACTTGCACGTTACGATCGCAATTCGCATCCCGATGTGAAGTTGTTGGATGATATTCCGACACATTCCAAATTTGTGTACGGACGTGATCGTCGCATTTTTATCAAAGGTGAAAGATTACGAACGCGCTATCGTTGCTTTGAAGAAGGAACGCGTTATGAGTATCTGTTTAGTCCGTTGGTGAAGATTCGGCATTTGTCTTAGTAAACCACTTCTGACAATTGCTTAATGTCGGCTGAAGTTTTATCTGAAATCCGTCTAAAACAAAAAAAGGCGAAACCCTAAAGTTCCGCCCTTTTTATATTCAACTGGTAATTTAGTTGTGCTGCAATTTGAGTGTTTTGGTTTTTCCGTCACCACCAATGACTTGAACCATATAAATCCCTTTGCGGAGATTTTCTACCGGCAAAACTATGGCGGTGCATCCGTTTTCACTCGATGGGTGTTGTTGTGTAAATATGATCTTTCCGGTCAAATCAACTACCGAAATTGTAAACGAATCATTCATCGATTCTTCAAATACCAGTTCTGTTTTGCCATCCACGCCACTGATATGCGCCGTGCTGACCGGATGCGTGGCACGATCCTGTGCAACGGATGCGAAAGAGAAACAAAGCAGGGCGGCAAAAGTGATAAGTAGATTTTTTTTCATGTCCTAAAATTTAATGAACAGCACTTTTCAATAATCCTGCCCATTTCTTTTACTCAAACAAAAATAAAGGGTTTCGTTGATTTGTGGCAATTTTATATGAGAAAAGTCGGAGAGTTCCGGGATGATTGAAGCAGAAGTGAGAAGTGAGAAGTGAGAAGTGAGAAGTGAGAAGTGAGAAGTGAGAAGTGTGTCCATGCCTAAATAACCTTGACCGTTCTTTTCAACCTTAAACTTGGATTTCTGGAGATAGATTCCGAGCCTGAGGGTTTTTGTTGCCAAGAAGAAATGGGGCTCGATGCCCCTTTCTTCTTGAGATTTCCGTTGATGAG
>JANOVT010000282.1:0-2403 GCA_031417525.1 Flavobacteriales bacterium | reverse complement strand
CCGTACACGACGCTCTTCGTTTTTTGTGAGTGTGAGTGTGATTTATGAGAGCAATTTCTCAAAACTCACTCTCACACTCACACTTCAAAATCTGATATGCTAAAAAAGAGTGTGAGTTCTGAGAACTCCTTCTCAAATCTCACTCTCACACTCACACTTAAATTCTTCGAGCCTATTTTTTCTTGTCTTTCTTTTCCGCTCTTTTTTCATCCTTTGTTTTCAAAGGCTTTTTCTTGGTCTCTTTTTTCTGATCTTTTGACTTAGACATAGTAGTTGAGTTTTAGGATTAAACTTCTCAGACAAAATTATTCACGTAAACGAAGTTTGCAATGCACTCCAGAGATTTTATTCAGATGAGCCAGTTGATTTCGCTAAGGCTGTGTCTGCGAAGAAAATTATTCGTTTTTGAAAAATGCTGATTTCCCCAAAATCCATTGTAGGCGGAAAGCGGCGACGGATGAGCGGATTTCAAAATCAGGTGTTTTGAAGAATCAATAAAAGCTCCCTTTTTCTGCGCATAACTACCCCAAAGAATAAAAACAACATGTTCCTTTTCTTCATTCACAATCCGGATAATTGCATCAGTAAACTCTTCCCAACCCTTCTTTTGATGTGATCCAGGAAGATGAGCGCGAACAGTAAGCGTAGCATTCAACAGCAAAACTCCCTGATCAGCCCATCGTTCCAGATTGCCATCTACTGCTCCATCTCCTCCAATGTCATTTTTAATTTCCTTATAAATATTCACCAATGAAGGAGGTACACGAATTCCTGGACTTACTGAAAAACAAAGTCCGTTGGCTTGTCCCGGCCCATGATATGGATCTTGGCCAAGGATGACCACTTTCAAATTATCAAATGTGCAATGATCAAAAGCAGAAAAAATAAGTTTGCCCGGTGGATAACAGACCTCTGATTTGTATTCGCCCCGGACGAATTCAGTCAGCATTTGAAAGTAAGGTTTCCCGAATTCATCCTTCAATAATTGTTGCCAAGATTCTTCGAGTTTTACCTGCATACTCTTTGTCTGATTTGAGACTGCATAGTTAACAATTATAAATTATAAATTATAAAATTATGAATGGCTTTAGTTGGAGCGTCACCATGGAATGCGAACATAATTAATAATTGAGAATTAATAATTGAAATTTCAATCTTAGTTTAGCCCCATGTCAGATGACACCAGGAAACAAACCGAAATACATGCAGCTGATCAGATTCGCAAGCATCAGCGAAATCTGAATACAAAGGAATTGAGTGCTGCGATTCTAAGTCATGATCGCGCTGCGCTTGCTCAGGCAATCACCATTGTAGAAAGTACTCAATCTGATCACACACAACTAGCGAAAGAGATCGTTCAAGCATGTTTGCCTTTTGCCGGAAAATCATTGCGAATTGGAATTACTGGTGTTCCCGGTGTCGGCAAAAGCACATTCATTGATGTCTTTGGATCGTATCTCATCAGTCTTGGTAAAAAGATAGCGGTGCTAGCCATTGACCCTTCGAGTCCTTTGAGTAAAGGAAGTATCCTCGGAGATAAAACGCGCATGGATCAATTGGCTGCCGAACCGAATGCTTTCATTCGTCCATCACCATCGTCGGAAACACTTGGCGGTGTAGCCAGGAAAACACGCGAAACAATTATCCTTTGTGAAGCTGCAGGTTTTGATGTGATTCTGATTGAAACTGTTGGAGTGGGTCAAAGTGAAACTGCCGTTCACAGCATGACCGATTTTTTTCTGCTCTTGATGTTGGCTGGTGCCGGTGATCAATTGCAAGGTATCAAACGAGGTATTATGGAAATGTGTGATGCGATGTTGATCACCAAAGCAGATGGCGAGAATGTAAAACCTGCCAATTTTGCGAAAGCAGAATATACAAGTGCCCTTCATTTGTTTCCTGCAAAAGAGAATGGATGGACACCACGCGTTGAAGTTTGTTCTGCACTGGAAAAAAGAGGGCTCACAGAGGCATGGCAGATGATATCTGACTATGAAAAATGGATGACTGAACGTGGATTGATAAGCATCAAACGACATCAACAAGATGTGTATTGGATGCATCAAACAATACGCGAAAAACTGATTTCCGATTTTTATCAATCACCAGAAAATAAAAAGCGAATCTCAGAAATAGAGAGCGACCTGATTGCCGGAAAAATTACTGCGTTTGAAGCTGCGAGATTGATAGTTGGATGAACACCGATTAATTTTTCACATAAAAATTGATTGTATTAAAAAATCAAAAAGGGCTACCACACGATAGCCCTTCTTTATTTTCAATCGCTTAATCTGCGAAAGATCAATAGTAAATATTACGTCTCACTTTCGCTACGTATTTCGCAAGGCGTATCACTTGTTTGGTGTAACCGAATTCGTTATCATACCATACATACAAAACGAC
>JANOVT010000281.1:0-4995 GCA_031417525.1 Flavobacteriales bacterium | reverse complement strand
ATAACTCTTCAGGACTTAGTCAGATCAATTCACCCATTTTAATTGTCTTTGATTCCTTTGAAGAAATTCAGTATCGGGCATCACGTGAAGAACTGGCCAATTTTTTCAGTTTCATTCGAGAGATCTCTGAAAAAATTCCACGCATTCGACCTGTATTTGTGGGAAGATCTGAAATAAGTGAGAGTCTGGAAGACTTCAAATTCGAAAATCTTCCCTTGAATGAATTCGATAGTGATTCTGTTATGGCATTGCTTGAAAATTATGGAATCAATGATCCGTCACTACGAATAAAAATATTTAAAATATTTGGTGGAAATCCATTGCTCCTGCTTCTTGCATCGAATCTGGTACTAAAGGATCCCGAAGCTTTGAACGATGGCAACCAAATCTCAGAAAAAAAAGAAGAATATCTGATCGGAAGAATATTGGATCATGTTCATGATTCGGAAGTCAGACAAGTTGCTGTACCGGGCATGATGGTGAGAAGAATTACACCTAATGTCATCCAGCATGTACTTGCTGTTCCCTGTGGCCTTGGTGTCATCAACGAAACAAAGGCTAAGAAAATATTTGACGAATTGGCGAAGGAAGTTGCTTTGATTTCCAAGTCTGTTGAAAACAAGGAAATTGTGTTCAGACAAGATCTCAGATTGGCATGTGAAAACATGATAAAAACGAAACATCCGCAGGCAACAACAGAAATCAACCGTCTCGCCATTGAATATTATAAAAGTCGAATTTCAGAAGATGAAGTATACGAAGCTGAATACTACTTTCATTTACTGAAAGAAGGTAAAAATCCCGAATTGCTCACGCATGATGTATACATGCGCCTTCGGATGAAACTAGAATCGGCGGTGATTGAATTGCCGTCAAATTCCAAATTGCATGTGCGGTCCCTTATCGGTTCAAAGGTTGAACAACGAATCGTTGATGAAACTGCGGATATAGAATGGGCGAAGTATTACATCCCACAGATCAAACAAGGTTTGAATGGCAATCTTGATTTCATTCAAAATATTGAAAAAGAAATTTCACGCAGGAAGTATGGACCCGAAGTGGTCAATTCTGATTTCAGTTTGTATCTGGCGTTGCTTTATCAGCGATTGAACAAACTATCTAAATCCATTGAGATAGTTGACCGATATTTTGAAGTGAATGAAACCACAAGTCACTTTCCGAATTTAGCCTATCGGCTGCGATTTGTCAAAGCGCAGAATCTTGAATATCAAAACAAAACTCAGGATGCGATGCGCATCTGCACAGAGATATACATGGACGAAGATTTTGATGCTGATCCTTTCACCTTGAAAAAATTTGGCATCATGCGGCAGCGCTTGGGTGCACGCATGAAAATCGGTTCAATGTCAGGCGATAGAATTATGTGGGGACGAGAACTCTACCCAATTGATGATTTTGCAGACCTCACCTGGCTGAATCTGATTAATGAGAGTAAAACGAGTGATTTCCTCAATCTGGAAAATTTCGATGCCGCGAAACTAAATGTTCTGTCTCAACACAAAGACTTGTTCGGCCTGGAAAGTCTTTGCCGGCAGTTGCTTGGCGTTTATCTCAAGGATGTAATTCTCGCCGGTGAATTCGAAATTGTATTGCAGGATCTACTTTATGTTTTGGAATCAAGAGGATTGATTCATGGGCCTGTGCGATAAAAGACTGAAATAAAAAAAAGTAAAATGCTGGGTTAGCTAATGAGACGTAATGTGAGGCTAAACGCAGATTGCGCAAATTACTTCGCAGATTATCGCAAAAACTTTGTGGTACTTCACAGCTAAATCCCCAGCATAAACCCCAAAATCACCTCACACTTTTCTTTACACGCCGGATAAAATTCGCCGTGTTTCCATGTAGCAGATTTGGGTGAAAGGCCCCACCAGAATTCTGCCATGGCAAGAGGTTTTAAATGATGTTGATATGCATACTGAAACAACTTTGGTCCGGCACATTCACCTGCTCCTGAAGGAGGATTTTTATAACGAGGTTTTAAGAAGAGTTGTCGCAAATTTTTAGATTCGCCCGACGCATTGAGAAAAGAATAGCTGTCATACAATTGGTCGTGCAGAATATTGGAATGTTCTCTTCTCGTCTTTTTCAATATTGAAATTGCTTCTGCATTTTCTTCTTCATTCATTTCTTCGAGCAATTCAATTTGCTCATTGATGCGCGTCAATTCCGTCATGCCAATATTTAAAAAACTTCCTTCTGTGAGTGCATCAAATACCGGCGGCACAAATCTGCTCTGATGATAACCACCTGCAAGTTTGCCGGAATAAGCAGCGAGGTATCCGATTTCATTTTCATTCGTCTGCACAACGAGTACTCCGAACATTTTACCGATGATGGTTCCCTGCAGTCCGTCGTGCAATCCGAAATTATGTTTCCACTCTGTTTGTTCGATAAGATGTTGTTGCAAATCTTTTGCTGCAAGTAAACAAAGAGGATGCGGGATGTAATTGAAAGGATCGTTGAGTTCTTCCGGCAGAACAAATTCGGCAAGTGATTCTTTGAAAGGAGTGAAAAAAGTTGGTTGGGACATGTGAGGGTTGCAAATTACAATATGATACTTGAAAAAATTATTCACTCGCTTCGCTCGCTTATAGAGTCTTTGCGCGCCGAGATTCGGAGAGTTTTGTGTTCGAACTAATTTTGATTATTCGTAACCCACCCCGATTGTCACTCTCCTCATTCTCATTCTCATTCTCATTCTGTCATTCTCTCCGAAACTCGGCTTCTCGGCGAATCTCGGCGCAAAAAAATATGATAAGCGAGCGAAGCGAGTCAACGATGGCGTCATAGAAAGAAGTTTCTCGCAAGGTTCCGGAGTGAATAGCCGGAAGACGCACTGAGCGGACTCTGAATTTCCCCGAAATAACGCTGAGTTAACCCGCGTTTGCCTTATTTAGAGAAGTATGGCGTACTTTTGCACCCGTTTTAAAACATAACATGCAGAAAATCAGGAATATCGCGATTATCGCCCACGTTGACCACGGTAAAACTACCCTCGTCGATAAAATGCTTCATGCCGCCATGCTTTTCAGAGATAATGAGCAAACAGGCGACCTCATCCTCGACAACAACGACCTTGAAAGAGAGCGCGGAATCACGATTCTCGCAAAGAACGTATCCATCGTTTACAAAGGTCATAAAATCAATATCATCGACACTCCAGGTCACAGTGACTTCGGTGGTGAAGTAGAACGTGTACTCAACATGGCGGAAGGCGTTCTTCTGCTGGTAGATGCATTCGAAGGCCCGATGCCACAAACTCGTTTTGTGTTGCAGAAAGCAATTCAACTTGGATTGAAACCAATCGTGGTTATTAATAAAGTAGATAAAGAGAACTGTACTCCGGATGAAGTTCATGAGCAGGTATTCGACCTGATGTACAACTTAGGTGCTACTGAAGATCAGCTCAACTTCCCGACAGCGTATGGCGCTGCCAAACACGGATGGATGAGTCTCGACTGGAAAGTGAAAACAGATAACATCGAGCCTTTGCTCGACCTCGTGTTGGAACACATTCCAGGTCCTATCAAAAGAGAAGGTACTCCGCAGTTGTTGGTGACATCACTCGACTATTCTGCCTACACAGGTCGTATGGCGATTGGAAAACTTCACCGCGGTGAATTGAAAGCAGGTATGCCGATTGCTCTTGTAAAACGCGATACTTCAGTTGTGAAAGGCCGTATCAAAGAACTTTACATCTTTGAAGGTCTTGGTAAAAGAAAAGTGGAAAGCGTTGTTTCAGGTGACATCTGTGCCATCAACGGTATGGAAGATTTTGATATCGGTGACACGTTCACAGATGTTGAAAATCCGGAGGCGTTGCCAACGATCGCTGTGGATGAACCAACGATGAGTATGTTGTTTACGATCAACGATTCTCCTTTCTTCGGTAAAGAAGGAAAATTTGTGACCAGCCGACATATCAAAGAGCGTCTGCAAAAAGAATTGGAAAAAAACCTCGCACTTCGTGTGGAGGAAACAGATAAAGCCGACCGTTTCACTGTCTTTGGTCGTGGTGTACTTCACTTGTCTGTATTGATTGAAACCATGCGCCGTGAAGGGTATGAGTTGCAGATCGGTCAGCCACGTGTTATCATCAAAGAAGTAGATGGTCAGAAACAAGAACCTATCGAAGAATTGACAATCGACCTTCCGACAGAAATGACCGGAACGGCGATTGAAGCGGTGACAAAACGCAAAGGTGAAATGAAAAACCTCGAGCCTAAAGGTGATCGCACCGTACTCGAGTTCGAAATCCCTTCACGCGGTATCATCGGTCTTCGTAGCTATATGCTCACTGCTACTCAAGGAGAAGCGATCATGTCTCACCGTTTTAAAGAATATCAGGCAATGAAAGGCGATATTCCTGGTCGTCTCAACGGATCATTGATCTGTATGGAAACCGGAAATGCTATTGCTTATAGTATCAGCAATCTTCAGGATCGCGGAAAGTTTTTTGTGAACGCCATGGATGAAGTCTATGAAGGACAGGTTATCGGCGAACACTCACGTGATAATGATCTGGTGGTGAACGTTACCAAAACCAAACAGCTCACGAATATGCGTGCATCCGGAACAGACGCTAAAAACGTAATGGCTCCACCTATCCAGTTTACATTGGAAGAAGCACTTGAATACATCGGACCTGATGAATACTGCGAGGTAACACCAAAAAGCATTCGTCTGCGTAAAGTATATCTGAACGAAGGAGATCGCAAACGTTTTGCGAGACAGTTCCAGACAGAATATTGATAACAGAGCGAGAAAGAAAATGAGAATGAGGAGGGTGACTTCCTCATTTTTTTTGATCCTAACTCTCCGGATCTCGGCTCCTCGGCGAATCTCGGCGAGAAATATCATGCTTCAATTGAATTCTCGCTTCGCTCGTCCATTAAAATCTTTCGCGCCGAGATTCGAGATCGGGCGAGCGTCCGGTAGGGAAAGTGTGTGCTATGCTGTGTAGATAAAGTT
>JANOVT010000280.1:0-12385 GCA_031417525.1 Flavobacteriales bacterium | reverse complement strand
ACAGTGCATTGTGATCACCTGATTCAGGCTCGCGTTGGATCAACTCTTGATCTTCAGGAAGCGTTGAATAAAAACAATGAAGTATTCAATTTTCTTTCATCCATTTCGGATAAATACGGTATTGGCTTTTGGAAGCCGGGTGCGGGAATTATTCACCAGGTAGTCCTTGAGAACTATGCTTTTCCGGGTGGAATGATGATCGGAACGGATTCTCACACAGTGAATGCAGGCGGACTTGGTATGGTAGCAATCGGCGTTGGTGGCGCAGATGCCATGGACGTGATGGCCGGTATGGCCTGGGAACTGAAATTCCCAAAGCTCATCGGTATCAAACTCACCGGCAAACTCAATGGCTGGGCATCCGCGAAAGATGTCATCCTGAAAGTAGCCGGAATCCTTACTGTAAAAGGCGGAACTGGCGCCATTGTCGAGTATTTCGGTGAAGGGGCACAATCACTTTCCTGCACAGGTAAAGGAACCATCTGCAATATGGGCGCAGAAATCGGAGCAACTACGTCCACTTTTGGCTACGATGAAAGTATAGAGCGTTATCTCCGTGTGACTGGCCGTGGTGAAGTGGCAGATCTTGCAAATTCCATTAAAGCGCATCTTACAGGCGATGCTGAAGTTTACGCTAATCCATCTGCCTATTTTGACGAGGTCATCGAAATTAATCTCACAGAACTTGAGCCGCATCTCAACGGACCGATGACTCCGGATTTAGCCACGCCGATTTCACAAATGAAAGAGGCTGCGGCAAAAAATAACTGGCCAACGAAAGTAGAAGTCGGCCTGATCGGCTCGTGCACGAACTCATCGTATGAAGATATTTCACGTGCAGCATCGCTGGCTCGTCAGGCCATTGCAAAAGGACTCAAACCAAAAGCGGATTTCAGCATTACACCGGGATCTGAATTGGTGAGATTTACTATTGAGCGCGATGGTTTCATCGACACATTTAATCAGATGGGTGCAACTGTATATGCCAATGCATGCGGTCCTTGTATTGGAATGTGGGCACGTGTAGGTGCTGAGAAAAAAGAACGCAATACCATCGTTCATTCATTCAACAGAAATTTTCAAAGCCGCAACGACGGCAATCCGAATACGCTGGCATTTGTTGCGTCTCCTGAATTGACAACCGCTCTCGCAATTGCAGGTGATTTGTCTTTCAATCCGATCACAGACACCCTGATCAACGATAAAGGTGAAGTAGTAAAACTTGATCCGCCAAGCGGAGAAGAGCTTCCTTCCAGAGGCTTTGATGTGGGTGATGCAGGATACCAGGCACCATCAGAAGACGGCAGTGGTGTGCAGATCAAAGTTGCTTTGGACAGTGAACGTCTCCAATTACTTGCTCCATTCGGTGAGTGGGATGGAAAAAACATTGAGAATGCACGCGTGCTGATTAAAGCGAAAGGCAAATGCACAACCGATCATATTTCAATGGCTGGACCTTGGTTACGTTATCGCGGTCACCTCGACAATATTGCGAATAACACATTAATCGGTGCAACGAATTTTTTCAATGGTGAACAGAACAAAGTAAAAAATGCATTGAACGGAACATATGATGAAGTACCGAAAGTTCAGCGTGCCTACAAAGCAGCAGGCGTTTCAACCATCGTGGTAGGAGATCAGAATTATGGAGAAGGATCGTCACGCGAGCACGCAGCTATGCAGCCACGTCACCTCGGAGTGAAGGCCATTTTGGTAAAATCATTCGCCCGTATTCACGAAACAAATCTGAAGAAACAAGGCATGCTTGCATTGACATTCGGCAATGAAGCTGACTACGATAAAATCCAGGAAAATGATCTGATCAATTTCATTGATCTTACTTCCTTCACACCAGACAAGCCATTGCATCTCGAGTTGGTTCATGACAATGGCACGAAAGATGTAATCGCGGTGAACCACACATACAATGCACAGCAGATTGAATGGTTTAAGGCAGGAGGCGCATTGAATTTGATCCGGAAGAGTTTGGTGAATTAGAGGAAAGAAGTGAGAAGTGAGAAGTGAGAGATGAGAAGTGAGAAGTGTGAGAAATTGGGTGGCGGATGGGATCGCAGGGGCAGAAAAATTTCTGCCCTGCCCGATGGACAAGATATGATCTCAAATGCAGTGTGCGAATTTTTGTGTGGAAGTAATTTGTTTGTTTGAGGTGAACACGAATCAATAAACCAGTAACGAAAAACATGCATTCTAAACGTAATATCATTTCAATCTTGGTCATTTTGTTTCTGGCGAATTCCGCTCAGGCTCAAAAGAAAAAAGGAGGACTTACATTGAATGCCGGTGCCGGCTTCAGTATGTTCGGAGTACTTGGCTCGTTGAATTTTACTATCAAAGACGATTTTTCGGTCGAAAGCAAAAGCACTCCAGCTTTGCTTGGCAGTATAGATTATGCGTTTGAAGATAAAGTGACCATCGGACTTGGTGGCGGTTATCAGGAAGTGTCACAAAAATTCACTGATTACAAATTCATGGATTCAAATGGGATCGAACAAACGGGTTCTTTCTCTTATCAAATCTCTCGTTTGAATGTGGGTGCGCGATTGCTTTTTCATTTTGGTGAAGGAAGAATGGACGCATATATCGGAGTAAAACCGGGAGTAAATATTTACAACATCCAACTAAACATGTCTTCTGAAATACCCGAGCCATCTTGGCTTAGAACCGGAGGAAGTGTGTTTGCATTTCAGGTTATTCCGCTTGGATTGCGCGGATATTTTACCGACAACATAGGTTTCTTTATGGAAACTGGTATCGGTGCTCCATCATTCATTTCTGCTGGTTTGTGTTTCGGTGTGCAAATGCCGACAGAACCAGTTCAGCCAACAAACTAATCATTATCAACTATTATTCCTTCATCCATTATGAAAATGAAATACATCCTACTGACGGCAGCAATTTCGATTGCACTTACCATCAATTCATTTGCGACGACCACTTCGGATATTTTTAATCTTGATTCATCGGCCTTCATTTGTTCATCAGACAGTGACAGTGTAAAAGTGGATATCAATGCGCCGGTGATTTCATTTGACAATCGTCTTTACCAACAAGGAAACCAGATCGGCACATTCGACAAAAAAAGAGCTTTCAAAAAAGGACAAGCGACAGTAAATATTCTGGTTTACAATATGGCAGGCAAGGCGGTAGCAGAAGCTGTTGCTTCTGGCATCAACGCACCATTTGTTGTCACAATCTATGATGACAACCAGAAGTTATCGCTTGATCTTTCATTTGATCACGAAGGAGAAGAGCTTGGGTTAAAGTTGCGGCAGTTGGGGAAATTGTAAAGTCAGCGAAAGAGCGAAAGAGGGATTAGGAATTAGGGAACAAGGCAGAAATTGGGGCACTGATCACATTCATTTCAATCAACTTGAATACGGTAGTCTGAGCGGAAAAAGAATTCGTTCAACGCCTATTCCCTCATTGGCTATCTGGCTGGCTCCTCAATCAGATCCCACAGATTCCCATACAAATCTGCAAACACAAGTACTGTTCCGTACTCTTCTTTCACCGGACCGCGGATAATTTCAATGCGGTGCTGGAGTAAGTTCTGCCGATCTCTCTCAATATTATCTGTAAAAAGAAACAGGAAAACACGACCTCCTGTTTGATTACCTACGCGTGATTTTTGTTCGTCGGTGGCCGCTTTGGCAAGCAGCACAGCACAAGTCCCCTCGCCTTTCGGCTTTACCAACACCCAACGCTTCACATCAGAGAGTACTGTATCCTCCAACAAATCGAAATGTAATTTTTTCGTATAAAATTCGATGGCTTCATCATAGTCATTGACGACAATGGCGATATGTGCGAGGTGTTGGTTCATAATGAATGGAGAATGGAGAATTGAAAATGGAGAATGGAGAATGGAGAATGGAGAATGGAGAATGGAGAATGGAGAATGGAGATTGTCCAACTCTGATTCGAACGGGCCAAATTTATTTCGAAAAAAAAACTAAACTTCGCCCAATTCTCAATTCTCCATTCTCAATTCTCAATTAAAACTCCGCGTTCTGAGGCGTCCGTGGGAAAGGAATCACATCACGGATATTCGTCATGCCGGTAACAAACATGATGAGTCGTTCGAAGCCCAGTCCAAAACCTGCGTGTGGACATGTTCCGAACTTTCTTGTTTCGAGGTACCACCAGATATGATCTTCCGGAATATTGAATTGCGCACATTTTTGTTTCAAACGTTCGTAACGTTCTTCGCGTTGCGAGCCGCCGATGATTTCACCGATACCAGGAACAAGAATATCCATTGCCGCAACGGTCTCTCGGCCTTTTTCATCCGGATCATTCATGCGCATATAAAAAGCTTTGATCGCTGCAGGATAACCTGTGATGATGACCGGCTTCTGAAAATGTTTTTCAACGAGGTAACGCTCGTGTTCACTTTGCATGTCAATGCCCCACTCAACAGGATACTTGAATTTTTTCTTTTTGAAATGATTGGAGTTCAACAAAATATCAATTGCTTCCGTATATGAAATTCGTTCGAACTCATTTTTCACAACCATGTTCAGTCGTTCAAGCAACGGCATTGCCTGACGCTCATCCACAGGTTTCTGTTTGTCTTCCGTAATTTCTCTTTCTTGTAAAAATTCCAAATCTTCTTTACAATGTTCAAGTGCGTAGTTCAGACAAAATTTCAAACACGCTTCGCCGAGATCCATGTTGTCGACGATATCATTAAAAGCAACTTCCGGTTCAATCATCCAGAATTCTGCGAGGTGACGACTGGTATTTGAATTCTCAGCACGGAATGTCGGACCGAAGGTGTAGACCTTTCCCAAGGCAAGTGCTGCAAGTTCTGCTTCAAGCTGTCCACTTACAGTAAGGTTCGTTGCTTTGCCAAAAAAATCAAGTGATGTATCTACTTTCCCTGTTTTCGCAATATCATCCAGATTGAGATTTGTCACACGAAACATTTCACCCGCGCCTTCAGCATCGCTGCCAGTAATGATCGGCGCGTGCAAGTAGAAAAATCCACGATCATTAAAAAATTTATGGATGGCAAATGCCAGGTGGTGGCGAATGCGGAATACAGCACCGAATGTGTTCGTGCGAAAACGCAAGTGTGCTTTTTCGCGCAAAAATTCCAACGAATGTCTTTTCATCTGAATGGGAAATTCATTCGGATCACAGTCACCGAGAATTTCCATGGACTCACAAATCAATTCGATGTCCTGTCCTTTGCCTAAGCTTTTTTCAATTTTACCGGAAGCAGAAATGCAGGTGCCGGTCTGAATTCTTTTCAGTGTAGCATCATCAAAATTTTCTTTTTTGATCACAACCTGCAAAGTGCGGATCGTAGAACCATCGGTGACAGTGATGAACTGATCATTGCGAAACGTGCGGACCCAACCTTTCACAGTAACGGTAGTTCCAACGGGTTGTTCAGAAAAAAGCTTGACGATTTCGGACCTGGAAGACATAGTATTGAATTTGAAGGCGCGAATTTATGACCTGAACAAGAATATGGCCTGTCAATTCAGGAATTAACCACATTCAAAAATTTAAGCATTCAAAGATTCAATTCTTTTCAGGGTGGCTTTGAATTCTTGAATCTTTGGATTTTTGAATCCTGAATGTTTCGTTTGCTTTCGAAAAAATCGCGCAGTGGGCGGGGCTTATACCATTTCAGGGATGCGTTGAGGCACATTGGGCGTATCACTTTCCACTACTCCATCGCGAAGTCGAACAATACGATGTGCCATACGCGCGATGTCTTCTTCATGCGTAACTAGAATAATCGTATTACCTGCTTTATGTATATCATCGAAAAGATTCATGATTTCATAACTCGTTTTTGAGTCAAGGTTACCGGTTGGTTCATCGGCTAGAATAATAGAAGGATGATTCACGAGCGCCCGACCCACTGCGACCCGTTGTCGTTGTCCACCGGAAAGTTCATTCGGGCGATGTTTCATGCGATCAGCAAGCCCCACTTGTTGTAATACTTCCTTCGCTCTTTTGATGCGATCCTCTTTATTGATGCCAGCATATACCAGAGGCAATGCCACATTATCAAGAGCTGTGTATCTGGGCAAAAGATTAAAAGTCTGGAAAACGAAACCAATTTCTTTGTTCCTGATTTGCGCCAATTCGGCGTCATCCAATCGGGCAACATCGGGACCATTCAGAAAATACTTGCCGCTGGTCGGAGTATCCAGACAACCGATGATGTTCATGATAGTACTTTTTCCTGAACCGGAAGGTCCCATCAAAGCAACGTATTCATTCTTTTTGATTGAAAGATTGACGCCATTCAATGCTTTAATGACTTCATTACCAATTTTGTAATGTTTGGTCAGGTCTTCAATTCTGATCATTTCCTCCATACGGTCAAAAATACGAGTGCTGCAACCAAAGTGGTTTACCTCTCGTCACATTGGCGTAAAACCTACTATTTTAGCCACTGCTACTTTTTTCAACTGCCAGCAATGAAACCTACACATTTTTCCGGAACGGCTTTTTGCGTTCTCTTTTCTTTCTTGTTCTTAGCATTTTCGTCTTCAGGGCAGCTTACCATTGACAACAATGTGAATGCTCCAGATGGCGTTCAGAATGTATTGCTCGGACCGGGAGTAACTGCTAACAATATCACATTTCAAGGGACGAATGAACAGATTGGATCTTTTACTTGCACCAGCTGTGGATTAAATCTTGGTTATGGTCTCATTATGGGTACAGGCAATGTAAATGTTGCATCAGGCCCGAACAACCTGATGGACGCAAGTCAGGGCCCACCCGATCCGGCAATTTTAGATGCAGTAAGTGATCCTGATTTGTATGAGTTAAGCGGAATGGATCTGAACAACACAGCGGTTCTCCAATTTGATTTTGTACCTACAGGAGATAGTTTGTTTTTCAACTATGTTTTTGGATCTGAAGAATACCCTGAATGGGTTGGTCAAATAAATGATGCATTTGGGTTTTTTCTCAGTGGCCCCGGCATTAGTGGTCCTTATTTGAACAATGCGGCCAGTATTGCATTAATACCGGGCACTTCAACGCCAATCACCATCAACAATGTGAATTCAAATTCAAACTCAAGCTATTTTATCGATAATGAATTTGGAGCGGCGAATGTCGAGGCTGATGGCTTCACTGTCGTTTTAACTGCCATCGCAGAAGTAATTTGTGGCGAAACATATCACATCAAAATTGCTATCGGAGATGCCAGTGATGCTTCTTACGACTCCTGGGTGTTTCTCGAAGCCGGCAGTTTCCAAAGCAATCAACTTTCAGCAACATATTCTGCACCGAATCTTTCTCCTGCGAATGGCGGCATGTATGAAGGGTGTGATCCGGCATCTCTTACTTTCACAAGATCAGGAGCGTTGAATACAGAACAGACTTACGATCTGGTTTTTTCAGGAACAGCCATAAACGGTGTGGACTATGAAACCATTCCCAATCAGCTTGTTTTTTTGGCAAACGAATCAACAGTAACCATTCCGCTGGTCGCTATTCAGGACGCAGCGCTTGAAGGAACGGAAGCTTTTAATATCATGATTATCGATAACAGTTGCGGCAATAACAACAACACGAATATTGATTTATCCATTTCAGATTTGCCGGCTTTGAATGTGATCATGAATGATGTCACAATCAACTGCGGTCAGCAGGCATTGATGACACCAACTGTTTCCGGTGGTTTAGGAAATTATTCCATTGAGTGGGAAACAGGTGATATCAGCCCAACGCTTTCAGAATATCCGGATGTTCCAACGTCTTACAATTTTACAGTATCTGATACTTGCGGTGTGACTCCTTTCGATGGTGTTGCCAACGTTCTATTCGTCAATAATGCACCCATTGTCGTGAATATCGGTCCCGACGTTTCTGCCACCTGTCTGGATCAGATTGATGTCAATTCTGCCATCAGTGGCGGTTTTGGTCCGTTCACTTATGACTGGACCGCAAATGGAAGCAGCGTGAGTGGAAATACTTCCATCACTTTCACGGAAAGCACGGATCAAAATATTGTGCTAGAAGTAACCGATGCTTGCGATGAAACCGGTACAGATGCCATGGCGGTTACTTATCCCGCAACTCCGATTACATTAAGCATCGGCAACGACATCACAGCGACTTGTCTGGACGACAATTTGATTCAGCCAACGATCAGTGGTGGTGTAGGAGCTTATACATATAGCTGGACGTCGACACAATCTTCTTTAGGTTCAAATAATCAGTTACAGATACAGACCGATGTCAATACTGTTGTAACTCTCAACGTCGAAGATCAATGCAACAACGTTGCTTCCGATCAGCTGTCGATCACTATTCCCGCGGTTGCTGTAAGTGCAGATCTCGGCAATGATCTCAGCGTAACTTGTCAGGATCTAAGTCTTCTTGTACCTAATGTGAGTGGTGGTGTTGGCACCTACACCTATCAATGGACTTCGCAGTCTGGCGTGCTTGGAAGTGCTGATCAATTGCAATATCAGACTGATTCTGATATTCAGATTTCACTTGTAATTACGGATGAATGTGGCAATACAACAACAGATGCTATTAATCTGGTTGTGCCTCAGGTGGCGGTGAATGTCAACATAGGTGGAGATCTCACCGTGCAGTGCATCGATAATGTGGTCCTTGATGGAACTGTTGATGGTGGCGTCGGAGATTACATTTATACATGGGAAATCGATGGAGTCCTGGTAAGTCAACTGGCATCACTGAATCAATCATTCGATGCGGATGCAGTCGTAGAATTAATCATCGAAGATGCATGCGGTAACACTTCCAGCGATCTGTTAATTGTGAATGTGCCACCTGTGCCAGTAACAGCCAATGCAGGTTCGGATATCACTACTACCTGCCTGGTTAGTTCGGTGCTTGCAGCAGTCGTTAATGGCGGCGTTGGTCAATACGATTATTTATGGAGCGATCCAGATGGTTCCTTTTCTACTATATCAATCGCACAATATCAGTCACCGACGAATACTACTTTAACACTCACAGTTACCGATGAATGTGGAAACAGCGATTCTGACGAAGTCAATATTCTTATACCACCGGTGGCGGTGAATACAACTGTATCAAATGACACCACCATTTGTATAAATGAATCTCTGGAACTACGTGGCCAGGCAGAAGGTGGGGTTGGTACCCTTACCTATTTCTGGGCGGGAATAGAAGGTGCAACCGATTCGGTCTTGGTGGCACCTGAAATGGCAACTGCTTACATTTTTACTGCACAAGACCAATGTGGTAATGAAAGTTCTTCGACCGTACAAGTCAATGTTACGGAAGTGCTACCGAATTTTACAGCAGAATATGTAGACGATTTCACAGTTGCTTTTACCAGCACAACACCAAACGCTACAGCGCTTTTATGGGAATTTGGAGATGGCATAACGTCGGACGAACCCAGCCCTGTTCATTCCTTCAACAGTGTTTCAGATTGGACGGTCAAACTCACGGCATGGGCGGAAGAAGGTTGTAAAAAATCCATCACACAGGAATACAAACCGACTGGCGCATTTTATGTTCCGAATTGTTTCACACCGGATAAGGACGGAATCAACGATTTTTTCTTTGTTTACGGCCACGACGTGTTGAATTATGAGATCATCATTTTCAACAAATGGGGCGATGTTGTGTACAAGTCGGATGATATAACAAAGCCATGGGATGGCTCTATGCACGGAGGTGATTATTTCGTTTCTGATGGAGTCTATCCATACCTTATTACAGGAAATGATGAGCGGGACAATTACTTCGAGAAGAGCGGTTCAATTATGATTCTCCGTTAAAACGTGCATTATTTCAATTTCTATTCTTTGTTTGGGCAACTTTTTTGTGCTTAATTGCGCCATAGTCATAACATGTCCAATTACGTTACTATATGAAGCTTAGAACATACGCCATCACATTGCTGCTCCTTTGCACAGTAGGTCAATTGAAGAGTCAGCTTATCATCGATAATAGTATAACACTGGAAGAAGCCATTGCCATTCTGCTAGGTCCGAACGTAGAATTCTCGAATGTGACCTTCAACGGAGCGTCCGTCAGCACGAATCAAATCGGTGCTTTCAATTCAGTTGAAGCGAACGTTGGAATTGACACAGGAATAATTTTGGGAACAGGTGATGTAGAAAATGCAACAGGTCCGAATGATGCATCATCGAGCTCCATGGGTGGTGGAAACGCTGGATCTGATCCTGATCTGGATGAATTGGATGGATTAACACACAATGATGCCGCTATTCTCGAGTTTGATTTTGTTGCCACCGGAAGTTCTGTTTCATTTCAATATGTGTTTGCTTCAGACGAATATCCTGAATATACAGGAGCAGGAGGATGTGGTGATGTCAGTGATGTCTTCGGATTTTTCCTTTCAGGGCCTGGCATTTCAGGGCCATTCTCGAACAATGGAATCAATATCGCCCTTATACCTGGCACATCACAATTCGTGTCTATTCACAATCTCAATGCAGGTTGTGATGGTTTTGCTGTTGTCGGTGATGAATTTTGTAACTACTGTGAATTCTATGTAAATAATGGAGATGGATTTACGACTCCATTCAGTGAAGACAGTGCTTATGTGCAATATGACGGCCTAACCGTATTATTGACAGCAGCCCACACCGGTCTTCAGTGTGGGGAAACATACCATATTAAACTAGCCCTTGCAGATGTATCCGATACGGCATTTGACTCCGGAGTATTTCTGAAGGAAGGCAGCTTTGATGTGACCGGAACATTCATTGAAGCTGAAGTAAATGATCCAGGTCAGATTCTGGATGGATCAACCATGTTGGAAGGATGTATTGAAGGCTCAGTGACATTGCATCCACCAGGTTGCATTATTGATGAACTGCTCGTAACCTTAGAAACATCGGGCACAGCCATGAGCGGAGTGGATTATCAGGGAATTCCGCCAACCATTACCATGACAGGAGAAGATGTAATCTTGCCATTTACCACCGTACAAGATAACGAAACGGAAGGAACTGAATCTATCGTTGTGACTATGATCTGGTTGAACAATGAAGGCATTCCTGATACAGCGAGCACCACATTAAATTTGTTGGATTATGTCGCGCCTTCGGTAGTTGTGGAGGATGTATTTGTTTGCGGCGAACCCGAAGAAGCGATACCTGTTGTGACAAATGGTTTCGGTCCATACCAATTCGAATGGTCTTCTCAGCAAACCACACCGACTGCATTTTATAGTGAAGGAGACGAAGGGGATTATTCAGTTTCAGTTACTGACTTCTGTGCTACCCAATTCAGCGATGAATTCATTGTTTTAGAACCAGATTCATTTGAAGTTCACCCTTATCTTGAATTGTGTTTTGGAATGACGTCCATTGACGTGGTGCAAGGCGGCGGTGAGCCATACATCTGGATTTATCCTGAAGATTCACTCACTCTTGGAAACGACGCATTCGTTGCAAGTGAAGAAGGCTTATTTACAGTTATAGTGACCGACCAATGCGGATCAAGTTCCACGTTGATTATCGATTCACATATTTGCGACACTGTTGTCCCAAATATCTTCACGCCGAATGGTGATGGTAAAAATGATATGTTTGAAATTTATGGAATACAAGGATTTCCGAACAGTAAACTCCAGGTCTTCAATCGATGGGGTTCATTAGTATTTGAAGATGATTATTACCTAAATACTTGGTCAGGAGGTGACCTGATAGACGGCGTCTATTATTATATATTCACAAGAAATGATGGCAAAGTGTACGACGGATATGTGCACAAAGTTGGAACGAAATAGTTCTGAATAAACACTGCATAATTTAAAACTCCCGCTCAAGAAGTTGCATTGTCAACTTTCTGAGCGGGATTTTTCTTTCTTCAGAAATTTGAATTTTATCGAGTATGGACAGAGCTTTTGCATGTCGCTCTTTTGCTTCATTCTTCAATTCGATATCAACCCCCAATTTTCGATAGAGCGCAGTCATTTCTGCAACTTTAATTGCTGGGCTAGGAGTTATATTGTGCGTATAATTTTCGATTCGCGAGTTTAGCATTCAGCTCGTGCAAATGACGGATCCCGTCGATGGCCAAGTTCCGACAGTCCGCATGAGCTGGAGGTCCCAGCCGAACTGGTGCGAAGCGCCAATGCTGCTCCTCGACGCCAGCGCATCCCCCAAGATCATGGGAAAGGTTTTTGGCCGCGAAGCCGAGGTGCACAACGTCTCCGCTCCGGCTCACGTGCGGACTGTCGCCATGATCGAACGCCCTTACTCCAACAGGGCTTTTATGCCTCCAGCTGATGCGGCAGACGCTGAGGTAGAGCTTGCTGAAAAGACCACACGGTCGACGCAGGCGCTGATCGACAAAGTCAGCTCTGTTTATGCCAATTCGCGAGTGCTGGTCGGCTCGACCG
>JANOVT010000279.1:0-16182 GCA_031417525.1 Flavobacteriales bacterium | reverse complement strand
CAATCACCTCGATGGAATCAATCGCCATGCATCCTTCATTGGTAACAGAAGTAAGTAAATAAATTCCTGGTTCATCAACAATGATGCTGTTTGCATTTTGCCCCGTGCTCCAGTGATTATCATACTCGCTTGTTGCTGTCAAAACAATTTCACTTTCATTGCAAAGTGTGCTATCAGGTGGTAATTGCATCAACGGAGAATCCAGCACTTCAAAGAATGTACTATCCGATTTTTCACCACATGCGTAAGTAGTATGCAAGACGTACCACCCTTCATCATTCGCTTCAACCGTTGGTGTCGTTGCCCCATTACTCCAGTTGTATTCAATTGCTTCATCACCCGATGCAGAGCTTGAAAGCGGCAATTGTTCTGAACAGCCGCTAATGCTATCGGGTAAAATCAGAGAGTAATTGTTATTGCTGAAGTCGACATGCATACTATAGATTCTATTGCAAAAATTATCCCCTGCCAAAATGCTGTATACACCACTATCTATAATGGTTATATTCATGGGAAATCCGGGAATCAGCCACTGCCAAAAAACAGCATTGGTCTCAGGAATGATCTGTAAAGTATCCCCGGGGCAAATAGTGGTATCGCTGATATTTAAATACAAATCACTGATGGAGACCGTCACACTATCTACGATATCGCAAGCATTACCAATTGACGTCGTGTAATAGTAAATACCATTCTCAGTTACATGAAGCGAATCAGATATGAAAGCGTTGTTCCAAATGGTGAGTTGATCTTCCGCTTGCACAAGATTGACAAAGGAAGAATCGCATTCATAGACGACGTCTGGAATCAGATTTAGAGCAGACGGCGTAACGTTGACATAGGTCGTGTCATAAACGGCGCCGCAGAAATTCATAGCAGAAACAGTGATTTCACCTTCTTCATAAGCCAAACCGTATCCATTGCTCCAATTATACGAATAGAGATTATTGTTGTAATACGGCCAAGGAACAGGCAATTGTGACGAACAAAACTGCAGCGTATCTGGCAATCCGATTTGCATTAGTGAAGTGTCATAATACCTTACCTCTGTTGTATCAGAATAAATTCCGCAGGGTGTCGTAGTGTTTACCCAATATGTACCCGCTTCCGTGACTATAAGTGTTGTGTCAACAGAACCATCCTGCCATTCATAATTATCGAACGCCCAGCCGGCGTATAATTCTATCTGCGTGCCTTCACATATTCGAATACTATCGGGCAACAACAGATTTTCGACCAGTGGAGTACTTACACCGAAATAGTCGCTTTCATAGATGTTGCAAAGTGAATCAAAACGATTCACGAAAAAACTTGCATACATGGTGTTTTGTGGTGAATAGATGGTATAGGGATTTGCATGGCTTCCATCCTGCCAGGTATACAAGCAATGAATATCCGGATCGAGTTCGATGACTTGAATTTCGCCCGGACATAAAACGATATCTTCTAAATCAAAGATTGGCAGATCCGGTCGAAGTGTTGCGAAAATGGTATCCAGATCGACGCATCCATGGTCATTGACATAATAAATCGGAAACTGCCACGGGCCCGTGTAGTATTCAGGATATAAATACACCATAAGATTATCATTCACTACACCATCAGGTGTATACCAGTGATGGGTGAAATCTCCCGTTGTGGCTGGAATATAAAAATAATTCGGATTATCGTTGCATACTTCAATGTTATGTGATATGACTTCGAAAGTTTCATTGAATACAGAAACATGTATAGTATCACGTGCGATGCATCCGCCAAGTGCAGTTGCAGCTACCCAATAATTTCCACTGTTCTGAACAGTGATACTTTGTGTGTTTGCTCCAGTGCTCCATGTATATAACTGGAATTGCGCAGGCGCATTCAGTGCAACACTTCCTGTTGAACAAATATTCAGGTCGCTTCCAAGTGAAAGTGTGGCCGCTCCCACGTTGATCAAAAGCGTATCACTCAACCATCCGAAACAAGGGTCATTCTTTGAACAAATGAGCGTGCCAATTCCGAACGCATTGAAGTCAATACTAACTTCTGTTTCTGATATAATATTCAGAACACCCGGACCGGTGAAGCTCCAGTTGTTGTTACCACAGGAAGTCGTGTAATGCACTCCGGTCGAATTGGCACAAACCTGCGCAATACCTGAGATCTGTGGTGTAGACGACATACGGGAATTGGAAAGAATGTTGTTCAACCCAAATCCGACACTGCCTATTGCAAGACCATTGCCTTCAAAACCACATGCAAGTCCGGCCTCGTTCGGATTGTGAATGATATCCAGATGTGTACCACTTGATTGGGCAATGTAGATTTTTCCATCTGGCCCAAGATACATTGCTCCCATATAGTAAGGTCTGGGTGAAGTGCCGATGACCATCATAGAATTAAGCATCAGTTGTTGATCACCTGACGACAAATCAATTTGATGAATATTGGCGTCATATTCATTGACATAATAGGCCTTGCTGCCATCCGGCGAAAACGCAACACCGTATGCTCCATAGTACCAACTGTTGTTCAGTAAACCGAAGTCATCTATGAACTCTCCCGTGTTGTTGTCGAAATGAAAAAACTCTGTTCGTCCGAGGTAGTCATGTCCCGCCATCATCAAATTGCCTTGAGGAGATGCCTGCAGACAACCAATGCCCGCGGTTCCATTATAATCATCGATAGTTATTCCAACGGCCGAAATAACAGGATCAGATATTCCCTGATCCGTGATTAAATAACTATAATACCAATTGTTATGGTAACCATGACAAATCACCCAAATATCATGTCCATTGCAGTGTCTGACACAAGTCTGCATCTCTGCCGCCTGGCTCAGAAGCTGGATGTAGCTCGATGAAGGGCCACCAAGTCCTCCATCCAGATTCATGTCAATTTTTACATACGAGAATCCAGTTCCGGTGTGGTAACTACCCGGTCCGTAACCGGCAAAATTTTCCAAAGTAAAAACATAGTATTCATGGTCATTCGCAGGATCAGGAGCAATCATAACACCTTGCGTGGAAGACCAGGAAGCACCCATACCTGCATAAATAGGTTCAAAGTTCCTGTTGAATATTCTATTACCATCAGAGTAAAAAAGCAATTCTCCGTTTTGATCCGAAATAGTAGCCAGACCTTCTCCACCTTGTATCGCATTGGATGTTGTTCCTATTATTGACGAAGTTTGCGGCACACCTGATGTAAAATCAATGTGCACAATGGGAGCGCCACCGATGATCCAGTGATTGTTCTGACCACCCACACAGCTCCCAATTGCAAAATAATCCACATCAGACGTATCTGTGCAAAACCCATTTCCGGTAACCAGATAAATATGGTGACCTTGAGCTTCACTGAAAGTATAATTGAACACAGCATTCGAGCTCACGAGATTTCCATCCAGAAACCATTGATACGAATTAGCGAGCACATTACTTCCATCAAAAGTGACCATTTCATTTACATCGGCATACTGAGGTGTCATCGTGTATGCAGCCTCCGGATTGCATTTAATTTCGATATAAATACTGTCTTGTCGGATACAATCCAACGCATCATTTATAACAGAGAGATACAGAAAACCTTCACCAATCTGATTGTTGGAAAATGTATAGTTCAGAAAATTTAAATCAGAAAGAACTTCATTGTTAAACGTCCATTGATAAGTTACGTTCACAACAGCTGATGAAATTTGACCCATCGAAACGGTCGTACCAGCCAGAAATATGAATGAATCAGAAATGATGTTCACAGGACCAATGCCGCAGGAAGTATTGCAACCGCCGGTATTCAACAAACTTGCCCTTTCATTTTCAATGGCTGCATTCATCCTCACACTTTGTCCTTCAGTGAAAAGAGTTTGACAAAGTTGATTGCTATAGTCCATATAATTTTCCACCAGATCATTTTGATCACCGAGTCCACCGGATGCTATTGCCCGATATGGATTATTCAATGAGTTATCATTTTCATCGGTGTTGCAGCTATTCAGCGCAAGGCTACAAGGCGAATATTCTGTACTGGCATCTGGTGGAGTATCGCAGACACGATCACCATTTACGGTGCAATCATCATTGATGCAGCCACTTTCAAAGGTGTGATACAATCCCAGGTAATGTCCGATTTCATGAATATGCACTTTGGAATGATCGGAGCTGCTGCCAAACCATCGTGCTTCATTGACGATGCCATCTTCAGGTAATCCATGCGAATAAGGAAGAAAGGCATATCCGGCAACACCGCTTCCCATTCCACTGGAATTAATTTCTGCAACCAGCCAGATATTGAGATAACGAAGCGGATCCCAACGATTGATATCTTTCAGCTGAATATCGTTGTATTCCATTGTTTCATAGGTCAGATAACTTTCATCGCGAGTGATGCCATTCGTCGGCAATCCATCCGGATTTTGTTGAGCAAGACAAAACCGGATGTGCGAATCGACACCATCAACGCTTGCATACGCACCGGTATTTGAAAAGGCATTGTTGAGGTCCTCTATTCCCAGTATGACTTGTGCATCCGAAATATTTTCTTCACCATTCTGATGAATGATATGCACAACCACCGTAATGTATCGATCAACATCATCGCGGTTGCCGGCCATTGTATTTTGCGACAACCTGATCCCTTCATTCATTTCATTTTCTCTTGAAAGCAGATGCGGATATCGGCCCATGATCTGCGCGCGCGCTGCATTTCCCGCGCAGATATGTTCTTCACCGATTTGTTGAACCTGTATTCCGGAAGAGTGCGAATGACTAGCCACTGAAGCGCTATTCTCCGGCAGATGTTGGGCACTCAACATCGAATAACAAAACAACATCGTCGCAATCAGCAGTGATTTCATCCCTTGGTAAATATGGTTTCAATAATGAGATGTCAATGTATGTCTAATTGCACAGAAAATTGTGAATTTAGTTCTGAAGGTGACGAATGAAAGAGGTCAGATCAGTAGTAACCAAGCGCATTACATGGCCTTCGGCCTTTTTTTTGTTCTCGCCACATAGTGGTAAACAGATTTGCGCGGATTTTAGCAGATTTACTCAGATTTTTTTGACCGTTTTGACATTTAATGTCTTTGTAAATCTGTGAGAAGAATAGGCTAAAAGTTTCAAATCCCAGAATTCATGAAACAAACAATAGAATTAAAAAAATCTGCTAAAATCCGCGCAAATCTGCGAGAACAAAAAGGCCGAAGGCCGCCTGATCTAAAATCCGCAAATCTGTTTACCACTATGTGGCGAGAACTATGGCCGAAGGCCACTAAATTCGCCCCATGCAGGTTACCGCTCCTTATACCCCCAAAAACAAAGTCCGTATCGTTACGGCTGCCAGTCTTTTCGATGGTCACGATGCCGCCATCAACATCATGCGCCGCATTATTCAAACCACTGGTTGTGAAGTGATCCACCTCGGTCACGATCGCAGTGTGGAAGAAGTTGTGAATTGCGCCATTCAGGAAGATGCGCAGGCCATCGCCATGACATCCTACCAGGGCGGACACACGGAGTATTTCAAATACATGTATGATTTACTCAAACAAAAAGGGGCCAGTCATATCCGCATTTTTGGTGGTGGCGGCGGAACCATTCTGCCTTCTGAAATCGAAGAACTTCAGAAATATGGCATCTCCCGCATCTATCATCCGGATGATGGTCGCACAATGGGTCTGCAGGGAATGATCAACGACCTCGTGCAAAAAAGTGATACTCCAACCGGCTTTCAGTTGAATGGAGAAGTCGGACATCTGAGTGTGAATGATCACGGATCGATTGCGCGTTTGATTTCAGCTGCCGAAAACTATCCGGATCAGCATCGAGTGGAATTAGAAAAAATCAATGAACTCGCCAAGAAATCAACAACTCCTGTTTTGGGAATTACAGGTACCGGTGGTGCCGGTAAATCTTCGATGGTGGATGAAATCGTTCGCCGTTTTTTAATGGACTTTCCGGAGAAAAACATCGGGCTCATTTCTGTCGATCCTTCGAAAAGAAAAACCGGTGGTGCTTTGTTGGGCGACCGCATCCGCATGAACAGCATCAGCAATCCACGTGTGTATATGCGCTCTCTGGCCACACGTCAAAGCAATCTCGCCTTGAGCAAACATGTTGCGGAAGCTGTTTCTATTCTGAAAGCAGCGAAATTCGATCTCATTGTTCTCGAAACATCCGGTATTGGCCAGAGTGATACGGAGATCATGGATCACAGCGATGTGGCGCTCTATATCATGACACCAGAATTCGGTGCTGCGACACAGCTCGAGAAAATCGACATGCTTGATTTTGCAGATGTCGTTGCGATCAACAAATTTGACAAACGCGGCGCGCAGGATGCTTTGCGTGATGTGCGCAAACAATACAAACGCAATCACCAACTCTGGGATGCGGCTGATGATTCGTTGCCTGTTGTCGGAACCATCGCATCACAATTCAATGATCCGGGAACGAATCAATTATATATTCAACTCATTGCAAAAATCAATGAGAAAACAAAATCAGATTTGAAGTCGACCTTTCATTCAACTTCAGAAATGAGTGAGAAGATTTTTATTATTCCTCCTCATCGCACAAGATATCTGAGCGAGATAAGTGAAAACAATCGCAGCTACGATAGCTGGGCAGATCAACAAGCTGCGATAGCCGACAAACTTTATGCATTAAACGCCTCGATTGAAATCATCGAAGCGAATGCAAATCCGAAAACGAAGGAACAGGATGATGTGACATTAATTATGCTCAAAGCAAGTTTCGATCGCATCAAACTGGATCTGAATCCATACAACTGGGAAGTCATTCAGACATGGGACATCAAACGCAAGACTTACAAGAATGCGGAGTATAAATTCATGGTGCGGGATAAAGAAATTAAAATCGAAACGCATTCGGAAAGTCTTTCACATCAGATGATTCCCAAAGTGGTTACTCCATCTTACAAAGGTTGGGGCGATATATTAAAATGGGTTTTGCAGGAAAATGTGCCTGGTGAATTTCCTTACACCGCAGGACTTTATCCTTTCAAACGCGAAGGTGAAGATCCTACACGCATGTTTGCCGGAGAAGGCGGACCGGAAAGAACCAATCGCCGTTTCCACTATGTGAGTCTTGGCATGCCTGCCAAACGTTTGTCTACCGCTTTCGACAGCGTCACACTCTACGGAAATGATCCTGATATGCGTCCGGATATCTATGGTAAAGTCGGAAACAGCGGAGTGAGTATTTGTTGTCTGGATGATGCGAAAAAACTCTACTCCGGTTTCGAACTCAGCGATCCGAAAACATCGGTGAGTATGACGATCAATGGTCCGGCGCCGATGCTCCTCGCCTTCTTCATGAATGCAGCGATTGATCAGAATTGTGAAAAATATATCAAAGCGAATAAGCTCGAGAAAGAAGTAGAGAAAAAACTCCATGCAAAATATGAAGCGAATGGATTGACTCGTCCTTCTTATCAAGGCGATTTGCCGGAAGGCAACAATGGATTGGGATTGATGTTGCTCGGCATCACGGGTGATGAAGTATTGCCGGCCGACGTTTACGCCAAAATCAAAACAGAAACACTCACACAAGTTCGCGGCACCGTTCAGGCGGATATTCTCAAAGAAGACCAGGCGCAAAACACCTGCATCTTCTCTACTGAATTCGCATTGCGACTGATGGGTGACGTGCAGGAATATTTTATCGATAAAAAAGTCCGCAATTTTTATTCGGTATCCATCAGTGGATATCACATTGCGGAAGCTGGCGCCAATCCGGTGACTCAGCTTGCCTTTACACTCGCCAACGGATTTACTTACGTCGAGTATTATCTCTCGCGGGGTATGGACATCAACGAATTTGGTCCGAACCTGTCGTTCTTCTTCAGCAATGGAATCGATCCTGAGTATGCTGTGATTGGACGAGTTGCCAGAAGAATCTGGAGCAAGGCATTGTCAAAAAAATACGGAGCGAACGCGCGCGCGCAGATGCTCAAGTATCATATTCAGACCAGCGGTCGTTCACTGCATGCGCAGGAAATTGATTTCAACGATATCCGCACCACATTGCAGGCGCTGTATGCCATTTACGACAACTGCAATTCGCTTCACACCAATGCATACGATGAGGCAATCACCACGCCGACAGAAGAAAGCGTAAGACGTGCGATGGCGATTCAGCTCATCATCAATCGCGAATTAGGATTGGCCAAAAACGAAAATCCATTGCAGGGTTCGTTTATTATAGAAGAGCTCACCGATCTAGTGGAAGAAGCGGTACTTTCTGAATTTGATCGCATTACAGAACGTGGTGGCGTATTGGGCGCGATGGAAACAATGTATCAACGCAGTAAGATCCAGGAAGAAAGCCTTTATTATGAAACACTCAAACACAATGGCGAATTCCCGATCATTGGCGTGAATACCTTTTTATCTTCCAAAGGCTCGCCCACTATTTTGCCGAAAGAAGTGATCCGCGCCACGGAAGAAGAAAAGGAATACCAGATCGCGATGCTAGCCAATCTTCAGAAAGCGGGCAAGGAAAAAGCGGATGAGGTCATCCAAAAAATACAGTACACGGCCATACACAATGAAAACATGTTTGCGGAATTGATGGAAGCGGTCAAGGTGTGCTCACTTGGGCAATTGACAAGAGCTATGTTCGAGGTGGGTGGGCAGTACCGGCGGAATATGTAGTGCGGCCTTGTGGCCTGTCGGCCTTCGGCCTCTTGTTCTCGCAGATTTACGCAGATTTTAGCAGATTTACGCGGATTTTTTTGATTGTAAATTTCTAGTTTGCTCTTTACGAAGAGATTCAATTTTTGAGCACAAGTTGCGAATTCTCTATTTAAGTGCACAATTCATCAGCAACCTTTCATAAAAAAATCTGCGCAAATCTGCTAAAATCTGCGCAAATCTGCCTGTCACTAAGTGGCGAGAACAAAAAAGGCCGAAGGCCGCGATACTTAGAATTTATTTACCAATCGGATGATACTCTTTCGATCAATCAATGAAGGAGAATTAAAATTAATGAGAAGGCCTAATCTCTTATCAGCAAGTTTCAGGTAAGTATTCAATTGCAAAGAATGAACATCAATAAGAGAGTCAACTGATTTAATTTCAACTATGACCTCCTCATTGACCAGAATATCGATACGATAGGCATTTTCCATCAACACGCCTTCATAGATCAAAGGCAGAATGATCTGGGTTCTAACTTGCAATCCTCGCTTTTCCAATTCGAAAATCAAAGCACGTTCGTACACAGATTCCAATAGTCCAGGTCCAAGTTTCGAGTGAACATCATAGGCAGCGCCTCTTATAGTGTAAGATAAATCGTTGAGTTCCATGATTAAAATTTTTCATCAATCTTCTGGAATTTCAAATTCTGTTTTACACATACTAGATGGCTACTTTGCCTTATGTACTGAATGTTAACGCAATCGAAGGCATAACAAATCGGTGGACGGCCTTCGGCCTTTTTTTTGTTCTCGCCACGTAGTGGCAGGCAGATTTGCGCGGATTTTAGCGGATTTACGCAGATTTTTTTTAATAGGTTGCTTATGATTTGAGTCCTTCTACAGAGAATTCGCATCCTTGTTCCCAAAATTTGAGTCGATTTATAAAGAGTAAACTAGAAATTTACAATCAAAAAAATCTGCGCAAATCTGCCTGCCACTGCGTGGCGAGAACGAAAGGCCGAAGGCCGCCCCATCCAGCTATATGGCTACTTTGCCGTATATGCTGAGTGTTAGCCACATAGAACTCATAACAAATTAAGTTGAGGCCTTCGGATTACACAGGGACAAAGCCCAGCCAAGAAGGTTTATACTTTGTGAACTTGGTGTGGCTTTTCTTTGTGGTTTTTGTGGTTTCATAAATCTTCGAATCAAAGGATATACTCTTATTTTTTGAAACCACAAAGATTTTGTTTGTTCTTGAAATCAGGTTATGATTGTCAAAACGCAATGAAGATTGAAATCAGATGCTGGTTTTAAGAGCCTTCGGCTTCTCAAAGGACACGGAGCGCGGAGGACGTTTATGCGACTGCATAATGCATCCATGCAAAAAATTCCTTTTAGTGTTTTGTGGTTTCAACCACCAACGCTTGGCTTTTCTACAAAGCCTCCATGGCTTCCAGGGTGTACTTCACCGGTTCAAAAACGTCATCCTGCAATGGAACAATCTTATTGGAATGTAAAAATCCTGTTCCTAAAAGTGAATCAGCTTTATACCGCTTCTCACTTTTATATTTAAACATCGAAGGTCTGTCACAATTGACATAACCAGTGTCGGCGATTTTTTTACCTGCCTCATAAATTTCTGCGAGAATTTTTTCTCCCGTAACCGTGACATGGAACATCAGCTCTTTTTCTCTTAATTCATTGAGAAATACAAGGGATTCCTGGAGATCAGGTTCCGAAGCAAAAATGAAATGCAGGTATCCTTTGGATTCGTCGGCAGTAGATTCCGGATTGTATGTAATTCTGGCGATGTTGTGAAGATGTGTTACCATAGTGTATCTTGTTTTCTGAAATAAATAAACACTTGCGAGATGTGCTCCAGGGGGAAATTTTTCAACCTATCTCATTTGCAAAGCCGTCCGCTCCATTCTGAATGACCATGTGAGATAATGGGTGTAAATAATTTCACCTTCAGGAATCATGAGAACCTCTGCTCCCACCCTATAAATGTATGGGGAAATGAACGCGAGAAATATTTCTACCTGTAATTGGTCTCTTTTCAAGATTTTATTCATTGAAGTATTGAATTTCAAAGCAATGGACTATCTTCGCGCGCCTTTGGAAAACTGGCTATACAATTTTATCCATTTCCAGAGGTCGAAAACTGAAAGAACATGAAAAGAATCAATGAATTCCGCAAATTGCTGGGTGCTACAAGAGATACAGAGTTGAAAGACCTGAAAACCACTTATCGCAACTTGATGAAAGATTGTCATCCTGACAAGTTCTTCGACAATGCGGAGCTGAAAGAGCAGGCAGAATTGCGCAGCAAAGAAATCATTGAAGCCTATCACTTCCTCGTGAGTATCGCTCCGGAAACCATTGAGCAGACAGAGTCGGAATACAAACTGACACTTTCTACCGCAGGTATCGCCGACTACAACTACGAAAAATCAGTATTGAAAGTCACTTTCACGGATGGTCACGTTTATGAATACTTCGGTGTTCCACGTAATATCTATATCAAATTGGTGAATTCGGATTCCTGTGCGCGTTTTATCCGCAGGCATATTTCTGAGTCTTACACGTATCGCAGCATCAGCAAGCGAGTGACGGCGTAATTCGCTTCGCTCATTTTTGTTTCTCGCGGAATGCGCCCCATAGGGGTAAACTTGAAGGAATTTCAGAATTCGCGGAAATTGGTTTCAATCGATGAAGTTTTCTGCTTTTAACTTCATTGATCAAATGCTCTTTAATTCCTGAACTTTATTGCAGGTACAAATCTTCAATAACAACTAAACCGAGAGTTGTCGGTAGCGGCCGCCATATTATCTCAGAATGCAAATTTTTTCTTCTTCAACTCGACGTTAAAATTTACTGTTGCTCCTAAAGCATCAAACACCTTCAAAATGGTTTCAAACCTTGCATTCTTTGCGCTGTTTTCAATTTTTGAAATTTGCGCTTTTTGCACTCCTACAAGTTCGCCCAGTTGTTCTTGTGTCAGGTTTCGTTCTTGTCTCGCTTTTTTAATAGCCTGTCCCAACAAGTCAATCCGTAATTCGTTTTCAAACAAATCCCGCTTTTCGCTTCCGCGCTTTCCAATATGCTTATCAAGCATTGTGTCAAGCGAAACAGTTTTCAATTTAATTGCCATAATTATTTTCTTTTAGTCTTGTTGCTTAAGTATTGTAGCCTTATTTCTTCCGCTTTTCTTATTTCTTTCGGGGGTGTCTTTTGTGTCTTTTTCAGTATTCCATGCGTTGCAATAACGAATGTTTCCCTACCATCTATCTTGTCCCAAAATGAAAAGAATCGGTAGGCTTTTCCGCTATATATCGTCCGAAACTCCCAAATGAAGTCGTTGAGTTTTTTAAAAAGTTCTTTGTCATTGACGTATTGCGCTTTCCTGAAATTGTAGTAGATTTTTTCTCTTGTCTTGCTGTCAAGACTTTCTAAATACTCAACTGCCTCAGGTAATAATTCAATCTCAAAGTTTGACTTCATTCAAGATTTTCATCAAAGATACATATTTCCCTATTGGGAAACATGTCTTTCCTTAGAAATTCCTCATGGCGCAGCTTTATCGCAGCATAACCTGTGCCGCCGCTCGCAGTGGTTTTTAACCATGATCAACTTCTTAAGGCACCAAGCGCACCTCCATTCTGCGATTGTCCTATGAACAGTCTCAATGGAGTTGAAGATGGTAGAATCCAGTTGCGTTTTGATCAAAATACTTTGGGGCTAATTATTTTGCTACTTTTATCGCACCTTTAAGAAAGCACACCAACCATGTTCTTCCGATTTATCTTTTTCATTGCGGCTGCGCTCGTAGCACAAACTGGCTCTGCCCAGCTATTCGGCGATCAGCAGATCATTTCTACACTAGCGTCTATTGCCGTTAGTGTCCATGCGGAAGACTTGGATGGCGATGGCGATTTGGACGTGCTCTCGGCATCTTACGATGATAACAAAATCGCCTGGTATGAAAATCTAGGTGGAGGTGTTTTCGGCAGTCAGCAGCTTATCTCAACGCTACAAACTGGTCCATATTCCGTCTATTCATCCGATTTTGATAACGATGGTGACATGGATGTACTTGCGGCTTTTAATCTTGACGATATGGTCGCATGGTATGAAAATCTGGGGGGTGGTCTCTTCGGCTCTCAACATATCATTACTACTTTAACTGATGGTCCGGTTTCCGTCCATGCCGACGACCTGGATGGTGATGGAGATATGGATGTGCTTTCAGCATCTACGATCGACGACAAGATCACGTGGTATATGAATTTAGGTGGTGGGAATTTCGGTGCTCAACAAATTCTCGCAACGCAATCGTACTCTGCGCGTGATGTCTATTCTGTCGACCTTGATGGCGACGGTGACAAGGATGTTCTTTCGGCATCTTTGGCTGACGACGAGATCTCGTGGTTTATGAATTTAGGAGGAGGAATCTTCGGAGCTCAACAGATCATATCTACGCAAGCCAACGGTGCTAATGGAGTCTATGCTGCTGACCTGGATGGAGACGGTGATATGGACGTATTATCATCTTCCCAATATGATAATAAGATCGCATGGTATTAGAACCTGGGGGGAGGAAATTTCGGTGCTCAACAAATCATCACTGATGCCTACGCTTATGCTGCCTCCTCTGTCTATTCAGCGGATCTGGATCAAGATGGAGACATGGATGTGCTCTCTTCTTCTACTAATGATGACAAGATCGCCTGGTATGAGAACCTGGGCGGAGGAAATTTCGGTGCTCAACAAATCATCACTGATCTCTACGCTTATGCTGCCTCCGCGAACGGTGCCTCAAGTGTCTATGCTGCCGACCTGGATGGTGATGGCGATTTGGACGTTCTATCGGCTTCCAGTTTTGATGATAAGATCGCATGGTATGAGAATCTGTCAGGTTTTGGTTGCACAGACCCGATCGCTTGTAACTATGACCCCGATGCTTTGACAGAAAATGGCAGCTGTTGCTATGGTATTTGCGGGTGCACAAATCCCCTGGCGGCAAATTATTTGGAAACTGCAACTTGCGATAATGCAACTTGCGAATTCAGAATTAATGGAACCGTATTTTTTGATGAAAATGAAAATGGAGATATGGATGTGAATGAGTACGGCTTGCCATTTCAAACAGTGGTGTTGCAAGAAACAGGACAAGCTTACATTACCAACGACCAGGGCAATTTTATAACCACTACCTCTCACCAACAAGTAGCGTCATTCGAATTGATCAATACAGTTACATTCCCATACAACACTACACCAAACCCTCAAGTATTTAATGCCAATTCCAGTTTAACAACCAACCTGATGTTTGGAGTGTCCAATACAATACCCGCGTTTGGCATTAACGTGGACTTTTATCCTGATGGCTTGAGCTTTCTGTGCAACGACTATACAAACTTTAATATCTGTTTTCGAAATTTGGGTAATGTGGCCATTGATGGTATCATAGAATTAGAATATGATGCACTCTTCCAGGGGTATCAGGAAGTAATACCCATAGATTCAGTCATTGGAAATACCATTTACATGAGCTATGAGAATCTACTTCCCGGTCAAATGTTCTTTTATGATATTGACCTGCTCACGCCTACTGTCGATCATATAGGTGAATACGTAACCAACGTTGCCAAAGTCTACGGGTATTATGAAGGAAATCAAGTAGCTTATGGAGAGAAAGAACGCATGACAGAAATAACTTGTGCTTATGACCCCAATGACAAACAGGCTTTTCCACTGGGCTATACCGATCAACACTTGCTATTGCAAGAGACGCGACAGGAATTCGTCATTCGTTTTCAGAATACAGGTAATGCGCCGGCTCAAGACATCCGAATTCAAGACACCCTGGATGTGAATTTCGATATCGAGTCTTTCAGAGTCATCGCAAATTCTCATTCCGTCATGACGACAATCGATCCTGAAACCAGACTCATCGATTTCTTTTTTGAGAATATCCAACTGCCCGACTCAGTAAACAATGAACCAGCCTCGCACGGAGTCATATCATACATGATCACCCCACTCCCGAATTTGCCTGTGGGCACTGTGCTCGAGAACACAGCTTACATCTATTTCGATAACAATGATCCGATTATTACCAACACTACCTGGACAACCATTCATGAATGTGGCGGAGAATCGGCTTTTGAACCTGTCACCGCCATGATATGCGACGAACAACAAGTGAACTTCGAAAGCACATACCAATTTGTAGAAAACTATTCCTGGCAGGTGGATGGTGTATCAGCAGGAGCGAATTCAGAACTTCTGCTTACTTCCATTGATCCACCCAATTTCGAGGTGACGTTAACAGCTTCCAATCCACTCTGCACCGAAAGCACCACATTGAATTATACATTGCCGGATATCACAGCCATTGATCCGTGCCGCGCAGACTTTAATTGTGATGGAAACAGAAACACCGATGACCTAATCTTTTTCATTGGAGAATTTGGTTGTCTCAATTCTTGCGCAGCAGACCTCGATTCAAATGACATCGTCAATGTGCAGGATCTCTTCATCCTTGTTTCAGTTTTCGATCAGGATTGTTGGGAGTGAGGGTAGTTATGAAACCTTGCCATATTTCTATGAAGGCATCTTGTGAAAACTGATGATATAATTCGATGAGAAGACTTTTCGGATTACCAGCTAAATTGTCGTGAGCTTGAAACCACAGAAGACACAAAATGAAATGCACACAAAGAACACTAAAAGGTTGATCTTTCATACTCAATGAACTCTTGAGATTAAGTCTCTGTGACCTTTGAGCGAAATTTCTTTGTGGCTTTTATGGTTTCAAGCGCACGCGACTTAAATCTTGAATCCGAATTATTTTTTCATTGAATCTATTTTGCTACTTTTATCACACCTTAACGAAAGCATACCTACAATGTCCCTTCGATTGACACTTCTCATAATAGCCACACTCATTGCTCGTTTTGGCATCGCGCAACCATTTGCTGAACATCAGAATATTTCGACGATCGGATATGATCCCAAATTTATCGTTGCAGCCGATTTAGATGGTGATGATGATATGGATATCTTGGAGGCAGAAAGTATCCGAATTGTTTGGTATGAAAATTTGGGTGGAGCAACCTTTGGTCCAAGGCAGATCCTTGGTCTAGCAAATAATGCTCGCTGTGTGCGAGCCGCTGACATTGATGGAGATGGTAACATTGACGCACTCGCTGCTGATGAAGGCCAAGATAAAATCATTTGGTATAAGAACCTAGGCGGTGGAATCTTCAGTTCCGAGCAAATCATTTCCACATTGGCGTTAACCCCCCGAAGTGTTTTTTCTGCAGATCTGGATGATGATGGTGATCTGGATGTGCTATCAGGGTCTTTGGGGGATAATAAGGTCGCTTGGTATGAGACCGCTGCAAAACAGAAAACTTTTGATTTCATAAATCTGTGTCCGCTTTTTTCGGTAATTCGTCATAGTGTTGGCGTTGTCTTTATAAATAATCGTTTTGTTTTCATTCCTAAATAGCCATTTCTTGTAGTCTTAGC
>JANOVT010000278.1:0-1733 GCA_031417525.1 Flavobacteriales bacterium | reverse complement strand
GACAGAGTTGGTTCTTGAAATAATTGACACGAATGACAAATAGAAAAACGGCTTATAACAGCACCTACCCAAAAGGCGGGGTTTCGTGTTCCAAAGACATCCCGATAGCTATCGGGATTGTGGTTAATCAAACATTAGTATTCCAAATCGAGTTTTGTGGTAAAAGTCCCGCCCTTCAGGTAGCTGCAAACCGTTGTACGCAGCCGTAGCGGAGACACCTCAAAATTTAAACAATGACAATACAACCGTTCAAATTAGAAAGATTTTATACAATACATGAATTCACTGCAAAACATTTATTGTGTAGTTCAGACTGCGAAGCCATGAGCATTGGCGATTTGCTTGCCTTAGAAGAAGGGGCAAATGAGAAATTCCAAAACCATTGGTTAGGTTATACCGAAACAAAGGGACATCCAGCGTTGCGAAATGATATAGCCCAAATTTATAGTCATATTTCTTCCGAAGAAATCTTGGTGTGTGCGGCTGCACAAGAACCTATTTTTCTTTTTTGCCATGCCGTTTTGAAGCCAGAGGACGAAGTGATAGTTCAATTTCCTTGTTATCAATCGGTACAATCTATACCCGAAAGTATGGGTTGTAAGGTGTCAAATTGGACAGTAAATTATAACAACAACAAACCTGAATTTGATGTTGAAGAATTGACTAAACTAATTACAAATAAAACAAAGGTCATATTTTTGAATAGTCCCCATAATCCAACAGGACATCATTTTTCAAAAGATGAACAAACAGCAATTATTGAGTTAGCACGAAAACACAATTGCATAATTTTTTGCGATGAAGTATATAGAGAATTGGAACACAGCCCAGCATTTGCGATTCCTGCCTTTGCCGATGCGTATGAAAATGGATTTTCATTGGGAGTTATGTCTAAATCTTACGGTTTGGGTGGGCTTAGGATTGGTTGGTTAGCAACACACAGACAAGATATTTTAGAGCAAATCGCCATTTTAAAAGAATATACCACTATTTGTAGCGCTGCACCAGGTGAGTTTTTAGCAGGTGTTGCATTAAGAAATAGAGCTGTGATTTTAAAGAGAAATCTTGAAATTGTACAGACTAATATCCCTCTCTTAAATACCTTTTTTGACTCTTATTCTGATTTATTTTCTTGGTATCAACCCAATGCAGGACCCATTAGTTTTGTTCGTATGAATTTTGGCATGGACGATATGGCTTTTGCGAATAAAGTTGTGAAAGAAAAAAACGTATTGCTATTGCCAGGAGATGTATATGATTATAAAGGATATTTTAGAGTTGGTTTTGGACGAAAAAATATGCCTGAAGCACTTGAAAAGTTTGAAGAATTCGTCCAAGAAAACTTATTGTAAATGATAACACTTGAACTTGCAATTGGCGGTGCGATGGTTTATTGAAGATTTGTGCTGGAAGAAAGATCAGTGATATATTTGAAAAGTAGTGCCAGAAGTCGCCAACTTCTTGTAGCTGCAAAACGTTTTGCCCGTGGTCGGTGTCACCATACACAACTAACTTTAATCTTCAGCTCACTCACGGTAGCATGACTTCTGAACCATCATTTGCCATTCCGCGCCAACTCATGTGATGCCTGGTCTTAATTTTTCTGTGGCGCGGTTTATTTTTTCTATATCATAACCCCCGGGTTGAAACCCGGGGCTATTGATGTTGCACCCCTTTGGGGTTTCAAACAAATTGTTTTTACAGGCCTTCAAGGTTTCAAATATTTTTGCCCG
>JANOVT010000277.1:0-11319 GCA_031417525.1 Flavobacteriales bacterium | reverse complement strand
GAAAATTGTAATCATTATATACTCACTTGATACTGTAGGATAAATGAATTCAGCCTACTTATTTCATGCATTTTAAATGCAAAATCGAGAAGTGGTAATTTTTCGTACACCGGTCTGTTTTGCACACCAAATGTCAATTTCGACCGCGCACCATCCAGATACCAGGAAATTCCTGCATCTCCAAAAATCATCACCTTTTCGAACTGATCATATTTACTCACCTGTGCGGACAGATAAGGCATAAGCATTCCGAGTGATTTGGTTTGAGATAATTTTCCTGTGAGGTATCCGGCTTGCAGATAGACCGAATTTCCGGAACCAATCATTGGAAATAAAATTCCAGTCCCATTGAATTTACCATTGCTGTTCAAGCCGTCCGTGACATTCATTGGGCCACTGTTTCGAATATAGTTTCGACCGAAATCATAATGAGTTGCCACTGCATAAATGGAGATGGCATCGCCTCTTGTGGCATTCACCGGAGCATCATAAAAAAGATCAACAGATGCAAGCAACATATCGTGACGAACAGTATCACCATTCATTGCCAGATTCCACATCGCATCCTGCTGAAATTGCACACCTGCGCCAAGATTAAGCACCTTCTTTTTGCCGAGATAAGTTCCAACCTGGTAAGGCAAGTCATCCGATTCCTGATCAAAGAATTGCCACGATACATAACAACTTCCTTGGACATGTGGAGCTTCGGGAGACAACTTCGAATCAAGATCAATTTTATTTGCTGCACTATAAAGCGATGAAGTCGTGAACATGAACGGTTTCGAAAGAATGAGCCTGTAATCCAACTTACCTAATTTACCTTTAGCATAAACACTCAATTTTCTCAGGAACTGATCATTGGCGTCATTCGTTGCTTGTAAAAAAAGCGGAGCATCCAAAGCCATAATCGAAGCAACACCCGGCGAAGAAAATCTTGAAAAACCAGTCCAGGCTGTTAATCCAGCACCAACACCAAAATGTTTATTCACATTGACTTCACCTAATGCATCATGAATAAAAAACCCGGTTTTCCTCGTGCTCAGGTAGTTGAAATTATTCTGTCCAAGCTGAAGGTAAAAAAATGTATGTGGAGATGTTTTACCAAACAACTGTAATCGTGTTCTCCGAAGACCGATATCAAACGTTTCGTCCTGTGCTTTTCCATTAATCGTACTGCCCGGATTGTTCTGCGTATATCTTACCCATACCTGATTTGCGAATGTCAACTTCACATATTCAGTGCTATCCTTACTCAAATAATATTTGAGCTCCTTTTGTCCCTGTGCGTAAAGTGCAGTATAGCTTGTCAGAAAAAACAAGACAAGCAAGACACGCTTTAAAAATTTGTCTTTCATTCAATTTTATTCAATGAGGTTATTTTTTTTCTTTAGGTTTAAACGCAGCAGAAAGATGGTGATCAGAAGATCGTTTGTGATCGTGCAATCCGACAATATGAAGTCGTGTGCCGCGTCTTTCAAATTCCTCTTCCAAATTATGCAATGTTTCCAATGCCGTGTGATCAATCAGCTTTGCTCCTGAAACGTCAAACGTAATGGTTTTTCTGTGAGGTAATTCTGCAAGATGTTTTTTGACGCCCATTAGATTAGTGAAGACCAATGCAGAATTCGCCTGCACGCGAATTTCGTCCTCATCATGATCTGAATGCAAAACAGCTTTGAAAGCATCCTTCACTTTCATACCGCGAACAAAATGGATAATTAATTCGAGCGCCACACCTGTGAACACACCCAACAAAAGATCTGTGAGTAAACACATGATCATCGTTCCAAAAAAGATGATAAACTGATCTTTACCCAATGCCCATGCATGACGAAACTCCTTCGCAGAAGCCAATCTCAAACCAACATAAATCAACATAGCTGAAAGAGCGGCAACGGGCACCATCTTAATGATTGGAGTAAGGGCCACTACATAAAGCAACAAGAAAACACCATGAAACAAATTTGCCCAACGTGATTTACCACCATTCATCACATTCGCAGAACTACGAGCAATTTCGCTGATCATCGGCAATCCGCCAAGTATACCAGAAACAGTATTGCCGGCTCCAATAGCCATGAGGTCTCTGTTGTTATCAGATTTTCTTCGCTGAGGATCCATCATGTCAATTGCTTTATTGCTCAAGAGTGCCTCGAGTGAACCAATCAAAACAAACATTAAAACATACTGAAGGAAAACACCGGTATGTGAAAATGCACCAGAAAAATCTACATTGACATTGGCTGATAATTCACCGGGATTGATGAGAGGCTTCAGCTGACTAAATTCAGGATCATTGAGGTGAAAGTACTTCGCCATAAAAACTGAAAGCACTAATACTATTAAAGCAGCCGGGATTTTCTTCACCCATGAAATTTTGATCATTGGCATCAGGAAAAGAATAGCCAGAGAAACCACACCGATGATGAGAATAGAAGTGTTGAATACAGTAAACGCATGCGGAATCATTTCAATTAACTCCAAAGGTTCCTTTCCTTTTATCGCTGAAGGATCTTCTCCAAGTAACAAGTGAATTTGTCTGCTGCAAATGATAATACCTATAGCGGCAAGCAACCCGTGCACAGCACTTACCGGAAAAATATCTGCAAATCGTGCTATTTTAAAAACTCCAAGAAGAACTTGAATGAGCGCAGCCACAACTACAACACCCAGAGTCAGATGCCAGCCGGCTTCGCCTCCACCCATGGCATCCACACAACCGGCAACGATCACAATAAGTCCGGCTGCAGGACCTTTGATCGTTAGCTGTGAGCCGGCAAACCAGGCGACCACCAGTCCACCGACAATTGCGGTGACCACTCCCATAATAGGAGGAAAATTGCTTGCGCCGGCAATGCCGAGACACAACGGCAAGGCAATAAGAGATACCAAAAATCCTGATAACAAATCTGATTTCCAGTTTTGTTTGATTTCTTTGATATCGAAAAATGAAATTTTATTCGGTGAATTCATAACGTGAATTTTTTAATGTTGATTTAAATACTATAGCACCTAAGAGGATCTATAGCCCATTTCATAAATTGATTTGACGTGAGGTCCCATAAAAACGCGGGCATAAATGCGAACAATCGCAAGACCATCGATGATGAAGCTAAGCGAAACGAAGAGTGCGAGGATTGCCTGATTCTCGTGAATATGACTGAAAATCAAATCTTCACCAATAAATGTGGGAGTGATTGGAAATCCGGACGCTCCCAAACAAGCAATCAGGAAAAAAAAGGCGATACGCGGATGCACGTATGAGAAACCATGAAAGCGATCCAGATCAATATCATTCCCTCTTGATTTCAGTGAACGAAGTGTGAGATAACCAATCAGACCGAAGCCAAGTATTCCACTCAGGTAAAGAAAATTATGCATCATGTTGTAATGTTCATTGAATGAAATCGCAAGGGCGACCCAGCAATGATTCATGATGATGAGCATCCATGCAACGACTACATTTTTCCTTTCAGTGAATGACTTCAGAACCATCACCAAACCGATGAAAGAAAAAAGGAACGGCAATGAATGAATCGCTGTGGGAGAAAGCCATTGCTCATTTGCAAGCAAGACACAACCTGCGGTGTAAATCACGCCGAAAAAAATCAGTGCAACTTTTACTGATAGAAAATCCAACTTTTTACCGGCCCACTTCAAAGGATTCCAGAGCAAGCGATACATCAGTGAATCGAGATTCCATTCTTTCAAACTCAACATGTAAAATGTCATGGCGATTCTTTTTGGTAAAAAATCCTCAATTGTTTTTTCACGGATAAGAGGACTATAGAATTGTTCCCTGATCAGATAACTAACTACAGAAGGCGACACCAGAAGTTGGTATGTCCTCAAGAAAGCATTGCCCGCAAAGTGAATAAGCGCTAAATCAGTCCAACCAAGTGAAACTTCAATAAAGATCAATCCGATTTGCGCTGCCGAAGCGTAAGCAATCTGGCTTTTGACAGACGACTGCACCCGGGCAATTCCTGATGTCATCAATGCGGTGACAAATCCCAGTGCCGCGATCAAGACACGAACAGAATATTGATGTTCCCAAAACGGAAATGTTCTGAGCAACAAAAAAACACCGAGGTGCACAGATAAGGAACCATAAAAAATTGCACTGGATGGAGTTGGGCCTTCCATAGCTCTAGGCAACCAGGTGAAGAAAGGAAACTGCGCTGATTTCGCTGCAGCCGTCAACAGAAACATCAATGAAATGATGACTCCGGTTAAGCTATGTGATTGCAAGTGTTCATGAACCAATTCATAATTCGTCAGCTTGAAGAAGGTAATGTTTTCATGCCAGAGATGATGGCTAAGCCACATTGCCAGTATGATACCGATATCACCAATACGATAAATTGAAAAAACCTTTACTGCATTTTTTACAGGCAGATAACGTTCGCGATAGAAAGCAATCAGCAGAAAAGATGAGATGCCAAGTATTTCCCAACCAATAAAAAGTGTTTCAAGATTCCCGGATAAAATGGTGATATTGTATCCGAGGTAGAAAAAAAGTAATGAGTTGAAAAACCTTTTGTACCCAGTTTCTCTGTGCAGGTAATATCTGCTATAAACAGTAACCAGTGAAGTAAGAAAAGCTCCAACCAAAAGATAAGCTGCGGTAATTTTATCGAAACAGAAATCGATATAAAATTCATAGCCTGCTGATTTGAAAAGAACAATGTCTTTCTCATTCAAAGGAACATGGCCGTTCAATAACCACGCACCCACAAAAATGACGAGCACCAGCATGTGTGCTGTTACTGCGATCATTGCTAATCGTGAGATTGCGGTTTCAGCCTTGTGCCTGATAAATAGACTGGAAATAAAACCGATCAATGGTATCAGGACAAAAACGGGAAGTATGTGTGCGAGATCCATTTTGATTAGTTGATTGAATAGACAGGTAAGTTTTCCATTTGAGTTTCGATGATTCGTTCTAACTCTTCAGAGTGTCTGACCTTTGACACTGGTTTATAAGAAGTGAATGCTTCATCTCTGAACACGAAAAGTTCATGTGTTGAAGGATCTACTGCCACCAAATTCACCCATTCATTTTTGAACCATTCGTATGTAGCGTCAACACGTTGAATAGTGTTGAGCACTACTTCCGGAAAATGTTCGACGATGACGAGCAGGCGCACCGGGTCATGCACTTCGATCATTTGGCTTGGCAGACCAGGTCGCAAATCACCATCGATGCCGTTCGCAACACCGAAAAGGCCCATTACGTTGTGTGGAAGTTTTGTACCTGCACCAAGTTTCTGATTATCTACTCTGGAGAAATAATATTCCAGATTGATACCACCGCATACCGGTGCGGCAGCTTTCAAAATACTAAACAAGTATTTACCATCCGGATCAATTTCGTAATCGTATGAATTGAGGAATGATCTTCTATCAAGGAACAAATGTTCAGACAGATTCCTACGACCAACAATGCAGAGTGCATTCGTTGCGTGATTTAATTCAGGACGAGGTTCAAAAAGGGAAACGGAACGTTTCCGCATAGCATCGTGAATACCCTTCAGACCTTTCCTCGTGTTCACAGATTCAAATCTTCTTGAGCGTTCCTTTGAATTTCTATCCAATGCTATCGTGAAAATTTTCTGATTTCCAAGGTGTTTTTTGAGATGATCTGAAGTCAATGCATCCTCATCGAAGAAATCGATGTCGTCGCTCGTTGTATCATGAAGACCACCCACGAAATGTGTTGAATCAGGAATGACAATTCCACGTTCAGCTAAAAGTTTGCGAACAGATTTATGATTTGCCATATAGCAGATTACGCGTGCATTCACAGAACCTGCGCGACCGGAACAAGCACCGCAATCGTAAGCAGCATAATGTGGATTGTTGACGCTGGAAGAACCATGACCAATCACATAAACGATATCTGCGAAATCCTTCACAAGACCGATGCTTTTTAGTAAACCTTCCACCCGATCAACCATTTCGTTAACTGTAAAACCAACCTGCAATTCCTTTTCGTGATGTTCGGGATGATGCGTCTCAATGGTGAGCCTGGCAGTTTTGTCCATGTGTCTGAATGAAGATGCAGAAGCAGGACCAGTGCCTGGTCTGAAAATGTTCAGGAACAAACGAAAAGCCGACCAAAATCCAAGAGTCTGTGTAATCAGCCATCCACTATGAAAAGAATGAGAGTGCTTTGAAAAATGAGGATCACGTTTTCTTTTACTGGCTGATCCAACTTCCTTGATAAGATATTTTGGATTAACCGGAGCGGGACAAAGTTTTGTGAGGTGCTTACCTTCTAATGGTTGAAAATAAAACTCAACACCAAAAAATCCGGGAGTACCAAATGTTTCGCATTCGCGATCCAAATTTTCAAGATAACGTCTGAAAGAACATTCTCTGTCGTCGATACAAAATAGTGCTTGAAAAGACTTTTTTGTCTTCACTGTTTTTCGCTTTTTCTGCGCAACGATTCCGGCAAGCACTTCATCATAATAACTCCATTCATAAGCCTCCTGCCAGAGAGAAATGACTTCGCTGTATTGTGTGGCGGGCACTGGAGCAAAAAGATCAACAGGATTTGATTCAAGTTTTTCTGCAAGAGGTTTCCATTTCTCGCCAAAATGCCGATACAGCGCATCCAACTCAAGCAGCAATTCAAATATTATTAAGTCTTGCAAACTGATTTTGCGGCGCGAAAGCAAAGTGGAAGGTTGAGCTTCAATGGTAGCCACCATGCCCGACCATCCCTGGTGAGCAAACTGTTGATCAAAAAGATATTGCTTATAGTATTCCTCTTTGCCAACAATCAATTCGAGCAACGGCTCGATATCCACACGACCATTCTTAAGCATATTCGCCACCCTTTTGCTTTTGAAAAAACTTGTGTAACTGGTCGTTTCAAGTTCTCTGAGAGAAGTAAGGAATCCTTTGTTTTCGACCGGGAAATTCCAAATGGCAATTCCCTGATCGAGGTAACTGCAAACAACACGAAATAAAGTGGGATGAACCATGCTATCCATGTCCATCTGATAATTGCGTTTCCAGGTTGAACGCAAAGCACCAATTCGAGGCAGAACGTCGATCTTATATTCTCCATTCAGCATTTTCTCCACCCACTGTGCTACATTCTTATCGCCTTTGCGAGCTATGATAGCTCTTTCGAGCATGAGCGGTGTAATTCTGCCTGAATGATAGGCCCCTCTGTATTCATTCAATGAAAGCGAAACCATGTAGCCAAACTTGGCGGATGCATGTCTAATCGCTTCATGAAATTTTCTGTTTTGAAATGCATGTAATGTGTTGTGATGAATAAAATCTTTGAGCGGAGCCTGCGCAGGCAGGTAGTGCTTTAGATCGTGCAACACGCTGTATTCATCAAAACCATCAACCAATTTTACTCGCGTATTTTCCAAAATACCCGGATGAGTGAATGAAAGGTTTGTACTCATTATTCATTCTGATTATGTATGAAAAAACGAAAAAGTATTGGCATCAGAAAAATGCCAGTGTGACCGCTGGAAGAGCTAACTCAACATGCGACCAATTCTCACTGAACGTGAGATACCGCCCTCAAGGAAAGAGCAGTTCAGAATCTCAAAGTCGGAAATTACTATGGAGAATAAAAAGTTTTTCAGCAGAAGCCAGATCCTTTCCAGCAAAAGATGCGAAGACAATTCGCTGAAGATTGGCAGACAATGATTCAATCGAATCAGATAAAATCAGAAAATTGTGATCGTCATTGTCATCATCGCTTTCGACGCGTGATTCGTTTTCATCTACAAAACACAAAGTATCGACATGCGAAATATTATGTTTGGATGTTGAAATGCTTTCTGTAAATGAATCATCGGAATTGTCACCCTGACCAAAAAACGAAAGCGTGAATTTGGCAAGCAGTAAAGCAACAAGGATAAATATTCTGAAAGTGTGCCGCATATCGTGACGAAGCGCAAAGGTGAAACCTTTACTGTGGTCATCCGGATATGTATAACAGGACATTAACAAAGGTTTTCTGAAAGGAACATGACAGACTGATACGACAAACAAAATGAATTGTTCCGCTGCCGTGCAGAACGCCTACCCTACTCTACATTCAGGCAATACTCATATGCAAAATGACCAGGCTTTTCTGGACTTACCCTTCTAGTTTGCCGGCAAAACTTTAGCAGCACATTGACCAAAACCAACACGAACGCCATTTTTTTCGGCAAATCCCCGCATGATCACAGTATCACCATCCTGAATAAAAGATCTTGTTGAGCCATCACTCAGTGAGACAGGCTTTGTACCCTTCCAGGAGATCTCAAGCATACTTCCGAATGACCCTTCGGCAGGACCGCTTATGGTTCCGCTAGCCATAAAATCTCCACAGCGGATATTGCAACCATTGACAGTGTGGTGCGCGAGTTGCTGAGCCATGTTCCAATACATGTACTTGTAATTGCTATTTGAAACGACAGACTCTTCACTGTCATCAGGTTGAATCGAAACCTGAAGTTGGATATTGATATTTTTCTGACCTTCAAATTTTAAGTAAGGAAGCACTTCAGGAACTTGCCCAGGACCTTCCATTCGAAATGGTTCGAGTGCATCCAATGTGACTAACCAGGGAGAAACTGTTGACACGAAATTCTTACTCAGGAAAGGTCCCAGTGGCACATATTCCCAACGTTGGATATCTCTTGCACTCCAATCATTAAAAAGCAACATGCCGAAAATGTAATCATCCGCTTCTGCTGTTGTGATACTTTGACCAAGCGGTTTACCATCGAATGTAACAAAAGCCATTTCCAGTTCAAAATCCAGTTGTTTGGTCGGGCCAAAAACAGGATCTGTTTCATCACTGGCATTCGTCTGACCTTTCGGCCTGTGGAATGGTGTACCACTGATCACGATGCTGGAAGCGCGACCATGATATCCTACCGGTAAGTGCTTCCAATTTGGCAAAAGCGCTCTTGCAGGATCACGAAACATGATACCAACGTTACGAGCATGATCTTCACTGCTATAAAAATCAGTATAGTCGCCAACATCGATCGGCATGAGTAATTGCACTTCATTTTGATTAAAGAGCACCTGACGCACATGATGCTCTTTGTCGCGCAAATCAGGCATATCGCTTCTGAGCAATTTAGAAACTCTGTTTCTCAATTCACGCATACCCTGTTTACCATGGCGCATACATTTATTGAGTGAACTACTCACCATGTCATCCAGAGTAAAAGGTAGATTCTCAAGGTAACCCATCACGTGTAGTGCTTTCAGATCAATGAGTTTATCACCGATAGCACAGCAGACGTGTGGCAACTGGCTTTCGTTTCTGAAAATTCCGAAAGGAAGATTTTGTATTGGAAAATCACTTCCTTCGGGAACAGTGACCCAGGATTTAAGTTTGGGATCGTTCGCTTTGTTTTCTGTCATGTGAAAAATTTGTCGATCACAAACCTACTAAGAAGCATCACAAAATTCAGATATGGGTTTTGTTATCCTTCATTTTCTGCTTCATGCAACGGTAAACTCATCTTACATTTCACCACATTTTGGCCATATTTCGTATGCAGGACAACCAAAACAATCCGAATGAAAAACACTTGAGTAAGGGTCTGAAGATCTTTACAATTTCAGGAATCCTGCTGCTTCTGTTGCATTCCGCTCTCATCACAGCCTACTGTTTCAGAGATGACCTGCCATTCCAAATCAATCGCTTTTCAGACAGGTATGCTGTGCCGATGTTTCATCAAAACTGGAAATTATTTGCCCCTGATCTTCCCAAGTACAATGTTGAATTGGAGTATCGATATGGCGAATCATCCGGATGGAGTGATTGGAGAGACGCCAGTGCATCATTTGGATTTGGAGCCAGTTCCAGAATGGAAACCATTGAGCAAGGATTCAATACAGCGTTGGGCTGGCAAGTGCTCAATAATTTTTATTCTCGTGATGGAAGGAAACAATTCGACCGCATTGTTCAAAGTTCGGATTATGCCCGTTCATTGTTTTTTGTATTGAAAATGCATGAGCTACATTCCAGTACCGGGCAACCAGATTCAGTGCAAGTTCGATTGAATTTCCGTTTCACACCACCACCGGATCAGGCGTATACTTTTCAAACTTCGTATCTTGAATTTCCAGTATTCAGGCCGGAAAAATAAAAGATGGAGAACATCATCAAGAAATTATCATCCGTCGTAATTGCACCCGGTGCATTGCGGTTTCTTTCGTTTTTAGTTTATCTGTGGTTTATCATCAACGTGATAATGATCTGGAATGTGAAAGATCTACTTTGGGGAGTTGACAATGTTTTCTATCGTCAAGGGCATTCGAATAATTTTCTGGAGAATTTTTTTTACCAATTAATCTATGACGCAACAAGATTCAAACTCATTTTCTGGACTCATGTCATTTGTGCATTTTTAAGTTTGCCTGAGAAAAAGTGGTCATTCATTCCACGTATTCTAACATGGCTGACATCCTGGATGCTTTTTTATTCTGCAATTCAGTCGTTCAACTCGGGCATGATGCTGATGATGATGCTCGCTTTTTATTGTTCGATCGTTTACACCAAAGACGCATCGCCCTACCGAGTTGTTCTGACGAATCTGGCATACTATGCTTGTATCATTCAGATCACTTTGGTATATCTGGTTGCAGCCATTTATAAGCTGAGTGGTGAACAATGGCTTGCAGGTAGCGCGATTTACTACACACTTCATATTGATCACTTTTCTGCGCCTTTCTGGAGAAATAGTTGGATGATTCATTCGGCATGGATGATGAAGTTCATGGCCTGGTTTGGACTTGTATACCAGATGCTGTTTCCATTTATGATCTGGCTCAAAAAGGGGCGTCATCTTTTTTTATTTGCCGGAATTTTATTCCACCTCTTTATCGGAATATTTCTTCATTTATGGGATTTTGCTCTTGCAATGATTTTTGCGTATGCTGTCCTGCTGCATGAAAGCACGGCGAAAAAAATACTTGCTTCGCTACGATTTCCAGTGAAATGAAATCTCGATTTTCTTAATACAAAAAATGATTATCCGCAATCATACCTCAGCATCGAAAAATCCATCGGTTTAACAGCGTATAATTCATGGCACCTGAGATAAGAGGCTTTGCATGTTCATTTCTTTTCTTTCTGTTCTTTTTTTCTTGATAAAAAAAGAACCAAAAAATTCAAGGCTGTTGATGATATTCTTGAAATCCACGCCACTTTCGGGCCAAGCAAATCCAATCCCTACGGGACTCACTTTTTCAAAAATGCCAAACTAAAAACTGAAATAACGGATTGTCGGTTGACATTTTTGAAATCGTTCGTCAAACATGGATTTGTCT
>JANOVT010000276.1:0-16014 GCA_031417525.1 Flavobacteriales bacterium | reverse complement strand
ATTCGCCGGTGGGAACAAAAAGGGAATCTTTTTTTATTCTATACCGGCGAGACCATTCTCGAAGTTCGTGTCATCAATGATAAAATTATCCGTTTTCGTTATGCCGCCGATGGCACTTTTCATCGCGATTTTTCATACGCTCTCGTGAATGATCTGCAGGAGGGTCTCGTTTCTCTTTCCGCTTTCGATGATGGTGAACACATTGGCATTATCACCAAACAGGTGAAATGTTTTATCGATAAAAAAGATTTGAAAATTGTGATCACAGATCATAAAGGCAACATCATCAACGAGGATGAAGCCGGTTTTCATTGGCAACACTATCTCACCAAGGGCGGTAAGATTGTTTATTGCAGTAAAAAAATTCAGGAAGACGAAGTGTTTTATGGTCTGGGCGATAAACCGGCTGATCTTCAGATCAGAGGGAAACGTTTCGAAAATTTTGGAACGGATGCGTATGCTTATGGTGCATCATCCGATCCGTTGTACAAGAACATTCCATTTTATTACGGTCTGCATCATGGGCGAGGCTATGGTATTTTTTTCGACAATACTTTCCGGACCATTTTTGATTTCGGTTCTGAAAGAAATGACGTAGCAAGTTATTGGGCTCGTGGTGGTGAGATGTGTTATTATTTTATCTATGGCCCGGATATGCTGGATGTGGCCCGCGAGTATGCAGGGCTCACCGGCAAACCTGAATTGCCTCCGATGTGGGCACTCGGTTATCATCAATGCCGCTGGAGTTATTTCCCGGATTCAAAAGTGAAAGAAGTGGCCATGGAATTTCGTCGCAGAAATATTCCATGCGATGTGATGTATCTCGACATTGACTACATGGAAGGGTTTCGATGTTTTACTTTTTCAAAGGAGCATTTTCCGGAACCTGCCAAACTCACCAAAGTGTTGGAGGATGCAGGATTCAAAACAGTCGTGATCATCGATCCGGGAATCAAAGTGGATCCTGAATATAGTATTTACACGGATGGACTTGCCAAAGACGTTTTTTGTAAACGTCAGGATGGTGCATTGATGGAAGGAGATGTATGGCCCGGGAAATGTGTTTTTCCTGACTTCACAAATCCGAGAGTTCGTGAATGGTGGAGTGATCTTTTTCGGGTGTTGGTGGAAAATGGGGTTGCAGGTGTCTGGAACGACATGAACGAACCCGCCGTATTCGAATTGGGTACTTTTCCCGAAGATGTTCGACATGATTTCGATGGAGATCATTGCAGTCATCGAAAGGCACACAACATTTATGGTCACTTAATGGCCAAAGCGACTTATCAAGGATTGAAAAAATTTCAAATGCCGAAAAGGCCGTTTGTGATTACCCGTAGTGCTTATTCGGGAATACAAAAATGGAGCAGTGTGTGGACTGGTGATAATGCTGCTTCCTGGGAACATCTTCACATTGCTTCGCAACAATGTCAGCGATTGAGTATTTCCGGAATCAGTTTCGCGGGTAGTGATATCGGTGGATTTATTGGTGAACCTGATGGAGAATTGTACACCCGCTGGATTCAGATGGCAGCGTTTCATCCGTTCATGCGCACGCACAGTGCGAGTAATGAAACTGGATTCGATCAGGAACCGTGGAGCTTCGGTTCAACTTATGAAGCTATCTGTAAGAAATTTATTCAGATGCGTTATCGGCTGTTGCCATATCTCTACACCACTTTTTGGCAAAACTATCGCTATGGAACACCGATGTTGCGACCGATCACTTTTGTGGATCAACAACAGGTTGAAACGCACCATCGAAATAATGAATTTATGCTTGGCGATCATTTGCTGATTTGTCCGGTGACTAAAGCCGGATCAAAATCGATGAATGTTTTTCTGCCGGCTGGTGGCTGGTATCACAATTGGGATGATGTTTATTTTGTCGGCGGACAAGAGTTCACAAGTCAGACACCGATGAAACAAATCCCGTTGTTCATCAAGGAAGGCGCTATCATTCCAACGTGGCCTCAGATGCAGTATGTCGGGGAAAAGCCGGTAAAAGAAATTACACTGCATGTTTTTTATAAGGAGGGCGAAGAACAAAGTCATCTTTACCTGGATGATGGTGAGAACATGGGGTATAAAAATGGTCAGTATGAAATTATCCGTTTTGACTTGAAAGGAACGAAGAATGCATTGAGGATCTGGCAGAATTCATTGGGTAGTTTTATTGGCAAACTCGAGAAGTTTAAACTAATCATAACCGGAATACCATTCGATGTTTCAGAATACACTGTAGACGGCAAACTGCATAAAATCAGCGAGCGCAATCGTGCTATGGGTAAGATTAAATTTTCTGTGGATAAGAATTTTCATGAGATTACAGTGCTCTAGTTAGCATCATTGCATACAAGCGAAAATTGAAATTTTCTTATTTATGTAGAATGAATCACTACCGTTTGGTAAAATTTAAAAATATGTCAAAATTCTTTTTTGACTTGATTGATAGGAAGTTCAATAATATTTCGGCTTGTAAAATCCGTAACATGGGTTCTGCGAAAATTTGCGCTTGAATCTGTGTAATCTGCGTTTAAGTAGTATTCATTTTAACGCAGATTACACAGATTCAAGCGCAGATTTCGGCAAATTGAACCTCTTATCTGAAATTTAAAATTTACATCACTCAACTTTTCAAGACACAAATGAAAAAACAATTGATTTCAAAAGCGTTTGAAAAAACTGGTCGCCAGCGCGTCATTATTGAAAATGTATCGCCTCAGGTAGACAATGGCTTATATCCTGTGAAAAGAACAGAAGGTGAACTGCTTCAGGTGGAAGCAGATGTTTTTGCAGACGGACATGATCATGTGACGCCCATTCTGCTTTATAGGAGAGCCGGAGAAAAAAAATGGCAGGAATCACCGATGTCTTTTATTTCCAATGATCGCTGGAGTGGAGTTTTTGAATTGAATGAATCTGGCAGATACGAATATTGCATTCGTGCGTTTATCAATCATTCGGAAACCTGGCAAGCGGATTTCAGAAAACGCTTGAATTCAGGAGATGACAAGGAACTCGAATTGCAATTGAAAATTGGGATTGAGTATTTACTTCAGATTCAGAAAAAGTATGCAAAGTCGAAGTCTTCAGTGAATAAATGGATTGATAAATTGAATGGGGCTGAGGCCAATCAGTTTGCAGCCGGAGTGGAATTGGAAGAATTTCTGGAACAGTATCCACTCGCATTTTACGAAACAATTTATCCAAAGATTTTTGCATGCGTAGTGCATAGGAAACGCACAGGTTTCAGCGCGTGGTATTCATTTTTTCCACGAAGTGGAAGTTTGGAGAAAAATGTCCACGGGACGTTTTCAGATTGTGAAAAATTATTGCCGCGCATCAAAGAACTTGGATTTGACATTGTCTATTTCCCACCAATACATCCTATTGGTACAGCTTTTCGAAAAGGTAAAAATAATACGCTGGATATTCAACCGGGTGAACCGGGTTGTCCTTACGCCACAGGTAGTGAGATCGGAGGACACAAAGCGATTTTAAAAGAATTGGGAACTTTGGGTGATTTTCAAAAATTCATTCAAACGGCAACAGATATGGGAATTGAAGTTGCTATGGATTTTGCAATTCAATGTTCACCTGATCATCCTTACGTTAAGGATCATCCGCAATGGTTCAAATGGCGTCCGGATGGTACTGTTCAATACGCCGAAAATCCACCCAAAAAATACCAGGATGTTTTGCCACTCGATTTTGAAAATGAGGATTGGCAAAACATGTGGTACGAATTGAAAAGTATTCTCGAATATTGGATTGGACAAGGCATTCGCATATTTCGCGTGGACAATCCGCACACGAAGAATTTTGTATTCTGGCAATGGTGTCTCGAAGAAATCGAAGGAACATTCCCGGATGTTATTTTTCTCTCGGAAGCATTTACGCGGCCGCGCATCATGGAAAATCTTGCGAAAAAGGGATATCATCAATCCTACACTTATTTCACATGGCGTAACAGTAAGTATGAGTTGTCGCAATACATGGAGGAACTCACCCAATCAAATCTGCGCGAATATTTCAGACCGAATTTCTGGCCGAACACCCACGACATCAATCCGTATATTTTACAAAGTGGTCATGAACCACAATACATCATTCGGTTTTTCCTTGCAGCAACGCTGAGCAGCAACTATGGAATCTTCGGGCCTTGTTTCGAATTGATGGAACATGCTGCTTTACCGGGCAAAGAAGAATACCTCGATTCAGAAAAATATGAAGTGCGTCATTGGGATTGGAACAAAAGGAACAAACTCATGCAAATCATATCACTGGTAAACAAAGCAAGAAATGAGAATGTTGCTCTTCAATTCACCAACAACTACTCATCTTGTTACATCGACAATGATCAGATGATGGCATGGGTGAAAGTGCAAGGGGACAACAAAATCATTTGTGTTGTAAATCTCGAGGCATACTCAAAACAAAGTGCTACACTTCATCTTCCGGTTGCATTGATTGGAAAAAACGAAGAAGAATCGTTTGTCGTAAAGGATCTGATTACAGGCGATCAATACACCTGGACCGGTAGCCATCATTTTGTGGAGCTCGATCCTTATCGGTTGCCGTTTCATCTTTTCCGGATAGAAAACTGAAGCAAAAGCAGAGCGAGAATAAGAGCGAGAAAGAGAACGAGAAAGAGGAGAGTGTGGATCAAAGCTATGATTCACACTCTCCTCTTTCTCGTTCTCTTTCTCGCTCTGATAAAAAAGCCCCTCTGATTTCTCAGAGGGGCTTTTCAAATTTCAGATAATCTGAAAACTCTAACCGATTATTTACTGATGATCAGACGACCCATTTCGGTCTCTGAACCATTCGTCAAACGGTAAGTGTAAACTCCTGTAGCCAGGTGGTTCACATTGTAATCAACTTTGTATTCAACGTTCGATTCAACTACACCCATGAACACATCAGCTACTTTGCTTCCTGTCATATCAAACACTTCAAGTGTTGTTTTGGCAGCGTTTTTAGCAGTGAATGTGAACATTGTTTTCTCATTAGCAGGGTTCGGAGAAACAGTTACGTTGCTAACTGCTTTGTCTGAATCGTCGCTGAGATCGGATGTTGTTGGCATTTGAACTACAGGTGTTGAACCTTCGAAAGTGATGTGCTGAACGCAAGAGGTAGTGTTACCTGAGCAATCAGTTGCAGTCCACTGACGAACGATTTCGTAGTCTGGGCAGCAATCAAGTTCGAGAGCAAAGTCACCGGCACCTGATACAGCCTGCTGCTGGAATAAACCAGAGTAGCTGAACCATCCACCGAATGCGTTGTCAGCAGCGTTGTAGTTGTTAGCACCATCACCCAACTGGAAGCCGAAGTAGTTGTTTGCAGGAGCGTGAACCAGGTTCAAAGTAGAACCGTTGTACGAACCGAAACCAGTCAACTCAGCACCTTCACCAGCCTGGAGCAACAAGTATGTCCATGACTCATGGTTTGCACCTTCGCCACCACAATCAGCTTTGAAGCTGGTTGGGAACGCCTGTGAACTCCACTCATTCCAATCCATTGAGCTACCGAACCAAACGTTAACATACCATCCATTACCTGGAGAAAGTACGTTGTTCATTGTAGCTTCGAGGTGGATTGAACCATCAGGATACTGTACAAGGCTACCTTCTGATACATAGTACCAACGGTGAGCAGATGGCATTCCAAACAGAGCCATAGCCCAATCGTAAGGATATACGCAAGGGTTGTTAGCTGGACGAACAGGTGTGATCAAATCACAATCAGCGATAGAACCTTCAGCAGGAAGATCACCGATGATGAACTCTTCGAAATCAACATCAACATCTTGATCACAATTGTCTGTAGCTGTTACATCAGCAGCTGCTGGTATTTCAGCGTCACAAGCGATAACAAGATTTGTTGGGCAGTTGTCAAAGGTTGGTTCCACTTCATCCAACACATAGATTGTGTATGCGGTGTGAGCTGTGTTACCACACTCATCAACTGCTACATATCTTACTGCGATAACCTGGTTACCACAATTGTCTGACTCAAGAACTTCTGTCGATACTGTAACTTCAGCAGTGCTGCAATTGTCAGTAGCAGTAACAACAACTGGTGCAGGAATTTCAGAAGCACACTCAACGTTAACGTCTGACAGATCCTGGTCAAATGTTGGAGCAACATTATCATACAAGAAGTATTCAGTTGTTGCTGTTGAAGCATTGCCACATGCATCTTCTGCAGTCCATGTGCGTGTTACCAATGTACCACACAATTGGATGCTGTTTCCACCACCACAAACGAAGTTTTCGTTATCAACACCTGCGTCATAGTTCAAGTTGAGCTGTGCAAGTGCGTCAGCAATTGTAGTCAAATCATAAGTGTTTGCGCAACCACCAAGGTGGTTGTTTGCAATAGCGATCACCTGATTCACTGTCATTCCTACGAATGGGCCAGAATTGTAGATTGCATTTCCAAGTGAGTTTGCAGAAGGTGCAAAGTTTGGATCTGCAGCATCAAGACCAACACTGATCATAGCAGCAGTCAACTGGTTTGCCAATTGATTGGAGATACCAGTTGGATTGTTTACGTTTCCTGCAGGAAGAACCGAAGATGGTCCACCAGCTGGAAGGAAGTTAACAATCGCAGCAGCAGAAGTGAAGGTATACGTTGCACCTGCACAACCGATTACAAGATTGTTCGGGAATGCCGATGCGAAATGAGAAGCAAGGTAAGATCCTTGTGGACCATTTCCGCTGCCATAACCACCAACTGAGTAAGTCAGGAATTGACCGCAATCAGTGTTATCATCACCACCACCGATGGTTATTGTTGCAGACTCAGAAACATCAGAGTGTGATACTTCAAATGTGCTGCAATCATCTTCAGCTGTAGCAAGGTCAGAAGGAATTCCTTCTTCACATGAGTAGTTACCACCTTCAGGAACATACGTGAATTCTGGAGCGGTTGTGTCTGACACAGAGATGTATTGAACGTATACTGCTTCATTTCCACATGCATCAGATGCACGGAATGTACGCGCAATGGTGTATGTTGATGGGCAGTTACCTGGAAGTACCACGTCTGAATGATCAACTGGCAATTCACCATTGCAAACATCATATGCAGTAACGTTAGCTACACCGAATTCTTCAGAGCAATCGTAAGATGCATCTTCTGGAAGATTTGACAACACCGGAGCAGTTGTATCTACAATAGTGATAGAACGACTAACAGAGTTTTCATTTCCGCAATGGTCTTCTACGAAGTAAACTTCGCCGATTACCTGGTTACATCCATCCATACCAATGCTGCTGATAGCTGATACGATGAGGTCATCGTCACAGTTGTCATTCCAGATCGGAGTGTATGATGCATACTGGCTACCACATTCTACAACGAGGTTTTCAGGAGCGTTCTCAAGTGTTGGAGCAACGGTATCAGTCAATGTGATGATCTGTTGGAACAAACCATCAGCATAGTTGTAACAGTTGTCACGAACAGTGTAGGTACGGATGATTTTACCAGCGCAACCACCACTCACGTGCTCATCATTATAAGTGATGATCGCGTCGTTACAGTTGTCAATAGCAGAAATCAATACCGCATCAACGATCTGATCACACGGCATGTCGATTTCGATGTCGAATGCGTTTACAACTGGTGCAGTTGTATCGTTGAAGCTGATGCTCTGATAAACTGAACTTGCGTTACCACAAGCGTCAGTAGCTGTCCACACTCGGTAGAAACCGAAGTAGCAACCATCTGTCCAGTTCAAAGTATCTGAGTATGAAAGTTCAAATGAACTGCAGTTGTCAGCAGCGATCGGCTCGATCACTTCAGCAACTTCATCACACTCATAGCTCAGGTACAAGTCAGACTCTTCATAGTTGAAGTATGGAGCTTGTGTATCCTGAATGTAGATACGTTGTTCAGCAGTTGCTGTGTTACCACACTCATCTGTTGCAACAAATGTGCGAACGATTGTGTATGTAGCATCACACTCACCTGCTTCGTATGCAGAGCTTACAGAAACTGAAACCTCAAGGTCACAGTTGTCAGCAGCCGATGCATCGCCAAGGATGTAAAACTCATCGCACTCATGTGTTTCGTCAGCAGGTACATAAGTAAACCATGGGTTCACTTCGTCTACGTAAGTGATCACACGATCAACTGTTGTAGTGTTACCACAAGCATCAGTTGCAGTCCATGTTTCTGTAACGCTAACGTTGCAGTAACCGTTTGCAAGCGGCTGTGAGTGGCTCAATACAAGTTCCTGATCACAATTGTCAGAGAACATTGGATCGAATGAAGGAACTTCTTCGTCACAAGCAACAGTGATATCAGATGGTTCAACAGCTGTAGGAGCTGTAACGTCGATCAATGTGATGATCTGCTCATACAATCCTTGAGTGTAGTTACCACAGATGTCATGAATCGTGTAAGTACGGATGATTCTTCCTGCGCAAGCGCCACTTACATACTCATCATTGAATTCAATGATAACTTCGTTACAGTTGTCTGTAGCAGTGATAAGAACTGCATCAACGATCTGGTCGCATGGCATTTCAATTTCGATTTCATATGCATCAACAACAGGAGCTGTTGTGTCAACAATTGAAATGTACTGCCAGAACTGGCTGCTGTTACCACACTCGTCAGTTGCAGTCCATACTCGGTAGTATGAAGTGAAACATTCTACGCTGTAGAAGTTAGTGTCGATATGACTGTACTCAATTTCACCACAGTTGTCCTCAGCAACAGGCTGAATAAGCTCTGGAGTTTCGTCACACTCATAAGTGTAATAATACTGCTGATCGTAGTTGAATACAGGAGCAATCTCATCTATCACATGGATAGTCTGAGTTTCAAGAACCTGATTTCCGCAATCATCAACGCCACGGAAAATACGCAATTGATAGAATTCTTGTGGGCAATCGCCGGCAAGTGTTTCGTATGCAATTTCAATGTCAACTTGGCTATCACAAGCATCGTATGCAGATGGATAAACAACCGCTGGAAGTTCTTCGTCGCAGTTTACTATAGCATCAGCAGGGAAGTTTTCAAACCATGGGTTTTGTGTATCAACGATTGTAACTACTGTTGTTGAAACAGTAATGTTGTTGCAATGGTCAACAGCTGTCCATGTGTATGTTTCATAAGTAACACACTCGATAGTTTCAGAGCTGAAGCCTGGAGTGATATCTAATTCTTCATCACAGTTGTCAGAGAAAGTAGCCGGAGTAACAGAGTACTCATTGCCACACTCCACCTGGAAGTCTGCAGTTTGAGAATCGATAACAGGAGCTACAACATCTGTTAAGTGAATGATCTGAACGAATTCAGATGATGCATTCTGACAGATATCATAAGCAGTGTAGTGACGGATCACGTTACCAGCACATGAACCTGAAGCGTGCTCATCGTAGTGATAAATTTCGAATTCATTACAGTTGTCAGTAGCAGTTACAAATGTTCCTTCGAAGTCATCGCAAGGACGATCGAGTTCAAGTGAACCGCTGATTACTGGACCAGTTGTATCCTGAATAGTAATTGACTGATAGAAGAATGATACATTACCACACTCGTCAGTTGCTGTCCAGATACGTGTGAAACCATTGTAGCAAGAGTTACCCCATGCCATAGTGTCTGTGTATGCGAATTCAACAACTTCGCTGCAATTATCAGCAGCGTAAGGCTGGATGAGTTCAACTACTTCGTCACACTCGTAAGTGTATGAATTTTGTTGATCAAGACCGAAGATTGGTGCAGTTGTGTCAGATACAGTGATAGTCTGAGTTTGTGGCTCAGAAGCATTTCCACATGCATCAGTAGCAACGAATGTACGTGTGATCACGTAGTTGTTTGCACAGTTACCTTCGATAGTATCTGTTACTTCTGTGATACCATAATCGCTGCAATTGTCCCAAGCTGAAGCTTCACCGAAGTAAAGTACATCGCTGCACTCTGCAGTGTAGTCACCTGGAATTTCAAGACCTGGAGCTGTTGTATCAACAATGTGAACAACCTGTGAAGAATCACTCATGTTATCACAATAGTCAATAGCAACCCAAGTGCGGATGACATCAAATGAAGCAGCGCAATCATCGTCTGTTTCAACTACTTCTTCTGAGTATGTAACTGTAACTTCCAATTCGCAATTGTCAACACCATAAACACCATCGTTACCGAAGTAATTTCCGTTGTCGCTTAAGCTTACTTCACTACATTCGATAGTAGCTTCAGCAGGTACACCAACGATTTCTGGAGCTGTTGTGTCAAGAATAGAAATGTATTGAACTGCATCAGTTGTGTTGCCACAAGCATCTGTTGCACGATACAATCTGTAGTATACACCTAAGCAACCACCAGAATTAAGTACTTCTTCAACAACAACCACTGTAGCTTCACCACAATTGTCGTGAGCAGTGATTACTGCAGGAATTTCATTACACTCGATATGAGCATAGAATTCATAAGGATCAAATTCCGGAGCAGTTGTGTCTTGTACGTGGATAGTTTGCCAGAAATCAACACCATTACCACAGCTGTCAGCAGCTGACCAGTAGCGATAGATTGTGTAGTTACCTGGGCAGTTACCTTCTTCAACACTTTGGTTGAAGTTCACTGTAACCTCTTCCTGACAGTTGTCAGTAGCAGTTACAACAGCAGCAGCAGGAACTGCATCACACTCAACAGTGATTTCACCGGCAGGTGTGCCATTCAATACAGGAGCAGTTGTATCAAGAATGTTGATCGTTTGAACGCAACGCTCGAAGTTACCACAAGCGTCAGTTGCCTGCCAAACTCGTGTAAGTGTGCTGTCGCAAGCATTCCCTTCAGATGTTTCACCAAGGTAAACAACTGTTACGTCACCAGCACAATTGTCTGTAGCAGTGATACCAGTTGCAACTGCTGGAATTTCGTCTGAGCATTCGATGGTCAAACTTTCTGGGCAATTATCAAATGTTGGTTTAGTAGTATCATTCACGATGATATCACGAGATACGATTGTAGCATGGCCACATACGTCTTCAGCACGGTAGAAATGAGTGAATGATGTATTGTTGGCACAATCAAACTCGTTTCCTGTTGGCTCACAATCAGCATCAACGTTCACGTCACCGTGACCTTCTACTGATTCACCATCTACGAATCCATCGTAAGTGAACCAACCTGAAAGACCTTCGTTGCAATTTTTATTGTTTGCACCAATACCGAGTTGGAATCCGAAGTAGAAGTTTGCAGGCATGTGATATACATACAATACGTCACCAGCTAAATCACCGGCACCAGTCATTGTAGAGAAACCACCTACGAGTTCGAAATAATCCCAGTTAATGTGATCAGCTGTAGCACAACCAAGACCAAGATCATTTTTATAGTTACGTCCAAGACCACTCCAGGTAGCCCAATCCGCTTTGTTTTCAAACCATAAGTCAACGATGAATTGTTCGTTGTTGTTAGATGAGTTAACTACTGTTCCATAAAGGTGAGCAGTTCCATCAATAAATTGTTCGAAATGACCACCATTTGCATCAAATACAAAGTTTGCACTTGAAGTTACGTTGTCAGAAGAAAGAACTGGCAACCAAACAGCCCAGTCAGCGCCAGGACCAAATGCAGTTGAAAGAATACAATCAGATTCTGGTGTGCCAGTCTGACTGTCGAAAGTTTCAACTTCAGCAGGACCGGAACAAGCATCAATAGCGATCAAGTCCTCAAAACCTGGAACCTCTTCAAGACACTGTACGTTTATGTCATTCAATTCCGGGAATACCGGACCTTGAGTGTCAACAACAGTAATAACCTGTGTGCAGATTTCTGAAAGATCTCCTAAAGTGATAATCCATGTTCTCAAGATTACGTAACCGCAATCCGTTGAAGACAAAATTACATCTGTGTGAGAGAAAGAAAGTTCTTCATCACCACCATTGGTGATAATTACTTGAGGAAGACCTGTGATTTCAAAATTTTCGAGGTCAGTGCCACACTCAACTGTTACGTCTGGTGCACATGAAATCAATTCAAATGTAATACAATCTTCGATAGTAAATGTCAGAGGAGCTGTGATGTCAAAACATCCTTCGTCTTCTGCTGCATCAATACCGTTGATTGGTTGTCCAACTTCGATACCACTTACAATTCCATCATAAGAAATACCGAAGATGAAATAGATACCGGCTCCATAAGAGTTTACATCAAATTGACCGGTTGTGTTGATTGCCAAAATCTGGCCGCTAAGGTCAGTAAGCAAAAATGCGTACTCATCACCTGAAGCAGTAGAGTTAGATTGAACAGAAACGACATCAGCGATATCGTCATTTGTACAAATCTGAGCTGGAGTACCACCAACGAATTCCAGGATACCAGCTTGACAATTGAAAACAGAGAAACTCTGTGAACGGATAAATACACCACTATCAAGGCGGCTATCAGATACGTCTGCGATAGCGAATTTGAAGTGATATGTTTCACCAGGGATAACTGCAACCTGTGCAGTCAATACCACTGTCATACCATCATACTGGATGGTAAGACCACCAGCGTTGTTGTTGTAGAAAACTGAATTTAAAAGAGAAATACAGTTTGCATTACTTCCCTCTGAACCTGCAGAGCCATTGTTGATGGTGTTTACAGAAACCGGAAGAGTTGTTGAAGGAACAAGCGCTACGTTTTCTCCGTTGTATGTTCCGCCGGCTGGTTTGTTACCAGTAACGAAGAAACCAAAAACGTCATTAAATACAGAACATACATATTCGTTATACTCTTCAGAGCCGAATACATATTGAACTGAAATAAAGTCGCTTTCTGCAACGAAGTCAAACTCGAGTTTGCAAGCATCTTCGATTGAACCTGCAACAATAGTGCTCAGATCTGCATCACCACTGAAGGCAGCTGGTTGCTCGAACGTGAGACCTCCATTGTTATTTGGACCAATAGCATCGATTGAACGACCAGAGGTCAACAAAATTCCATCACCGATACCAACGTTAGTAGTACCACCGTTAGAAAATACGCCTGATCCACCAGGGCCGCAATCCAACGACACGTTAGAAATAGTTACTCCCGATCCAAGTATTGCGTCTGCAAGATCTTGAGCCGAAGCCGCACTATTTACATTCAATTGTGCACCGCCTGCGAATGGCAAAAAGCAAACCATCGCGACAATACAACATTTCAAATTATAATAGAAATTTTTCATTTTTGAAATTAAGTTAGGTAATGTTTAGTTTTAATTAATTCAATAAAGGGGTTGTTGTAGTCTGGCTATTCAACAGGTTATTCCAGTTGGTGACAGTCCATCCCGGATGTTTGTCGAGCTCAAGCATAATAGCAGCTTTGTTCTGGCTTACATTCGGTCTGATGAAGAATGAATCAAAAGACTTGGAACTGAAGAATTGTACAGCCTGTGTTTCATTCGCAAAACCGAAAGAAGAAAGGCTTACTACGTAAGCAGGTGCCAAAGGCAGATTAGTAGGTAACTGCAATAGGCCAGTATTAGATAATGACGCTGCAGGCTTTTGCTGACTGATTGCTTCCTGTGAGAAAAGCATTCCGGCAACAAACAGTAGTGGTAACAAAAGCAGTTTTCTGCTTCCGGACTTCAACCCAAAGGCGGCTGAACTGTTGTTTTGATTTTTCATCGTGTTAGAATTTGATTTGTTTTTATATGAATCAATTAAAAGAAATTACAATGGGATTAGCGGATTGTGTTGCGTGATGGCATAACAATAACCGGAGTCGTTTCTGCCGGTTTAGTATTGGCAGGGAAAAACTCTATCGCTGCTTGAGCGATGTTCAGGGTGAATTTGATAAAGGTGTTTACACTATTTTTCATAACAATCTAGCTTGAGTTACTTTCTTATGTAATAAGCAATCCGTTAAAAAAGCGTGTAAGCCTCGTGATAGAATAGTAGACTAAATTCAGTTTTCAGTCGACAAATATACGTTAATCTTCGACTAAATTTCGTTTTTCGTCGCTGAAATTGAAAAATATTTCTAACTTGTATTGAAATGAATTGAAAATCAGCCATTTACGAAATGCATTTTAACAAATAATTTTTCAGTTTGTTCGATGAATAAGGCGTATTCTTAGTCGAATACCTATTTATGCACGCTCAAAGCGGAAACTTCGTCTAAATGTCACTCTAGAAACATTGGTCCCATTATTCAAGTCTTGATCTTATAAAGAGCAACAATTCCAGTTGTAAAGTCATCACGTCTTTCGTTCTTTGCACACTAGATGAAAACAGTTTATGACAGACGATTGCATTTGTGAATTATCGGTGATACCGATGCGAAGAGAACCCTCAGATAAAAGTGAAATGACCAGTCAGGTCCTTTTTGGTGAACGAATGCAAATTCTTCAAGAAAACGAAAAGTGGCTGATGGTGCGTTTGGAACACGATCAATATGAAGGATGGGTTGATCGCAAGCAAGTTCACTTTTTTAATCAGGATAAAGAATCGAGTGGGATGTTTATTAATTCATTATTCGAAGTTTGTTTGAACAGCAAGTCACGCAAGGCGATTCTTCCAGCCGGGTCTCAAATATTTCATGCTGATAGTGATGGGTTTCATCTTGGACTTAAACAATTTCACCTTGAGAATGCTGATGTAAAAAGCGACAAGCTCGCAGATATCGTTTTAAGCGCTGAAAAATTTCTCGGTGTTCCTTATTTATGGGGCGGACGTACTTTTATGGGGATCGACTGTTCCGGTTTAACTCAGATTGTCATGCGAATGATTGGCCAGTCAATTCCAAGAGACGCATACCAGCAAGCAGAATTAGGAACAGCCATTGCTTTTGTGGAAGAATGTCGAACGGGTGACCTGGCTTTTTTTGACAATGCTGAAGGAAGAATAACTCACGTGGGAATTGTCATTGAGAATAGCGAAGGTTCGAAGAATATTATACATGCTTCAGGCGAAGTGAGACTAGATACGCTCGATCATGAAGGCATTTTTAATGACAACTCTAAAAAGTATACGCATCATTTGCGATTGATCAAAAGAATCAACTAAAAAAATCCTAGTACTATGCCAATCAGAATCAGAGAAGATCAAAATTCAGGAAATTACTCACCACGTAATTCTGGAGGTGGCGGCAGTGGTGGTGGCGGTGGTATTGGGAGTTTGATTCCAATACTCATTGGCTTATTCGGACGGAATCCAAAAATGTTGCTGATCATCGCAGTGATCGGTGGTATCATTTATTTCGCCGGAGGTAAGGGTTGCAGCAGTTCTTCAGATCAAACTGCTAACTCTAAAGCAGACGGTGGACTTTTCGCTCTTGGTGCGAGTTTCGACAAACAGAAGTATGAGTCGAATGAGATTTACGAACCTCTATCAGACAACAAGAAAAATCCTATGCCTGAGAAAGTTTCTCTTCTGGAATTCGCGCCGAAACGATTGAATCAAGGGCAGCAAGGATCTTGTGTTGCCTGGGCTTCGGCTTATGCCGCAAGATCAATCATGCGTGCACGTGAGACGGGTGTTGAACCAAATTCGACTACTTTTTCCCCGTCATTTTTATACAACCAGATCGCCTTGCAAGGTTGTCAGGGTTCATACCTCACGGAGGCTATGAAAGTGATGGAGGGCAAAGGTATTGCACTTTTCAACGACATGCCATATTCAGATCAGGACTGCAGTGCAAAACCCAATTCCATGCAATTGCGCAAAGCGGAAGAATTCAAAATTGTTGGATCAAATCGCTTGACCGGTGGACGCAATGGTGAAGATGCGACTAAAGTGAATCTTCTGGCAATTAAACAAAATCTGGCTCAAGGTGCGCCGGTGGTCATTGGTATGATGGTCGGTGGAAGTTTTATGCAAAATATGATGGGCAAGGAAATGTGGCAGTCGACGGATGACGACAGAAACATGAGCGGATTTGGTGGTCATGCAATGTGTGTCATTGGTTATGATGATTATAAGTATGCAAAAAACATGGGTGGTTTCCAATTGATGAATTCGTGGGGTGAAGAATGGGGTGACAAAGGAATTGGATGGGTGAGCTATGATGACTTTGAGTTTTTTG
>JANOVT010000275.1:0-24114 GCA_031417525.1 Flavobacteriales bacterium | reverse complement strand
GATCCTGAAAAAGCGAAATGGTTCAATGAACAATATTTGCGTTCCAAATCGGATGATGACATTGCCCTGCACCTGAAAAGTCTGGTGAGCAATGAATTTCAATTCAGTGATGACGATCACCGTGTGACAATGCACTATCTTTCTACTGCTGCGCAGTTATTAAAACCACGGGTGCAATTTGAGCACGAAATGATCGTCGTTGGAAGATATCTTTTTGAGGCTCCGACTACTTACGATCAACTGGTTTTGGATAAAAAATGGAAAGACGGTTGTCGGGAATTTTTCCAGAGCTTGTCTGAAAAACTATCTCAACTTGCCACTTTTGAAACGACAGAAATTGATTTGCTTTTCAAAGAAACAGCGGCTGTGCATGGCTTTAAACCGGGTGATGTATTGCAGCTATTCAGAGTGATTATCAGCGGGCAGTCTGGCGGTGTAGACCTTTTGGGTATGCTGGTTCTGTTGGGTAAAAAGGAATGCGTTCAACGTATTGAGGTTGCATTAAACACGATTATAAAATAATATTTTCGCATATATGGAAATTGAAAGAGGACCGAATTTTCTGGAAGAGATCATTGCGGATGACATCAAAAACGGCAAACACGATGGCCGTGTGCTCACGCGCTTTCCTCCGGAACCGAACGGCTATCTCCACATTGGTCACGCAACTTCTATTTGCCTCAATTTTGGAATTGCGAAAAAATTCGGAGGTAAAACCAATCTGCGTTTCGACGATACCTATCCTGTGACCGAGGATACAGAATATGTAGACAGCATTCGAAATGATATCAAGTGGCTTGGCTTTGAATGGGCAAGTGAACATTATGCAAGCGACTATTTTGAGCAGATGTACAGTTTTGCGGTAAACCTCATCAAGCAAGGTGTAGCATATGTTGATGATTCCTCTGCCGAAGAGATTGCTTCGATGAAAGGAACGCCAACAGAGGCTGGAAAAAGTTCTCCTTATCGCGATCGCAGCGTGGAAGAAAACCTGGATCTTTTCGCTCGCATGCGTGCCGGCGAATTCAAGGACGGCGAAAAAACTTTGCGTGCAAAAATTGATATGAGTTCATCAAATATGCACTTGCGCGATCCATTGATGTATCGTATCAAACACGTGCATCATCATCGTACGGGTGATGAATGGTGTATCTATCCGATGTATGATTTTGCACATGGTCAAAGTGATTCTATCGAAGAAATTACACATTCAATTTGCACACTTGAATTCGAAGTGCACAAGCCACTTTACAATTGGTTTATTGAGAAGCTCGGAATTTTTCCAAGTCAACAATATGAGTTCGCTCGTCGTAATCTGAACTACACCGTGATGAGCAAACGCAAACTTTTGCAGCTTGTCAATGAAAAGCATGTCAATGGGTGGGATGATCCACGGATGCCGACTGTGAGTGGTCTGCGCAGACGCGGCTATACTCCAGAAAGCATCCGGCACTTTTGTGATCTCACCGGAATTGCACGCAGGGAAAATGTTATTGATGTTGGCTTACTTGAATTTTGTATTCGCGAAGATTTGAACAAATCGGCAACGCGGAGAATGGTAGTGATCAATCCGGTGAAACTGATCATTGATAATTACGAAGAAAACAAAGTGGAATTTCTTCCGGGTGAAAACAATCCGGAAGTAGAGGGTGGTGGCGGTCATCGTGATATTCCTTTCAGTAAGGAACTTTGGATTGAACGCGAAGATTTTATGGAAGAGCCACCGAAGAAGTTTTTCAGATTGGGCCCCGGATTGATGGTGCGATTGAAAAACGCATACATCATCAAGTGTGAATCTTTTACACGCGATGAAAATGGTGTAGTAAATGAAATCCACTGTACTTATTTCCCGGAGAGTAAAAGTGGACATGATACAAGCGGTATCAATGTAAAAGGCACCATGCATTTTGTTTGCGCCAAACTCGCTGTGCAGGTGCAGGTGAATTTGTATGATCGTTTATTCAAAGTGGAGAATCCTTCCGCTGAAGAGGGTGATTTCAAATCATACATCAATGAAAACAGCTTGCTGGAAATTCACAACGCTTATGCGGAAGCAGACTTGAAAAATGCAGTTGTGGGTGGTAAATTTCAATTTATCCGACTTGGTTATTTTACACCAGATCTGCTGTCGACTCCGGATAAACTTATTTTTAACCGAACGGTCACGTTGAAAGATTCATGGTCGAAGGAGAGTAAAAAATAACAGCAGTAGAATTCGAATTGCATTGTCATTATTCGGACAAATAAAAACAACATGAGCATCATCCGATTGAATAATATTATGGTCCACGCCAATCATGGCTGCTGGCCTGAGGAAGAAAAAATTGGTGGCGATTATCGGGTGGATGTTGAAATACATACAGACTTTACACTTGCCGCCATTGGCGACGATCTGAAGTCAACAGTGGATTATGTCGTAGTGAAAGAAATCGTTTATCGCGAAATGGCCGTGCGCTCTAAGTTGATCGAAGCGGTTGCATACCGTATCCGCGAATCACTTTTGACGGAAATAAAAAATGTACATTCTGCCAAAGTGATTGTCACGAAAATAAGTGCACCGATGGGTGGACAGGTGGAAAGTGTGAGTGTAGAAATTGGCGGATAAAAAAATGGGGTCAAAGAACCATTTCGTGCACATTTTCTGAGATGATTAATTTGCCGGCTGTTCTTGCGATGATTTCATCCACCGTAACACCGGGAGCGGTTTCCAACAATACAAACGCACCGTCGCGCACATCAAACACTCCAAGGTCACTTACTATTTTTTTTACGCAGTGAACACCTGTCAATGGCAAGGTGCAGGAAGGAAGTAGTTTGGAATTGCCGGCTTTATCGCAATGCTGCATAGCAACAATGATGTTTTTCGCAGAAGCAACAAGATCCATCGCACCACCCATTCCTTTCACCATTTTTCCCGGAACTTTCCAGTTGGCAATGTCGCCAAGTTCACTCACTTCCATGGCACCAAGAATGGTGAGATCAACTTTCTGTGCGCGTATCATTCCAAAACTCATCGCGCTATCAAAAAAGACAGAGCCCGGAAGTGTGGTGATGGTTTGTTTGCCGGCGTTAATGAGATCTGCATCCTCATCACCATCAAATGGAAATGGGCCCATTCCCAGCAATCCGTTTTCCGATTGGAGTTCTACTTCAATTCCTTGTGGCAGATAGTTCGCAACCAAAGTAGGAATTCCAATTCCGAGATTCACATACATCCCGTCTTTTACTTCTTGTGCAATTCTTTTGGCGATGCCGGTTTTGTCGAGGGCCATAACTAATTTGATGATTTGAAAATGTGACTATGTGATGATGTGATGATGTGATGATGTGGTGATGTGGTGATGTGATTCTTTATTTTGGAAAATTAATTTTTTTCTAGATTAAATAGGGAAACTATCGAAGAATTCTTTCATTGCCACGTTGCCCAATTATCACATCATCACATTGTCAAATTGCCACATTCGTTCGAACGGTTTTTTGTTCGATGCGTTTTTCATAATTCGTTCCCTGAAAAATCCGATGAACGTAAATCCCGGGCAAATGAATCATATCCGGATCGAGTGCTCCTGGCTCAACCAATTCTTCTACTTCAACAATGGTGATTTTGCCCGCCATGGCCATGAGTGGATTGAAATTTCTGGACGTTGCACGAAAAATAAGATTGCCTTTTGTGTCTCCCTTCCATGCTTTCACAATAGCGAAGTCGGCATCAAAAGCATACTCCATCAAATAGTCTTTGCCATTGAAATTGCGGACTTCTTTTCCTTCTGCCACTTCCGTTCCCACTCCTGCGGGTGTGTAGATTGCCGGCATTCCATATCCTGAAGCCATGCACCGTGTAGCCAATGTTCCTTGAGGAATGAGATCAACTTCCAATTCACCACTCAACATCTGTCTTTCGAATTCTGCATTTTCTCCCACATAAGAAGAGATCATTTTTTTGATCTGTTTTTTCTGTAGCAATAATCCCAATCCGAAATCATCTACTCCTGCATTATTTGATATGCATGTCAGATTTTTAATTCCTTTTTTGACCAATTCATGAATGGAGTTTTCAGGAATACCGCAGAGACCAAAACCTCCCAGTAGAAGTGTCATTCCATCTTGAATATCTCTGCACGCTTCTTCAGCGTTTTTTACAACTTTATTGATTGGCATAAAAGCTATTTGTAATTATTGATCGATATCGGTTGAATCAGCATCGGCCGGAATAAATTCATCCGTTTCTTTTGGAAGTGTATTTTGATTCGATGGCGTCAGGTCCTCATCAGATTCATTTTCATTAAATAAATCGGGGTCGTCATCATTGAGAAATCCTCCTTGCATGGAAGAAGCATTTCTAGAACATCCAACAGGTACGGCGAAATCACCGGTGGAAATGTCAATACTATTATCTGCGTAGATTTTTTTCATGTAGTAGCCATAAATAGGAAGACCGGTGTTTGCTCCTTGTCCAAGTGCCGTGCTGGTGAATCGAACAGTCGGATCCTGCGCACCAACCCAAACGCCTGTTACCAGATCAGGTGTCAGACCGATGAACCATCCGTCTGTATTATTTTGAGTTGTTCCTGTTTTACCTGCGGTCGGATATTTGATTCCTCCATATGCTTTCCCGGGATTTCTCAGACGTACACCGGTTCCGCTGCCACAGCTTCCATCAACTACTGCTTTCATCATCGTGAGCATGTCATAAGCAGCACAAGGATCAAGCGCTTGCTCTACATGCGGCTCTGGTTCATAGATTGCTGTTCCGTTTTTATCCTCGATGCGCAGGATAAATGTTGGTTTGATATAAACACCGTTGTTCGCAAATGAACTGAGCGCTCCAACCATTTCATAGAGAGGAATATTTGCGGCACCAAGTGCAATAGGCCCAACAGGATCAAGGTGCGATTCTATTCCGAGTCGGCGCGCAAGTTTGATGATGTTGTCGATTCCGTATTGTTGTGCAAGTCTTGCAGATACTGTGTTTACCGAATTCGCAAGTGCACATCGCATCGTGTATGATCCATACCCGCCGCCACTGTTTTGTGGACACCACGATCCCCAACAAAACTTGGAACCGTCAACCTGATCAGAGGGACTTTTTCCCATGCGCAATGCAGTTGCATACACAAGAGGTTTGAACGTTGAACCCACTTGCCTGGCCGATTGAAAGACATTATCGAATTTAAAATGTTTGAAGTCGATTCCGCCCACCCACGCTTTCACATGACCACTGTGCGGTTCTACTGACATCAGACTTGCGTGCAAAATTGCTTTGTTGTATTTGATACTGTCGAGTGGCGAAAGTATTGTGTCTTTGGGCCCATTATGGGTGTACACTTTCATCCTGACAGGTGTGTTGAACTCTTTTTCGATTTCTTTTTCGGTTGATGCATGCCAGGTATGGCCACAGCCACCTTTGTCTTCATGGCAATGGAAATTATCACTGTCATCCCCATTTTCTTTTACAATATAGAACGCCGGCCGGCGACACTCCGGGCATAATTCTCCTGTTTGAATCATGTGGCGATCGCTGGTCACAATTGCACGTTTCATGATCGCTTCTCTGTCTTTCGTTTTGATGCCGTTGTAAAAAGGAAAGTTTTCTTTTTTGCGACGATTCACGTCTTTGGTAAATGCGGGTTGCAATTCTTTGCGCAGATGTTCCTCCACTGCCCACTCCGCATATTCCTGCATGCGATTGTCAATGGTGGTGTAGACCTTGAGTCCATCCCGATAAATGTCATACGCTTCACCGCCGGCTTTGCTGTATTTTAAATTGCCCTTTTCATCTTTCTCATTTAAAATGTCTTCTAGCTCACCGCGCAACACTTCACGGAAATAGGGTGCAAGTCCTTCGTCGTGACTCATTTTTTGGAAGTCAAGACCAAGTGGCAGAATGCGTAAAGAATCATATTGTTGTTTGGTGATAAAATCCGATTTCACCATTTGGCTGAGAACAACTTCTCTTCTTTTGGTGACCAACGAATCGCGGCGAATCGGATTAAAAAGTGAGGAGTTTTTCAGCATGCCAACCAACATGGCGGACTGCTGAACATTCAACGAATCCGGAGAAGTGTTGAAATAGATGTGAGCAGCTGATTTGATTCCAACAGCCTGATTCAAAAAATCATATTGATTGAAATAAAGCGCAATGATTTCATCTTTCGTATAAAGTCTTTCGATTCTGCATGCGATGATCCATTCTTTGATTTTTTGCCAGGCCCTTTTCAAAAAACTGGCATTTTCAAATTTGGAAAATTGCATCTTGGCAAGCTGCTGAGTGATAGTACTGCCACCACCATCCTGACCGGCACTGAAAACAGCTCGAAGGAGTCCCCAATAATCTACGCCGCTATGTTCGCGGAATCTGACGTCTTCTGTGGAGAGCAGAGCATTGACAAGATGTGGTGGAAGCTCACTGAATTTAGCGTCTGACCTGTTTTCCTTGTAGTAGGCGCCCATCGCTTTGCCGTCATTCGATAAGACTTGCGTAGCCAGATTGATCTTTGGATTCGCCAACGCCTGAACATCGGGCAATCCGCTCATCATGGCAAACAGAATGACCAGCACCACGGATACGATAGGCAAGAGGGCCATCAGCCAGAGACGGCGCACCCATTTATTTTTTTGTGAAGAAGCTGGTTTTGCGGACATGGAATTGGGAACGTATGGAGGTCAAAAATATTCCTGTTCGCAGAAGATCAAGACAAAATCATGCTTCAGAATGCACATATTGTGGTTAATACCAGATTTTTGAAAAAAGAGGAAACTAATTGACGACATTGTCCCTCCAAGAAATGATGATCACAATACTTAATGCCTGATCGGAATTCTATGAAAAAACTTGTCATTGAGTTTTTTTTTATCAATGAATTCACGCACTGTCAAAAAATTGCTTCCTATGCACTGAAATGGAAGCCGACAATTCAAGTGATAAAATTTAAGCAGGCTCTTAAATTTTGTTTTTTCCTTAAGAGATTTTCGCTTTTGTTACCCTGCATAAATAACAAGCCCATTTTGCAAAACCGCTGAATTCCTCCAAATTCATCAATGGGTCATATCTCTTGTTTGTAATTGTTTTTTTGAATTGTTCGCCTAAGTGCATGTTTAAAATTGAGATGTATTCAATGGATTGATTGCTTAGAATTATGAAATATGTTTTAGAAAGGTTCCTTCGATTATTTCAATTTTTATGGAATTGGACATGCATTGGCGTCTTCAATTGTGTAACATATTTTAAAATGTCAAAACTTTCCTATTACATTGGATTGGATAATCGTCACATCATCCCTGTGTGCATTGCTTTTCTAATACACACAACTTCTTTTTCTCAATTCGTAAACGGGGATTTCCAGACAACTCCTACTTATGGTTGCAATGCTGGCATTGGTTGGAATTTCTCAACTGGTAGCGGAAGTGAACCTGAGCTTACCGAAATTTTCTATCCAGGTAACGCGTGGGTTGATCTAACACCCTGTTCAGCATGGGGTAATGGAACCTGGATTGAACAAATTGTTCCGACTGTGGTGAATCAATGTTATTCCATTACAATCGACCTAGGTTGTGTCTATGGATGGGATGTAAGTGATGCTGGTGTTTATATACAAATAAATGGAGTGCAACTTGGTGATCGCTTAGTGAGTAATATATTTTCAGATCAGCCCGCAACACTGGGTTGGAATACACTTACGAGTCAGATATTCACTGCTACATCTTCAAATACCACAATCCGCTTTATTGGAGAGGGTCGCTGTTCCGAATTCAGTGTCGAAACAGGACAATATGCTTGCTTTCCGATTGGTGCTCCTGGCAACCCCGGCGTGATGGGCATCGACAATATTGTATTGAATGTTCTAGATGAACAAGTAAACAATTCTAGTTCTATGATTGTTGATCTGTGTCCGGACCAATTGGTTACGATTGGAGAATTTTCACAAGGATTTTCCTACTTATGGTCAACTGGAGATACTACCTCCACGATTACGGTTGATGAGCAGGGCACTTATTATCTTGAGTTTTTAGGAAATTGCTCAAGTGGAGTAGACACTGTCTTTGTTGTAAATCAATCTAGTCCTGCGATTGTTTCTCTAGGAAATGATACTACTCTATGCGATCCATTCCTTTTTTCGCTGCCTCAACAAATGAATGCCGTTCTATGGTCTAATGGCCAAATAAACTCGAGTATTTCTGTTAATGAAGCTGGGGTGTATTGGGCGATCCATGAAAATGTTTGTGGCAGCGAATCAGACTCGATCACAATTAGCGTTGAACAACAGGTCTCCTTTGACTTAGCAGACATTGAAATTTGTGCTGGGGAAAACGTTTTTATCGGACAAGCAATAGATGGAGTTCAATATGAATGGTCTGATAATTCTATTACACCTACCATTTCAGTAAATCAAACAGGGGATTATCATTTCCATTATACCAGTTATTGTTCGTCAGGCGATGAAACTATTCACGTTCTGGTGAATCAACAACCTTTAACCATTAATCTTGGCGAAAACCTGAGTTTATGTGATCCGTTTATTTTAGAAATGCCGTTGCAGCCTGAAGCCGTACTATGGTCCACAGGTGAATTTTCAACTTCAATCAGTGTTTCTGAAATAGGGACATATTGGGCTACTAACCAAAATGATTGTGGGATTGAAACCGATTCTATCACTTTGAATTTGCAAAGTCCTATTGATTTTGAGTTGGAGGAAGAATATATTATTTGTGATGGTGAATCTCTGGTATTGACTATCCCGGATCAAATTTCTATCTTTGATTGGAGCTCAGAAGAACTGACTCGCACTATAATATTATCAGAGGGTGGAAATTATTCGCTGAATCTTTTTGATAACTGTAATTTTATTAGCATACCATTCGAAGTCCAAACAACAGATTGTGATTGCCACATCTATATCCCCAATGTATTTACAGCAAACAGCGACCATCTGAATGACGTCTGGAATTTTGCTATTTCGGATAATTGTGAGTTTATTCTAACTGTGTGGAATCGTTGGGGCGAAAACATATTTGAAACAAATTCTAATCAGAAGCTATGGACCGGGAATGTAAATGATGGCGATTATTATGCATCGGATGGAGTGTATTATTACACGTTGAAATATGCACCAAAACCTCTTGTTTGGCGACAAATGGCGGGAACAGTAACATTACTGAGGTAAAATTAAGACTCCCAATCTGCACAAGCATAGGACATTTATTTGTTCCCGATTTTTTCAACATGAAAATACTCCCACACAATTCTAGCAATCTTTTTATTCACCACTTCTTCCAATTCACTTAATGTGGCTTGTTTTACAGCATTTACTGTTTTGAAATGGGTGATCAAGGATTGTGTAGTTCTGAATCCGATTCCTTTAATCTCGGTGATTTCCGAACGTATAGCATCCTTGCTTCGTTTATTGCGGTGTTTGGTGATGCCAAAGCGGTGCGCCTCATCGCGCAATTGCTGAATGAGTTTGAGAGTCTCGCTTCTTTTATCGAGGTAAATGGGAAGGGAATCACCGGGAAAATAAATTTCTTCCAATCTTTTCGCAATACCAATGATGGCCACTTTGCCCCGGATTCCAAGCTCATGCAGACTTTCGAGCGCAGCACTCAACTGACCTTTTCCCCCATCAATAATGATCAACTGAGGGAGGCTTTCATTTTCATCCAGCAAACGCCGGTATCGTCTGAAAACAACTTCTTTCATCGTACCAAAATCATCTGGACCAGTTACTGTTTTAGGATTGAAGATGCGATAGTCGGCTTTACTCGGTTTTGCATTTTTGAAAACAACGCACGCACTTACCGGATTCGTTCCCTGAATGTTTGAATTATCAAAACACTCAATATGAACTGGCAACTCTTTCAAGTGAAGATCTTTCTGCATGGTTTCCATGATGCGATTTGAATGCCGCTCCGGATCAACGAGCTCAAGTTGTTTCTGAGCATCTAGCATGTAGTGTGTGCTGTTGCGCTGCGACAGATCCATCAATTTCTTCTTGTCTCCCCGTTGAGGCACATGAAATTCAACGCCGGGAATTTCCAACCCCAACTCAAAAGGCAAATAAATTTCATCCGATGTACTTTGAAATTTATCGCGGACTTCAATCAGTGCAAATTCCAATAACTCCGCGTCTGATTCGTCCATCTTCTTCTTCAATTCGCAGTTGTATCCCTGAACAATCACACCGTTGCTTATTTTCATGTAATTGACGTAGCCGGCATGACTGTCGCTGGCAATGCTGAAGACATCTACATTGTGAATTCCCGGATTTACAATCGTGCTTTTCGCCTGGAAACTTTCTAGTAGTTCTATTTTGTTTTTGAATATCTGTGCCGCTTCGAATTCATATTTATTCGCGTGATCAGCCATAGCGGACTTCATATCACGTATTAATTCTGCATAATTTCCTTTGAGGATTTTTCGAATGCCTTCAACACTTTCTTCATAGTCCGGCAAACTCTGTTTCCCTTCGCATGGGCCCTTGCAATTGCCCAGATGATATTCCAAACAAACTTTGAATTTTCCTGCTGCAATGTTTTTTTCATTTAGCTGCAGCGAACATGTTCTGATCGGATATAATTTTCTCACGAGCTCCAACACCATGTGCATGGTGCGCACTGACGCATAAGGTCCGTAATACTCTGATCCGTCTTTGATGATTTGTCGAGTGGGAAAAATCCTCGGAAACGGTTCCTTTTTGATGACAATACTCGGAAAGGTTTTGTCGTCCTTCAACAAGATATTATAACGAGGCTTGTGTTTTTTAATGAGTGAATTTTCAAGCAGCAATGCATCCAACTCTGTCTCTACGACAATGTACTTGATCTCTACAATTTTCCTGACAAGCAATTTTGTCTTACCGCTCTCATACTGTTGTTTGTTGAAATAACTGCCAACGCGATTTTTGAGGTCTTTCGCTTTTCCGACATAAATGATCACACCTTCCTTATCAAAATACTGATACACTCCCGGTTTGTGAGGAAGCAGTTTTAATGTGTTTTCAAGTGATTCTGGAGTACTCACGATTTGTGCAAAGTAAAGCATCAAAGGCAGATTTTCCGAATCGTATGCATTCTCCGTTCAATCCATTCAACAGGTGGATTCCCGATGATCAAGGTTAATTTTAAAGCGGAGCGATGGAGAACAATACTCACTCTGCATATTACCATTTAACTTTGCGACATGAATCTTGTTACCGGTGCGACCGGTCTGCTTGGATCGCATGTAATACTGGAACTTCTGAGACGGGGAGAAAAGGTGCGTGGATTAAAACGAAAGGATAGTCAATTGATTTTTGTAAAGGAAATTTTTGATTTGTATCCCGAATCTGATCATTTGTTTAAACAAATCGAATGGTGTGAAGGTGATGTGTTGGATATTGAATCGCTTTTCGATGCGATTTCCGGGTGCACGAACGTCTACCATTGTGCAGCAGTTGTTTCTTATCATGCGAATGATCGGGATGCGATGTACCTCGTAAATGTTGAAGGAACCGCGAATGTTGTCAATGTTTCTTTGGAAAAAAAAATCAACAGGCTCTGTTTTGTGAGTTCGATTGCTGCACTTGGAAAAAGCAAACCAAACGATGTACTAAATGAAAACTCCGAATGGATCGATTCTGCTTACAACACACATTACGGCATCACGAAAAATTTGTCGGAAATGGAAGTGTGGCGTGGTATTCAAGAAGGACTGGATGCCATTGTGGTGAATCCGGGATTTATCATCGGGCCCGGTAATTTTGATCGGAGTAGTTCGAGCGTTTTCCGAAAAATTGATGAAGGGTTAAGTTATTTCCCACCGGGAGGAACCGGATTTGTTGGAGTGCAGGATTGTGCATCCATGATGGTGGACCTCATGAAAAAATCTGCAAGTGGTGAACGCTTTATTCTGGTAGCTGAAAATCTCTCAATGAAGGATGTATTTACCAATATTGCTTCCGGCCTTGATAAACAACTTCCAAACAAGGAGGCAACGCCTATGATTATGAATATTGCCAGATATGCAGAATGGGTGAAGGAAAAGCTGACAGGTCGAAAAGCACTTATAACGAGAGAAAGCGTCAAAAACGCATCCATCCGTTTTTTTTATGAGAATAAAAAAGTAGTTGGTATTTTGGGAAGAGAGTTTGCCCCTGTTCTTGAATCGATTTCATCAACAGCCCGTTTCTTCAAAAAGAAAAATCAAGGGGTTTGAGTTGGCTTAAGTGAATCCAATAGTTGCAGATTCTGCATCTTATTCAACGAATCTTGCTCGGCTTGCATGATGGTGAATTTATTCAACAAGTCATTTTCAATGCTTAGCATCAACTTCGTATCGCGACTGTAATAACCGAAACTTGTTCTGTATTGAGAACTTGTGATTCCTTTTTCCTGGAAGAGCCTTTCGTAATAGGACTCAATCTTGAAGGCAGAAGTATCAACCTTTGTGTATCTAGCCGCATAAGCTCCTTCCAGCAGTCTGACTTCTCCGAGGATCTGTTTAAACTGTTCCTGAGGTATGAGATCCGGCGGAGGAATGGGTTGTTCGGTTTGATTGCATCCAACCAGAAATAGGACAACACATATTATTCCTCTTGTCTTCATCGGTTGAATGTGAGTCTTGAACCTCTGGTATTATCAATGATTTTTCTATCGTCATAAACAATGTTTCCATTCACAAAAGTTTTTTTCACTTTGCTTTGAAATACAACATTATCAAAAGGAGACCACCCACATTTGTAAAGCAGACTTTCTTTTGTGACTTCCCATGGTTCATTCAAATTCACAAGCACACAATCTGCGGCATATCCTTCACGGATGTAGCCCCTGTTTTCGATTTGAAACATTTCTGCCAGGTTGTGTGAAGTTTTCTCTACAATTTTTTCCAGTGTAAAAATTCCCTGGTGATGCATCTCAAGAAGTGCAACTAGTGCATGTTGCACCAATGGCCCACCACTTGGACATTTGAAATAACTCTGTGCTTTTTCTTCTAAGGTATGCGGCGCGTGATCGGTAGCAATGACATCAATGCGATCATCATTCACAGCGCGACGAATGGCATCGCGATCTTCTTCTGTTTTGATGGCTGGATTCCATTTGATGAATTTGCCTTTGGTTTCGTAGTCAGCATTGGTGAACCACAAATGATGAACGCATGCTTCAGCGGTGATTCTTTTTTCTTTGAGTGGAATATCGTTTCTGAATTGGTCGAGTTCTTTTGCTGTGCTGATGTGAAGAATGTGCAAACGTGAATTGTGCTTTTTCGCAAGTGCTATTGCAAAAGAAGAAGATGCATAACACGCGTCTTCTGATCGGATCAAATGATGAAATTTTACCGGTACGTCTTCGCCATATTCAGCCCTGAATTTTTCTTCGTTCACTTTGATCATTGGATCAACTTCGCAATGAACAGCAATAAGAGTTTTGACTTGAGCAAAAATGTTTTCCAGTGCCTCCGGATCGTCGACAAGCATATTGCCAGTGCTGCTACCCAAGAATATTTTTACTCCGCAGACTCTCTTTGGATCCACGTTTAGCAATTCACTGAGATTGTGATTGGTAGTCCCGATGTAGAATGAATAATTCGCAATGGAAACTTCAGCAGCTATGGTATATTTTTCTTCTAATAAGGAATGAGTGGTTGCAGGAGGAACTGTGTTCGGCATCTCCATGAAAGAGGTTATGCCACCCGCTACTGCGGCTCTTGACTCCGTGAACAGATCGCCCTTGTGAGTAAGTCCCGGTTCACGGAAGTGTACTTGATCATCAATCAGTCCGGGTAGTAAATGCAACCCTTCACCTTCGATGATTGTATCAGCGGACGTGCTTAATGTACCGGCAGCTGTTATGACCTCAAAAACGCCATTGCTGATTAATACGTCTGCCTTGAAAATCTTGCCTTCGTTGACAACAAGAATATTTTTGATGAGGGTTGAACTCATTTTTTTAGACCTTTTCTGGAAACTCTTCTGAATCGCATTTTCATGACGCCCACTACAGCTTCATTGAAAATATTCATGTTCATTTTGCTCGTGCCGAATTCGCGGTCGATAAATATGATGGGTACTTCCACAATTTTGAATCCCAAACGAACAGTGTTGTATTTCATTTCTATCTGAAATGCATAGCCTATGAATTTTATGCTGTCGAGATCAATGGTCTCCAAAACTTTTCTGGTATAACAAACAAAACCGGCAGTGCTGTCACGAACACCCAGCCATAAAACTGAGTTGACATATATCGATGCGCAAAAACTCATGGCTAGTCTTTTGAATGGCCAATTCTGAACACCACCACCTTTTGTGTATCTCGAGCCGACAGACATGTCACCTCCACCTGTTGTGCAGCCTTCATACAATCGAATAAGATCTTTCGGATTATGAGAAAAATCGCAATCCATTTCGAAGACATAGCCATAATTACGCTCAAGAGCCCATCGAAATCCGGCGATGTAGGCAGTGCCCAAGCCTTGTTTGCCACTGCGCTGAAGCATGTGCAAATTTTCAGGGAATTCCTTTTGAAGATTTTTGACAATGTCAGCTGTGCCGTCAGGCGATCCATCATCGACAATAAGCACGTGAAAGGATTTTGGCAAAGCGAATACTGTTCTAAGCATTCGCTCAACATTTTCCTTTTCGTTATAAGTTGGTATGATTACGAGGCTATCTGACACTCGGGTTGTTTTTCAGATTTGTGATGTGTTATTCTGCAATTTGAATTTCGTCGTATTGAGCAATAAGTTGCTCTACCTGTTCCACCATGTTTTTGCTTCCGATAAAGAATGGAGTTCGCTCGTGCAAATCCTTCGGTTGAATATCCATAATTCTTTTTTTGCCATCTGATGCTTTACCGCCGGCTTGCTCAACCAAAAAAGCAAGAGGATTACATTCATATTGTAATCGTAATTTTCCTTCAGGATTTTTCGCCGTACCGGGATAAATATAAATTCCACCTTTGATCAGGTTGCGATGAAAATCTGCAACGAGTGACCCGATGTAACGCGCACTATATGGGCGATTGGTTTTTTTATCAGTCTGTTTGCACCAGTTGATGTACTCCTGAACACCCTTGCCGGAGCTGAAAAGATTACCTTCATTAATACTATAAATGGATCCTCCATCCGGAGTTTTCATGTTTTCGTGGGAAAGACAGAATTCACCAATACTTGGCTCAAGTGTAAAACCATTGACGCCGTGTCCGGTGGAATATACCAGCATAGTACTCGAACCATAAATGACATATCCGGCGGCCACCTGATCTGATCCGCGCTGCAAAAAGTCATTCACATTGGCCAAATCGCCGACGCTGCTTTTTCTGCGAAAAACTGAGAAAATGGTACCGATGCTAACATTCACGTCGATATTGGATGAGCCGTCCAGCGGATCAAACAGAATAACATACTTTGACTTTTTACAAATCTCAGAATCGAAAGTGAAATAGCGCTCATTTTCTTCGCTTGCTGCTCCGCATACCTGACCACCCCAGCGCACGGCATTCATAAATGCCTGATCAGCAAACACGTCCAGCTTTTGCTGCGTCTCACCCTGAATATTTGTGCTGTCCATGGCGCCTATGATGTCTTGAAGGCCTGCCTTGTTTACCTTGTGATTGACAATTTTGCAGGCGATGCCAATGTCTGCAAGGAGGCGCGAAAGGTCTCCCGAGGCATACGGAAAGTCCGCCTGACGCTCCATAATAAATTCACTCAAGGTGACAATGCTGCTCATGGCCGCGAAGATACAACTGTTCATCCTTTGTCATTCAATCTGCTCTTCACATTCTGCAGAACCTATTTTGCATTTTGATGGACGCGAAACTTTACTTTTGACATTCACAATCACAAAAGTCCAAATATGAAATCCCTTCTTTTTATAACTCTTGCCATCTGTTGTACATTTCAAACGGATGCTCAAATTGACATCGGCGGAAAAGTCAAAAACAAAGTGAATCAGCGTATTGAGCGGAAGACGGACGAGGCAATTGATAAGACTTTGGATGAGACCGAAAGAGGAGCAAAAGAGGCTGCCAAAGGCGGCTCGAAGGAAAAAAGGGAAGGCGAGAAGTCTTCAGAAAATGGTGAAACGAAAGGTGGAACTTCTGAAAGAGAAAGTGGAAGTACTTCTGCAAAACCTTCGCTGAAAACGTACAGCAAATTTGATTTTGTACCTGGAGATAAAGTGATCGTGGAAGACAATTTTTCGCAAGTGGAAATTGGTGATTTTCCGGTAGAATGGAATACGAATAGCGGCGGTGAAATGGTGACTGTGGAAGGTCAAAGCGGAAAATGGCTGATGATTAGTAAGGAAGGGGTTTTTATACCCGATTACATCACAGATCTTCCGGAAAATTTCACCATGCAATTTGATGTGATGTGCAATGAGGATTTTAGTTTTTATTCCGAAGCACTCACTGCAATGTTTGTTTCGACTAATAACCGTCAGAAGTTGAGTGAATTTTCAAGGTATTCGCATCCAGCATACGGTGTGCGCATCGGTATGCATCCGACCAATGCCGGTGGTGCACAAGGAACAGCTATTATTGAAAATTGGGATGCTGACGGCGCGGATTTAGTTCGAAACGATGTCGCAACTTCTCAGTTTCACTCCAAATCGAATAATCTCGCGAGGGTATCGATCTGGCGCCAAAAACAACGCCTCCGGGTTTACTTTAATGAGGAGAAGGTTTTAGATATTCCGAGAGCCTTCGATGCGACTGCTAAATACAACACGCTGATTATTGGTGGTGGTGGAATGCATCAGGCACATGATCGTTATCTGATCAGTAACTTAAGACTTGCGGTTGGCGCACCGGATACCAGAAATAAATTGATCACCGAAGGCAAGTTTGTGACTCATGGTATTCTCTTCGACAGCGGCAGTGAAAAGATCAAACCGGAGTCATACGGTACCTTGAAAGAAATTGCCAACGTGCTAACTGAAAACCCAACCGTTAAAGTCAAAATCATTGGTCATACTGACAGTGATGGAGAAGATGCTGCGAATCTGGAGCTTTCAAAAAAGCGCTCGCTTGCGGTAAAAGAAGCACTCGCCAAAGAATTCTCCATTGATGGTTCACGCATGGAAACGGATGGAAAAGGCGAAAGTCTGCCATCAGATAAAAATGATACAGCAGCCGGGAAAGCAAATAACCGAAGGGTTGAATTCGTGAAATTGTAAAGGCGAGTTGTTATGATTGCGCCGCAAACTGATTTGTGAGTGCGACAAATTCCGCAACGCTCAATTGCTCAGGACGTTTGTCAAAGATTTTGTCTGTGGTATCAATTCCATTACTCGTAAGACTTTTCAGCGAATTGCGCAACGTTTTTCTACGTTGGTTAAATCCTGTCTTGACAATCGTTTTGAATAACTTCTCATCGCATCCGAGTTCTATTCCAAATTTTCTGGTCATTCGAATGACACCGCTTCGCACTTTCGGTGGTGGAATAAATTCTATTGCCTCCACAGTGAAAAGAAATTCAATGTCGTAGTATGCCTGAGCCAAAACAGATATGATTCCATATTCTTTTGAGCCTGGTCCGCTCGCAAACCGTTTCGCTACTTCGCGTTGAAACATTCCAACCATTTCAGGCACGACATCTTTGTAGTCGAGTATTTTAAAAACGATTTGGGATGAAATGTTGTATGGAAAATTACCGGCGATTGCAAAGGGCTCACCGAACAGTTCATCGAGATTCATGCGAAGAAAATCAAGCTCGTGGATTCTTCCTCGCAATTCGGGAATGTTTACATTCAGATAATCCACACTTTCACGATCAATTTCAACAACAGATGTTTCGAATTCTTTTCTGGCCAACAAGTGTTTTGTCAACGCGCCCATTCCCGGTCCTATTTCAAGAACTTTTTTGTAGTCGCCGTGAAGTGTGAGTGCAGAAGCAACTTGCAAACTGATGTCATCATTTTTGAGAAAATGTTGACCCAGCGATTTTTTCGGTTTTACGTTCATTGATCGGATATGGCGCGCAAGGTATAGCCTTCCGATGTGAAAAAAAGTAAACTCTCTTCGAGCGCGTATAGCATATTTTTTTTTGCCTTTTCACTATCGTGAAAAACGATGATGCTGCCGTTTTCGACATTGTTGAGCACATTGTCGAGGCATTGTTCTTTGCTGATGGACTTATCAAAATCAGCACTCAAAACGGACCACATCACTGGCAGGTAGCGTTTTTTAATTGCATTCACTTGTGCTGGTGTTATTCTTCCATACGGAGGTCGGAATAATTTACCACTGATCTGCTGACTTGCTTTTAGGACATTTTTCAGATAACTGATGTCATGCGTTTTCCAACCATCCGGATGATCCCACGTGTGATTACCGATGGAGTGACCCTCAGATTTTATACGGGCAAAAATTTCCGGATGAGCTTCTACATTTTTGCCGAGACAAAAAAATGTCGCTGATGCTGAATATTTTTTGAGGAGATCGAGGACGATATTCGTAACGCCGGGAGTTGGGCCATCATCGAATGTCAGATATATTTCTTTCTCACTCGTCGATATATTCCAAAGAAAATCTTTAGCAATCGGCTTGATGATGGATGGCGTTTTTACCAGATACATTAATTCAATGAATGCGCAAGTACGCAAGTTTTTTTGCTCTTCACTGTTGTTCCGGAAGGATTGAAGGCTTCGAAGTATATGATGTAAATGCCAATGGACGCTTTTTGTTTTTCATCGGTAAATCCATCCCATGAGATACTTCCCGTTGCACCCAACAATTCATTTTTCATGAGATGTCTTACAAATCTTCCTTCACTGTCATATATCCTGATATCGCCGGCAAAACCGGACTCTGTCATCTTATAACTAAAGGTTGTGACGTCATTGTATCCATCATTGTCAGGCGAAAATATTTCTGTTTCCACTTCGAAACTTTCATCTGTTCCAAGACTCATTTCACTTTGTGAGTTGAGATAACCCGGTGTTGCAAAACCAACTGACTCTGCTGCACTGTGCCAGTTTGTAATATCTGAACTCGGTCTGTCGAAAGAAATACGTTCTAGTGAAACTCCATCGAACGATGTCAATAATTGATATTGCAAACTTTCATCATAAATGAAATGGTCACTTACCAGACTATCGGGAGTGATCAGGAAAACTTCGTCATCTGAACTGAAGTCAGGAATGCCTTTTACTTCCAGCAATCTATCTGTGTGAGTCAAAGGATAGATGCCTTGCAGTGTGCTGGTTTCTTTTGTGATGACCAGGTATTCACCCGGAAAAAGAAGTGTGTTCAGCAATGCGATTTTGTCAAGGGTATTCATTTCACCATTCGTGGCGTCCGAAATACTCCAGTCTTTTAAAGAAATAATTCGGGGAGAATTATTGTAAATTTCTACAAAGTCAGAACCTCCATCTTTTGGATTGTAAAGGACTTCATTGATGATTAAATCACCAACCTGTGCTGGTTGTGCGATGCCGAATTGATTCTGTATTTGATTGATTTCATTGCCCCAACAATCAGCAATTCCAACCAATTCGAAGCGATATATAACTCCCGGAATCATGTCTTCATAATGCAGCAGGAGCGCATTGTTCTCGTCACCAATGATTGTCGGATTGAAGTCATTTTGTATTTCTCCATTGACAATCCAGCCAATATTTGAAAGTGAACTTTCTTCCAGCGGTTCATTGAAGTAAAGCGCGATTAAGGAGTCAGAGACGCCAATAATAAACACCATTTCTGGTGCATCTGTGTCCGGAGACAGATCGAAAACAGAATTTCTTCGTCCTGCAGATGTTCCACTCGAATTGGTGCATGCGCTCCAGTTGTCTGTGGAACTGCACGGATCGTCAGGATTGATGCGCTCCATGGAGTATCCGCCCTCTTCTGCATCTGGATTGTTATAGTATGACTTCGAGTAATGAACGTAATCAAGTATACCATCCATTCCTGTCAGAAAAATTTCTGTTCCATCTTCTGTGAGAGCGGGAAAATCAATCATAAATTCTGTGTTCGGAAATGCAAAAAAATTGAGTGGAGGATTGTCGGCGTCGGTAACTATGATGAATGAATCTGGATAGATGATGACCTGTCTATCGAAATATCCATCATTGATTTGAATTTGCGTAAGCTCTAGAATATGAGATGTGCGATTGTGAAGTTCTATAAAATCAAGTTTGGGAATCGCGAGGTGATTATCTGAAGTGCCATCTGCGAGAATTTCGTTGATGATAATGTCACCAGGCGATGGTTCGATTCCAATGACGAATTCAAGAGTGATCGGCGTTGCTTGATTCGCATCACAATCGGTCAGGCCGGTTAAGTTTAGTGAGTACGTGATTTCTTCTACGATGGGCGAAGCAATATTGAAAATGACTTGATCCCTGTCTGAATTCCATACGGGAGTTTCCACGGAATTTGAAGGAGTCAAATCAAGATTCATCGCACTGATAGAATTGACATCCATTGACTCAGAAAAACGAATGTAGATTTGAGTGGCATTGAAAAATCCATAGCCGGTGACGTTCGGCGCGCCATTCGGTATTATGCTGTAAACAGAATTTTCTTCACCTGCTGTTCCACCATAAGCACTAACGCTTGCACGCCAGTTATAGCCACCGCTGCAAATCGCCATTGGATTGATTCGCTCCATCGACCAGCCACCTTCCGTTTTCGTATCATCATGATACCAATCCATGTTGTATTCTACAGCATCCAATGTTTCTTCAGCCGCATTTGTCAACGAAAGCAACGCTCCAGAGTTAGTAAGACCAGGAAATGATGTCATAAAAGCTGTGTTGCTGATGGTGTCAAATAGCGCGGCATTGTTGACATTGGCAAGGACAAGAAAACTATCCGGCTCAATCAGAACTTGCGTGGAAAAGTAGCCGCTGTTCAAACGCACATCACTGATGTCCAGCAAATGGTCGCTGTTGTTACGGATCTCGATATATTCTGCATCTGGCATACCGATGGCAGGATCTTCATCCGCCATAATTTCATTGATGATTAAATCACCTGGTATCGGTGCAAATCCAAGTGTAAATGAAAGTGGAGTGAATGCTATGGTATTTCCGCTGCAGTCTGCTATGCCCGTCACATAAATCTGATAAGTGTTAGGTGGAGTAACTGGAAATAGTGGTGTAATATTCACAGCGTCCAGTGTCGAATTCCAGATTGCATTTGCAATGCTGTTGAATGGATCTATTCCCCATCCCGGAATGGAATACCCTGTGGTGTCCATTGCCTCATCAAATTGAATTGCGATGTCTGTTGAGCTGATCACATCCAGAGAAAGTACCGTCGGAGAAGTTGTATCGGGCGTCTGATCAAAAACAAAATTTACCGCTCCGGGAGTGCCTCCTGTAGGACTTGTCGACTCAGCCCAATTTGTCGCTGATTGACATGGGAGATTTGGATTTATTAATTCAAGTGTGCGACCGCCAACAAGACCACCCGGCGTATCATACCAATCGTCGCTATATTCAACAAGGTCAATCACAAAGGCCGATGGATCTTTTAATGTCAGGCTGTCACCGGAATTAGTAAGTGCCGGAAATGACGCGATACCAATGACATCACCATATGAGGTAAATGATGACACGTCAAGTGCATCACATAGAATGACAAATCCACCGGGCGGCAATAAATAGTTGGGAAGATATTTTTCAGTGGTGCTATTGACAAAACTCCAATTGTTTAGATTAAAGCTATTGGTTGGATGTGTATTGTAAAGCTCTAAGAATTCGTATTCCGGAAGTCCGATGAAAGGTGTTGGGTCGGCCAATATTTCATTGAAGACAACATCATGGTATTCCGGAATTCCAAGGATATACCACATGAAATTTGCTTCGATAGAAGTGGTGATCGCATTGTTGTTTTCATCCTCAACACTGATTACGCTCAATGTGTATTCTTGATTTAAGTTGAAACTTGTTCCAAAGGTCAGATGGACAAGCGCAGTGTTTGAACCATCTCTGACAGCCGCAATTGCATTGCCAATAGTAGCAACATTGTAGAAAAGTGCTGTTTGTGAACTTGATAAACTGACGGGCTCATCAAATAAAACATCTACACTTGTTTCTGAAGTTGCAGTTGCTGAAAGAAGGACCGGTGCAGTTGTATCTAAGATTACCGGACCGGCATAAATATCATCAAAGTAGAATTTACTTGCATTCGATCCAGTGTAAGTGCAAATCATTCCGTAGTAAGCAGAATTGTTGAATGTTGATTCAGTAAAGTTTGCCTCTTCAACAAAATTTTCTCCCGCAGCAGGATCAATTCCTATCGACCACTGATCAGCCGCGTCTCTGGTGATTTTGATTCTTATATCAAATGATGCGGCTATCGAAGTCGTGCAGGATGCAATCAAAGTAATGTTAGTGCCATCGTCTTTGTAAAATCGAACAACATCTCCGGTTAATCCTTCTCCAAGTTTCAAAAAGTATCCATTTACACCTGCCGAATTATCCGCTGAATAATTCAATACGGCTTGATCCGATGTGATGTAAATTCTGGATTGATTTGCATCACTTCCGGGGAATGTTTGTTTAATTCTGATTCGCCATTCTGAATTGTCGAGCGAAGGCAGAACATTTGAAGTTGAAAGATAAGATTGTGTTAAGACAGGGTCAAGATCCGTCAATTGCAATTCAGAACTTGCGTTGACAATGAAATTCTCAATGTTACCCGCCCAGGTCGGATTCAATAAAAAATCTGCATCACCAAAGTCGTCTGAAAGTTGCGCATTCGCAGAAATAGCAATCATGGATATTCCTGTCGCCAGCAACATCTTAACGCGCAACAGAAGAAGTCGATTCAACAAAACATTCATGTTTCAAACTTAAACCGATTTTGGGAATCCGCCAACCAATTTGACGCTCCATATATTATCGCTTATCTCCATATCAAACATGGGTAAGAAAAGGCCATTCAAATCCAATCACTTTTTTTAGATTTGTTGCATACATATTTTACTATGAAAGTAGCGGTAGTTGGTGCCACAGGTCTTGTTGGAAAAAAAATGCTCGAGATTCTTGTTGAGCGGGGTTTTCCGGTTTCTCAACTGATACCGGTAGCATCTGAAAAATCAGTCGGACAAGAATTAACCTGGGCAGGAAAGAAATGGAAAGTTGTTGATATGCAGACTGCTATCGGTTTGAAACCACAGCTCGCCTTGTTTAGTGCTGGTGGGTCAGTTAGTCTTGAATGGGCACCAAAATTCGCTGCGGCGGGCACTACTGTGATTGACAATTCTTCTGCCTGGAGAATGGATCCGACAAAAAAATTGGTCGTTCCTGAAATCAATGGGGATGTTTTATCGGCAGATGACAAAATCATTGCGAATCCGAATTGTTCAACTATTCAGATGGTAATGGTGTTAAAACCGTTGCATGATTTGTATAAGGTGAAAAGAGTGATAGTAAGTACCTATCAAAGTGTTACAGGAACCGGCAAAAAGGCGGTTGATCAGCTGATGAATGAACGTCTTGGAAAAGAAGGTGAAAGGGCTTATCCATACACCATTGACATGAACCTGATTCCCCAAATTGATGTTTTTATGCCGAATGGTTATACAAAGGAGGAGATGAAAATGGTGGATGAAACCAAAAAGATTATGAGGGATTCGTCCATCTTGGTTTCACCTACATGTGTTCGTGTGCCCGTGATGGGAGGTCATAGCGAATCGTGTAATATCGAATTTGAAAGTCAACCGGACCTGGAGAAAGTTCGCAAAGCACTTCATTTGTTTTCTGGTGTTACTGTCCTCGACAATCCCGTGGCATTGGAATATCCGATGCCTTTGATTCACGCTTCTGAAAGTGACCAGGTTTTTGTTGGTAGGATCAGGATGGATGAAACTACTCCGAATACCATCAATTGCTGGATTGTCAGCGATAATCTCAGAAAGGGCGCTGCTACCAATGCAATTCAGATAGGTGAACAATTGATCAGGATGAATATTCTTAAACCGGAAATGGAGAATGTGTAATCGTTTTTCTGAAAATCATCAAAACCTGCCGTCACTTCACTTCATCTCCAGGATTGGAATCTCGTTCCGCACCAATAATTGAAAGTACGCCACTCGCATTTTCTGCCATCAGAATCATACCCTCACTTTTTACTCCTTTTATTTCTCTCGGGGCAAGGTTAGCCAAAAACAAAACAGTTTTACCGATGATG
>JANOVT010000274.1:0-8773 GCA_031417525.1 Flavobacteriales bacterium | reverse complement strand
AAGTACACGATAATCTGTGAGTGTTTTCAGAAACGCAACGAGTGCTGCTTTTTCTTCGCCGGTCATAAACATCTTTTGAGGAATCGTCCCAACATTCAAGGGAATAAATTCAAACCCGATATTCGGACCAAGGTGTTCAGGTGTCAAACCACCTTGTTCGCGTATTCGCAATTCTTCTGAAAGCTGCGGATGAGGCTCGATGCCACTGTTATAAAACTCAATGACATCTTCCAATCTTCTGAACCTGCCATCATGCATATATGGTCCGGTCAACTCAATATTTCTCAAAGTAGGTGTCTTGAAAAATCCATCAAGTACCTCACCTTGAAAATTAAATCCCTGCTTGCCGTTATCACTATAGTCAAATTCAAGTCCAATATTTTTTGGTGCGGAAAGACTGCCATCCAGATTCACTCCTCCATGACATTGCGAGCATGCAAATTTTCTGAAGAAAAGATGTTTCCCTAAATTCTCGGTGGCTGTGTAATTCGGAAAGTCTATAGTATTTGCACCGTTGCCCATTACAGTGCCTGGATCCACCAACATTCTTCCACTATCGAATTTCGAACTGACAGAAATAACTGATTTTACAAATTGCGCAAGTGCTCTCCCAATTTTTTTGGTCGTTACTTCTTCACTACCAAATGCGGATGTGAAAAGTGGTTTGTAGTATTCCGTGCGACGCACTTTTTCTTCCATGTCAAGTGTATCGGGAATACCCATTTCCACATGATTCGCAATGGGCTGAAGCACCATGTGGTCGAGCGTAGATTCTCGCAAATCCCAGAAAAATCCAACCTGAGTCCCGGTATTCACGATACTCTGTGTATTCCGACCGGTCAATCCATTTTCAAAACCATCACTAAAAGCTTTGTTATCAGAAAAACCATGCTGTTGTTTGTGACAGGTTCCGCAACTCACGCGATTGTTGTGCGATAGTTGAATGTCATAAAACAAAACTCGTCCTAATGTCGCCACATGATTGTTGATGACTGAATCGCCGTAAGGAACAAAAAATGTTTCATTCGCGGGAGTGTCATAAGCAGCTACTTCGGCCGGCAATGCCAGTTTTCGCTTTTTCGAAAAAACATCGTCGGGCTTGCAGCCATTGAATACAATGACGAAAGCCACAACTGCGATGAATATGTTTTGACTGATTTTCATTTGATTCATCAAAGATCAGAAACGAACGTTCAGAAACAATGCCGTTGGTGCCATAATGCTTCTTTTTGTTCCTTCATATTTGCGTTCGATGTTAGCATCGTTGAGATTGCTCACATCAGTATCTGACATCGTAAAACTGGAAATCCGCCACAAAAGTTCTGTTCCCAGACTCACTCTTGGACTGATGTGATATTGCACGTATAAAAATGGTGAGATGCCCTTTTCATTCCTCTCAATTTCATGTTCTGTCTCGACTTTTACGTCCTGTTCATTCGTGAATTCCGAAGTATTGCGTTTTGTCTCATTAGAAATGAAATAATCCATTCCGAACTTGCATGTCCATTTCGGACTCAAATGAAAATCGTAGTTCAAGCCAATACGAAGGTCGACACGACTGGTATCCATTTCAAAGGTGGTCATGCCATTTGCATCGGTTGGCAACTCCTTATTTGTAACTGAACGCAATCCGACTCCCACTCTCAGACCGATTCGTTTGTAGTGAGCATCCGCTGTAAATAAATAAGGATTCCAGATTTCAGTGTTGAGATTGGAATTTCCCATACCCAAATTGGCAAGTCGAATGACATTCACGCCGAAGTCGACATAGCTCGAATCATTCTGAGCTTTTGAAATTAAAGAACTTGCAAAAAGGAACAGGGCGAAAAAAAATTTCCTCATGTAATAAATGTGTTAGTTGAAAATTGTCGCATTTTTTTTTACGAATAAGCGCAAAAGAAGTTGCTACTTCAAATTTAGAGAGCCCAATGAAACAGGAATGGGACAAAGTCAATGATAAATGAACACCAAGTGGTGGAGAGCATGAAACAGAAACTCGGACCTTATTATAACAAAATCGCCCGCTGGATGCGGGCGATTTGATTATCTATTTCTCAGGAATTTCCCTGTTCATTAATTTATCACAACGCGCTGCTGGGCTCGTTTTTCCCCGTCTGTTGCAAAAAACATATAGGTTGCTGCTGGCAAATCTGCAACCGAAAGATTCACAGCTCTGTTATTGCCCGAGACTTTTACTTGTTTCTTCATTGCCATAGCGCCCAGAGAATTGTACGCTGTCAATACTATCGACTGCTTAAAATTCGACGGTATGATAACCTGGAGTTCATTATCTGCCGGATTCGGATAAGCACTCATATCTGCAACCGAATTAAAACCTTCTTCCTCCACACCCACAGTTGAGCAACTATAGTTCAATCCCCATCCCGTTCCACTGATACTTCCATCGGTAACAAATTTGACGAATGCGATACCGGAACTCGTAACGATCCCTGTTTGCAATGTTGAACCGGATACATTGGAAAGCAGCGGAAAGTTCGCATCCGGTCCATCATAGATTTGTACAAAATCACAACACGATTCCGTATCCATGTTCGTAAAATCAAACGTCAGGTTCACTGCACCGTCAACATTCACCAACCAGGAGCAATTGGAATATTCAGAATAGTTCACGGCTTCTGAGCCATCGCCAAAACTTCCTGTACAATCGGAAAGATTGGTCAAATCCGAGCACGTCGAACATTGATAATAACCGGAAAATCCGGCATAACCGTATGAGCCATCCGTAGTAAACAAGATATACAACGCTCCACCAGTCGTTGTGACCGAACCCGGCAAAGTTGATCCTGTATAGGAGCCTATAAGCGGAGCTCCTGAATCGTAACCATCGTAGAGGTAAACAAAATCATAATTGAGTTCCAGTTCGAATGCGCTGAAACCAAACGTTATTTTATCCGCAGCGGTCGGCGCAATCAGAATTCCCTGGTTAACGTTGTCAGGGTAAGGATTGTATCCGGAATGAGGGTATCCAACACACGCAAGAACCGGGGTGTTCACGTCCCACCAACCACTAAATCCCGGGTACCCGTAAGATACATCACTAGTAAAAGTAACAAAAGCATACGGTCCTGAACAAGTAATGATGACACTTACGTCTGGTGTCCCTGAATATTCGGCAATCAATGGAGAACCTTCACTCGTTCCATCGTAGATGCGTATGTAATCATAGTTCGCCTCCGTGTTAAAATCATAAAAGCCAAGTCGGATTGGGGCACCGGTAGCAGATTCAAACTGCCAACTGCAGGATTGATTGTCAAGGTAATTACCATCACCGCTGCCATCATCAAACCAGCCTACATAGCCATATTGTTCTGAGTTGCCGCATTGAGAGAAGATGAAATTAGACGTGGCAATAAGACATGCCACCACGAGTAAAGATTTTTTCATGTTAAAGATTTTATGTGATTAAGTATGGGCAAATATATCCAGAGTGATTTAACATGCAAATACCACGAAATGCATAGACACTTATTCCTGTGCACTTTGACTTAATACCCATAAATGACCATGCTGGAATTACCGCCCAAATGGACAGATTCAGACAAATTCAAAGGCCAGATGATTATTTCTGCCTGAAGTAGAGCCTCACCGGAATTCCACTGAAATTAAAATGCTCCCGCAATTTATTTTCAAGGAAACGCATATAAGGATCTTTGATATACTGCGGCGTATTGCAGAAAAAGGCAATTGCAGGTGACTTGGTTGGCAGTTGGGTTACAAATTTTATTTTGACATCCTTTCCTTTGTAAACCGGTGGTGGTTGATTTTCGATAATCGGCAACATCACAGCGTTCAATTTTGCGGTCGGAATTTTAATCTTCCTGTTTTCTGCAACTTCCATGGCCATTTCAACCGCTTTCAATATTCGCTGCTTGGTGACATTGGAAGTAAAAAAGATAGGCACATCCGTGAATGGCGCTAGTTTGTCCTTGATTTCCGCCGTGAACTTTTCAACGCTTTTGTGATCCTTTTCTACCAGATCCCATTTGTTCACCAAAATCACGACGCCTTTGTTGGCTTCGGTAATTTCTTTAAAAATAGCCAGATCCTGACGTGCTATTCCTTCAGTGCCATCGATGAGCAACATACAAACATCGCTCTGCCGGATGGCCTTGATGGTGCGTATGGAGCTATAAAACTCGATGTCATTATCAATCAGTTTGCGTTTGCGAAGACCCGCTGTGTCAATCAAAATCATTTCCTGACCAAAAGCACGGTATTCTGTGTTGATGGAATCGCGGGTCGTACCAGCGACTTCACTCACAATCGCTCTGTCTTTGCCTGTCAGAGCATTGATCAATGAGCTCTTCCCAACATTTGGTTTACCTACAATGGCAATTTTTGGAAGTTCGGTATCATCACCTTCCTCTTCATCAGGCATTTTTTCTGCGATCCGTTCCATTAGATCGCCGGTGCCATAACCATTGTTAGCACTGATAGGGAAAATATCGCCACCCAGGCCCAGCTCCCAGAATTCGTTGATCCAACCTTCCTTGTCGGAGGTATCAACCTTATTACAGAGTACTATAATGTCCTTTTTCGACTTGCGCAATTTCTGCGCAATGAATTTGTCCCCATCGGTCAATCCTTCTTTTCCATCCACCAGAAACAGCACCAGATTAGCTTCTGAGATAGCGAGCGCTACCTGCGCATTGATCTCCTTTTCAAAACCTTCTTCATCCTCATCTGCAATACCACCGGTGTCAATGACTACAAATGATTTCCTGCCCCATTCACCGATCCCATACTTCCTGTCGCGTGTGACGCCTGCTGTGGGATCAACGATTGCATCGTCTGTTCCTGTAAGGCGATTGTAAAGTGTCGATTTGCCGACATTCGGACGACCGGCAATGACTATTGTGTAACTCATGGCGCGAAGATACGGCAGTGTAAGAAATATGCATTTGAGGAGAAATCCGTCGAAGAATGGGCAGAACAGGTTGCTGAAGCCTTCATTTGATTCTTTCAATCATCGACTGGTCTGATAGCATAACCTTCCGACACTCCGGAGCTTTCTGGTGTCTCAGCGCAAACAATGTCATTTAAGTCTTTCCTTAAACGAACCATGACGCTGGCGTTTTGCGGGTTTAAGAAGTTGGCGATTTGGGAGCACAAAAATGTCAAGTCACCATAAATGTTGATGGGAAGTAGAATGTTCATTTAACCAATGAACCACCAATTGCTGGCAGCTGCTGTTGTATGCTGAGCTTCTTTTCATACCATAAAAATTCTGAGTTTATTCACTAAAAATCATAAACAAAATAGTTGTTACACCTATGAGGATAGAATAGATATAAAGTGATCTGACATTAACCTTTTCTTTTACCAAAAATATCAGAGAAATTATTGGCAGTGCAAATAACATCAATAGAACTGGAAGCCACAGAATCTCAAAGATTGCACCCACTAAAGCAAAACTATATACATCTATGACCTGTCCTAGCCACCAGTATCCTGACACAATGATGCTCAAGATAAAAACCATTTTACTAGTTCTTGAATTTTTAAACGGAGTTAAATTCTCTTTCATAAATTTTAAATTAATTCGCGACTAAAGCCTTGCAGACAACGTTTTGCAGCTACAAGAAGTTGGCGACTTCTGGCACTACTCTTCAAATATATCACTGGACCTCCAATTTCTGCTCGGTGCTGATAGCGGTAGGTTAATCGATTTCAGCTAACATTCTTTTATTCGCTGCTCAGTAAAATGCAAAGAAGAAAATTCAACGATGTTTTGATGGAATGGGTAGCGAAAGAACGGGCGAAGGACGTTTGAGACAGCTCCATTCATCAACCATTTTTGGCCTCTACGAAATACATATCCATCTCTCCTTTGCCCTTCGCTTCAATTTTTCCACGATGGTAGCAAATGAATGAATCCTTCACTTTTTCATAGGTCGATTCACTGATATTGATTTTGCCTGTTTCACCACTGTCTTCCATACGGTGCGCTGTGTTCACCGTATCGCCCCAAATGTCATAAGCGAATTTTTTTAGTCCGACTATTCCAGCCACAACAGGGCCGGTATGTATTCCAATACGTACTTCGAAATACAGTTTGCCGGCAGATTCTTTGATCGTTTTGTGCTCAGCCATAAACTGTTGAATGTCGAGTGCCGCGCGCACTACATCCAATGCATTTGTGGTATTGGCCACTGGCACGCCGCCAGCAGCCATATATGCATCACCAATGGTTTTGATTTTTTCCACTCCACGAGCTTCCATGATTTGATCGAATGCGGAATAACATTCATTGATTTCTTCAATAAGTTCTTTGGGCGACAACTTTTCGGATACTTCTGTAAACCCAACAAAATCCGTGAACATCACTGTTACTTCATCCATGTGTTTTGCTTCCGCGCTGCCATTTGCTTTCAATTCCTCTGCAACCTCCTCCGGCAGAATATTCCACAGCAATTCATCGCTCAACACTTTACCCTTTCTGATTTTATTTCGTTGGGTCAGAAAGATGCCGGTAAACAATAATAGAATAGCAAATCCTCCGATGAAAGCATTTCGGATCCACTTCTGTCGTTTCGTTTCTCCTTCTGCCAACGCAATTTTATTTTCCTGTGCCGCCAGATTTAATGATTCTCTTTTATCAAACTCATATTGCATGAGTTGTTCAGTAATCAGCTTAGTGTTTTCATCATTGACCAGACTATCGCGAAAATGAACGTACGATTTATAATATTCGAATGCATGTTCATAGTTACCTCTCGCACTGTCCAGTTTTGCCAGACCAAGATAACTTTCCCGAATGGTTTGGATAAAATGTATTTCTCTGGAAAGTGCTAGCGCCCTCGTGAGATACTTTTCAGCATTCCCAAAATCTTTCATATCTGTGTAGATATTTCCAATGCCTGCGCACACACCTGATATTGCAGACTTGTCAGCATTGCGTTCGAAAATTTCCAAAGCCGCCAGATTATACTTCAGTGCTTCGGTAAAATTCCCTTGAAGGTGATGAATAGTCCCAACTTTGGCGTAAGATGCGGCAAGTCCTGAGATATCATTGAGTTCATCTCGAATTTCCAGTGCTGCAAAATTTTCTTTGATCGCTTCTGTATACTTTCCCTGTCTGTAATAGATGTTGGCCAGACTTTCCAGATTGTTGGCAATCCATGCCCGATTACCCAACTCCCGATTGAGGCCCAATGCTGTCGAAAAAGCGAGTATAGCGTCAGGATAATTCTTTTGTTCAGTATAAATCCTTCCGAGGCCTTCCTGACTCACCGCTTGCCAGGACTTGTTTGCTGTTTCCTCGTTCAATTTGAGTGCTTTCAGATAGTTCCGCAACGCTTCGGGATAATTACCCAAATGAAAAAAGATACTTCCGATGCTATTGTAAGATGCGGCCATGCCTCTCTTGTTGCCAACTTCTTCTGACAACTTTAGCGAGACTTTGAACAAATCCAATGCTTTCCAGTATTGTTCTTTCTTCAGTTCAAGCATCCCGAGCTTATTGATCGAATGGCTTATTCCCTTTTTATCCTCCAAATCAGCATACGCTGAAAATGCTTCAATCGCAATATTCATAGCATTCTCTGGACTATTACTCAAACTATCTGAACTCAATGCATTCAAATAATTCAGGGCGATTTTCTCTTCGATCGATTGAATCTGATTTTCATTTTTTACTCCAACGGTGTCGATGGCGATACTTCGCAATGAAAGAGAATCAGTGGGATAAAGTGCTTGTGAATGACTGCTCCTGACGAGTAGGTTGATCGCTATAGATAAGAACAGTTTTTTCATTTCTCGTGATGAATGCTGATTATTCTCTTGATTCCGAACGTGCTATTCAGTTCCTGCACGACACTTCCAGAAATTCAAAATAGAAAATCCTTTTCAATTCAAGGGTGCAAATCTAATTCTGATCCAAAAAATGTTGGTTCATTCTTTTTTATCACATTCATGAGATACAACAAAACGCATGACCAAAGCGGAATGTTGTCAATTTTCTTTTATAAGATTGTGTTGAGTTTTTAACCATTAATTCAACTTGGCAGCTATGTTAGAGTGCCATTAATAAGTGTAATCAAAAACCACCAAACGATTACCAAATTGAAAACCATGTGCGCTAATTCAATGACTGTGATTCTCAACCACCTTTTTCAACTCTTTCAGCATCTTTTGCCACATATCCGTTGCATGTTCCATGGCCTTTTTGTTGAGATTGCTGTCCTGAGCCAGCTCAATTCTCGTGACACCTTCAACTTCCCTGATTTCATAAGTAAGGGTATGATAGTTTTCCGGACTATCCGCAATTCCTTCCAGTGGACTAAAATGACTGTATTGTAGAATCTCCAAAGGAACAACTTTGAGAATCTTTCATTTGTCCTCAAAGCTCTTTCCTTTCCACTCACCCCTCCAATAAATATCGCTTCCCACTTGCCAGTCCGAAGTCACCTCCGCACCAAACATATATTGACTGATGATTTCGGGATTTGTCAAAGCTTCCCAAACTTTCGCAAGGGGAGCTTTTATATCGATGGCGATATGCGCGATGATTCCGTTGTCCATATGAATAGGTGTATTGATTCTTCAGTCAAACAAAGAGAATATGCATCGAGGAATTTGGAATTACAGCAATCGCAATATGATTTGCAGATTTATGACGATGAGCCTATAAAATATAAAGGCGTGCTTGAAAGCGGTATGAAAAAGTTTCCGGTTCCTGGTTTCAGGTTGACCGGAGCGAAGACTGTGTGAGAAGCCTTTCTGCCTCCCCAATAAATTTCGATCGCGAACT
>JANOVT010000273.1:0-32712 GCA_031417525.1 Flavobacteriales bacterium | reverse complement strand
GGTTGAAACCGGTCCTGCTCCTACATTGATTGTTGATGCAAATACTGAAATAACCATCTGTTACAGTGGCACTCATAGTTGGGTTTCGGATCTGGCATTTTATGTTGTCGGTCCGGCAAGTTGTGGAAGTCCAACTTTGTTGCTTATGCCGAATCCTGGCGCAATTAATCAAGGAGCTATTTGTAACAACGGAGATAATATTGTCAATTTCTGCTTCTCAACTGAGTCAACAAATAACATTGATGTATGCGCAGGCGCTCCTTTCACGCTGCAAGGAACATACGGAACATTTGGTCCGGCCGCGACTCCAATTAACTGGTCTGCGCTCTACGGATGTGACGCGGCTAATTCCGGATGGGCGGTTCAAATTTATGATTGCATTCTTTCAGATGTTGGCTCACTGACTGATGCAACGCTTACATTCAGCGGCCTCGATAATTTGGGCGATCCGTTGAATGTATCTTATACAACACCTTCAGGATACAATTCAATCATCAATGATAATTCATGTACGGCTGGTTCTGCTTCGATTTTTCAGGTTGGAACCAACCCGGTGGCTGCCATTCCTTTGACGCATGATGTTCACTACCAGTGGACATCAGATCCTCCTTTCGCAATTCCGAACAGTACGAATTCTTTAAATATTACTTTAAATCCTGCCCCAACCGTAGACACCTATTTTTCGCTTGAAATTACCGGAGCGAATCCCGGTGCCTTATGCGGAGGAATAGAGTCAGATATTGAGTTTTTTGACTACATCGACCCGGCCACTGCTGTGATTTCGCCTGTTGATCCTTTTTATTGTTCTCAACAAGATCCGTTCACACTTTCCTCCGACCAAAGCAATGGAACCTGGTCGGGCACTGGCATCACAAGTAATACGAATGGAACATTTGATCCGCAGACTGCTGGCGAAGGTATTTGGACAATTACGTATACACCATCTACTTCTTGTGTGATAGCTTCTACTGTTGAAATCGAAGTAATTGATCAGCCTGTAGCAGTCATAACACCTGTACCGGTTTTGTGCAGTTCATCAGAACCAATCGTTCTCATAGCTGATTTACCCGGAGGGACCTGGAGCGGAACAGGAATTATCGATGCCCAGACAGGAACTTTAGATCCTGCTTTGTTACCGGAAGGAACAACCACAATTGACTATGCTCTGGAAGGCAATTGTCCAATTACCGGAAGTACTGATATTGAGATCGTTTTGCAGAATCCATTAACACTTTCTGCATCTGAAAACACTCTTTGCATCACTGATGAAAATATCCAACTAACTGCTAGTGTTTCTGGCGGTATCTGGAGTGGAACCGGCATCGTTGATGATGTAAACGGTGTGTTTGATCCTGAACAAAGTGGTCCTGGTATTTTTGATATTTCGTATGCATATTCTGCTGTTTGTTTAGATCAGTCAAGCATAGAACTCGAAGTGGTTGATACTACATTGATTTTGACGCCGGTTTCAGTGCTTTGTGTTTCTTCTGATCCTATTCTACTACAAGCTTCCGTTTCAGGTGGAGTTTGGAGCGGAGAAGGAATTGCAAATGCCAACACGGGATTGTTTGATCCATCAACTGTAAGTGGCGCTGGAGTTTACGTTGTCAATTACCAAAGTAACAATGCATGCAGCGCTATGGGATCGCTTGAGATAGATGTTCAAGGTGTTCCATCAGTTAACATTACAGTTCCGGCATCGATTTGTGAGGATGCAGCTTCTATTCTATTGACCACCGATGTCAGTGGTGGCACCTGGAGCGGAGATGGAATCATCAATGCGAATACAGGATTGTTCGATCCTTCTGATGCCGGTGTGGGATCAACAAACATCACATATACCATATCAGGCATCTGCACATATACTGACGCAGCAACCATACAAGTGAACTCACTTCCGATCGTGAGCGCGGGTTATGATGTCGCCATCTGTTATGATGGCAATGCTAGTTTATCTGTCACCGGAGCACAGAACTATATCTGGTCACCTGCTTCTGGATTGAGTTCAACAAACACCAATAATACCTCAGCCGCACCTAATAATACAACCACCTATACAGTGACAGGTACTTCGTCGGCTGGGTGTGTTTCGACTGATCAAGTTGTTGTGACGGTGCATCAGGAACCGGATGTCACAATCAATGGACCGTTTACAATTTGTGAAGGCGATGAGGTTCAACTAATCGCAGATGGACTTCAGAATTACACCTGGAATGGAATTGGTTTGTCTGCTTACAACGTATTCAATCCGATCGCAAATCCTCTGGTCACTCAAGAGTTTGAAGTGGAGGGAACCGATGTAAATGGCTGTTACAGTTCAGAAAATGTCATTGTCACTGTCATCAATCCACTGTCTGAGTTCGTGCCGTCAGTTCTCGAAGGTATTTCTCCAGTGACAGTCACATTCGACAACAACTCCTTAGGAGATACATTTTTGTGGGAATTTGGAAATGGAAATAGTATTACCTCCAGTGATGTGAACTTTTCACCTACTGAAATTTTCACAGGTGAACAACTTTATACAGTCACACTAACTGCTACTCTGGATGGTTGTGCAGAATCTATTTCGGTTGATATTTTTTCATTTTATGATTCAGAAATTATCACTGTGCCCAATGTGGTGACAATCGGTGGAGATAGTAAGAATGACCAATTCCGAATCTTGAGTACGAATATGCGCACCATGGATGTACAAATTTTTGATCGTTGGGGCAAAAACCTTGGATCAATCGATAATCCTGGAGCTCGTTGGGATCCGAAAGAGTTTGGTTCAGGCACTTATTACTTTATCATGAATGCGGAAGGGTATGATGGTATTAAATACAACAAAGCCGGTTTCTTTACAGTGTTGGAATAATCTCATAGCACCAATAAAATCCGGCTGTATCTAATTTTGCTTTTTGTGTGCTTGCACATAAAAATCAATGACGTTTGGATTAGAAACGAAGTTCAGCGTGATGAATCTCATCTCATTCTTTATGCTTTCAGGTCTTGTCATTTTCTTTGAAATGATATCTGACTGTTACAGTGTTTTCAGGTTTTGATTCTGAAGGGTTGGAAGTGTCCGGGATATTCCAATAAGCATTCTCATCATCCGGTAGTTCCGGTTCTGTTTCGAATTGGTAGATTTTTCGTTGCGGCCCTTGATTACGATACATAATCGCCAGAACAACACCAACAACAAGCCCGGAGGCATGTCCCTCCCAGGAAATTCTGGCATCCACAGGAAAAATATACCAAACCAGTGAGCCGTAATAGAGAATGACAACCAATGCAACACGCATCAGCAAAGGATTTTTGCGAATGATTCCGCTTAAGAATAGAAATGCGAATTCACCATATAGAATTACGCTTGCTCCTATATGATTACTATCCCTGCCGATCACCCATAAAAGAATCGGCGAAATCAAAAAGATCCTGATGAATACCTTGAGAGAAATTTGTCTGTAGAAGTAAAACAGAAAAGTATTGAGCACTAAGATACCCAGCGAGTTTTGTGAGATGTGTTCCCAATCGCCATGTAAAAAATGCATGGTGAATACGCCCCACAAGCCCTCCCAACTTCTGGGATACATGCCATGACTTTTTAAGTGATAACCAAGAAATTCTTCCAGAAGAAAAACGCTCCAACAGATAGCCAGAAATAAAATTGAAACCAACAGTGCATCAAAGATTTTAGTCTTGTCAGAGATACCTTTTGAAAAAGTTGTTAAGTCCTTCGCTGTTGCCATTATTTACGTTTATCTTCGTTTCATCCTTTATGCAAATCTACCTATGAAAAAAGTAGCATTCATTTTTATCCTGATCTCCTGCACAAGTCTTGTTGCAGCTGCCAGCAATGAAATTTTGGTGAATCCTGGTGACCCGAAGAAGGAACAAGACAAACAACCCACCTTCACACTTGCAAAAGGTTACTTTTCCTGGTTTAATATCTTTTCAGCACCGGTCATTCAGGCAGACACCTTCCGCGTTGTTACGCCCACGGTGACACCAAAGAATCCTAATTTGAAGAAATAGTCGTTATCAGAATTTTTTTGACTTTGCAGTCCGGCAAAAATTTGAACATTTAAAATTTACGGCGACTAAGAATTGAGTGCAACGATTTAATGGTTGCCACGATTCTTCGTTGACACAATCCCAAAAAATCTCTTCAACCTTGGGTCGTCTCGACTCCAACATTCACAATGTCTCTACCGATGCTTTTGTAATAATAGCCAAGTTCTTTCATCTTGTCGAGATCGTATAGATTTCGGCCGTCGAAGATGGTTTTTGATTTTAATAAACCGGATATTTTTTCGAAATCGGGATTTCTGAATGCGCTCCATTCGGTGCAGATGAGCAAAGCATCAGCCCCTTCCAATGCAGCATATTGATCCTTTGCGTATTCGATGTGATATGCCTTCTGCTTCTGGACATTCGGCATCGCCTCCGGATCGAATGCCACAATTTTTGCTCCGGCGGCAAGCAAATGTTCGATCATGTAAAGAGCGGGTGCTTCGCGAATATCATCCGTATCCGGCTTGAATGCCAGACCCCACAAGGCAATCGTCACATTCGAAAGCGATCCTCCGAAGTAATCGAGAATGGAGCCGAGGAGAATCGTCTTCTGTCGCTCGTTCACTTTCATTACACTTTTGAGAATCTTGAATTCGTAACTGTTTTCAATTCCACTATGGTAAAGAGCTTGCACATCTTTCGGAAAACAGGAACCGCCATATCCAATGCCCGGAAAAAGAAACCGTTTGCCAATGCGTGAATCAGTGCCTATTCCGATGCGAACGGCATCTACATCAGCGCCAACTTTTTCGCAGAAGTTTGCGATTTCATTCATAAATGAAATTTTGGTTGCCAGAAATGCATTTGCTGCATACTTGGTCAATTCCGCACTTCTTTCATCCATAAAAATGATTGGATTTCCCTGACGAGTGAAGGCTTTGTAAAGTTCTTCCATTAACTTTTTTGCCCGCTCACTTGTTGTTCCAACCACCACACGATCAGGCTTCATAAAATCATCTACAGCAAAACCTTCTCTCAAGAACTCCGGATTACTCACGACATCAAATGGAACCGTGGCATTTGCAGCGATTGCTTTATGAACCTTTTCGGCAGTTCCCACAGGAACCGTGCTTTTGTCTACAATGATTTTATAATCTGTGATGATTCTTCCCAGCTTGTCAGCAACGTCCAGAACATAACTAAGGTCAGCACTTCCATCTTCACCGGGAGGTGTAGGCAATGCCAGAAAAATAATCTGAGCATTGTCAACAGCACTTTTCAGATCCGTTGTAAAACGAAGTCGTTGTTCACGAATATTTCGTTCGAAAAGAACATCCAGATGTGGCTCGAAAATCGGTATTTCACCATTCTGCATGCGCTGCACTTTGGCTGAATCAATATCAACGCAAGTCACGTTGTTGCCAGTTTCAGCAAAACAAGTTCCCGTTACCAGACCTACATATCCGGAGCCAACCACTGCAATATTCATAACTGATTATGTTTAGAAAGTGCGAATGTAGGTGCAAGATCGGCTTTCAGCAAAGGAAGACAATGAGTAAATCTGCTGCAAAGGCCTTCGATTATTGGCTCAACTAATTTACTCCAATATTTTTCTGCATGAATGGGGGTAGTCGACAAGTTTGTTGTCTTGTTTTCAGAAATAATCTGTATTGACCGCTGTGTCTTTGCATTTTTGCTTCGTTGGAATTAGACGAAAAAAATATTCTCGAGGCATTACGTGAAGGCCGGCAACCTGAGTTTGAAAAGATGTTCAGAGCCTGGTATAATCCTTTGTGTGCTTATGCTTACGGCTTTTTGTCCAGCCGCGACGAAGCAGAAGAGTCCGTGCAGTCTGTATTCATTCAGCTCTGGAGTAAAAGAAAAGTAATTGATGTTGAATCTTCGTTGAAAAGCTATTTATACAGGTCGGTCAGAAATCATTGTCTGAATGTGCTCAAGCATGAAAAGGTGAAGAAAGAGTACAGCAATTACGCGATAATCGGTCAGCAGACTTCTTATAGCAATGGTGATGAAAACATGACCCGGGTGGAACTGGAAGTGAGAATTGCTGACGCGTTGAATTTGTTGCCAAAAGAATGCAAACGGATTTTCGAATTGAGTCGTTTTGAGGAATTGAAGTACGCAGAAATTGCGGAAAAATTGGGCATTTCAATTAAGACTGTCGAAAATCAAATGGGAAAAGCACTTCGCATTTTGCGTGAAGAATTGAAAGACTATTTACCTTTTATACTCATTGTAATGAAGGATTTTATTTAGATTAAAATTGGACGAAACGAACGAACATATTGATGACCTGATTGGCAAATTGCTCAGTGCAGAAGCTTCAAAGCAAGAGCGTGATGAAGTGGAAAACTGGGTAGCTGCCTCCGATGAAAACCGAAATTACTTTGAACAAGTAAAGTCGATCTTCGAACGAGCCAAATTGAAGCCGGCAACAGAAGTTTTTGACGTTGATGCCGCCTGGTTGAATGTCAGCAAAAAGATCAAACCAAAGGCACGAGTAATAGCAATGATGCCGTCCTCAAAGACAGTGCTTTCCTGGAGAATTGCTGCGGCCATTATTGTCCTGATCGGCATCTCAGCCTTGATCTACCAGATGTTCGCGGAACAGTCGCTTTCGTATACTTATCAAAGTACAGATTCCGTTCTTAAAGACACTCTCGCGGATGGAACGATGGCTACTTTGAATAAAATGTCGTCACTTACATTTGAATACAACGAAAAAGAAAAAATCAGAAAGGCAACATTAAAAGGAGAGGCATTTTTTGAAGTGGTCCATGATAAGTCAAGATCATTCGTGATCGAAACGCAAGATGTTTTCATTCGGGATATAGGCACTGCATTCAACGTCAGGTCGGAAGAGTCGAGTGATTCGATCGTTGTTTCTGTGAAGGAAGGCGAGGTGTCGTTTTATACAGAAAAAGACAAGGGCTTAAGGTTGATTGCAGGAGATGAAGGTGTTTATGTGAAAAGCTCCAAATCATTTTCGAAATCTCAACCGGATGATCAGAATGGATCTTCATATGCCGATAAACAATTCCGTTTCAGAAATGCCTCGATGAAAAGGGTTTTGAAAAAAATCCGCGAAGTATATGGTGATAAACTCGGATTGAGCAATCCGGTGCTGGAGGATTGCAGAATTACTGTCAATTTTGACAATGACAATATCGAAACGATAGCCTCTGTGATTGCCGAAACGATGGGCTGGCAAGTAACTGAGATGTCATCAGGGGTTTATCGTTTGAATGGCGATACTTGCCTTGAATAATTTGTAATGCTTACCATTCACTTTTAATCCTTACCTGTTCACTTTGTTGACTAAGGCATTTTGGAGGATGGCGATGTCGATTGGTTTGTTCAAAAAGCCTTCAAATTTTCCTTCGAATTGTTCATCCTGATCCGCTGATATGTCCGTGGTCAATGCATAAATTGTTGTGTTCTGATTCATGCCCGCATTTTCTCTTATGAGTTGTGTTGCCTCGTAGCCGCTCATTTCAGGCATATGGATATCCATGAGGATATAATCGTACATCTTTTGGTTTGCTTTGATGACGGCTAACTGTCCATTCAGAACATGGTCAACTTCGAGCCCCCAATCTGTGAGTAATTTGGTCGCTACGATTGAATTGATGATGTTGTCCTCTGCCAGTAATACACTTTTTCCTTTCAAATTGGAAAGATCTAAAGGAGTCGGTACTTGTTCTTTGTTACATCGTTTTGCAAGAATGTCGAAGTGAAATGTTGAACCAATATCAATTTCACTTTTTACATAAATCTCACTTCCGAAGAGCTGAACAATGCGTCTCACAACTGCCAGACCCAGTCCTGTTCCTCCATGTTTTCTGGTTGCCACAGATCTTGGTTGTGCAAACGTTTCGAAAATGTCTTCAAGATTTTTAGGTGAAATACCAGAACCCGTATCCGTTACACTGAACCTTATAACATCGGCATCCTGCTGTTGTTCGATGACTTCAGCGAGTAATCGCACCTGTCCAGAATCCGTGAATTTTATCGCATTACTCAACAAATTTCCAAGAACCTGGCTCAGACGGTTATCATCCAATTCATAATTGTCCGATATTTTTTCATCCACCAACACAATCAATTCGAGGTGTTTGTTTTCTGCCAGCGTGGAATAGGTCGTCCCGATATTTTCAATGCAAGAAAGCAAGTGAATTTTTTGAGGTTCGATCCTCATTTTTCCTGCTTCCAGTTTGGTGAAATCGAGAATATCATTCACAATTCGCATGAGTGTATTTCCTGAATAACGAAGCGATTCAAGAAGTCGCTGCTCATTCTCATCCGCTCTATCGCTCAACATATTTGAAATGCTGATTACTCCATTGAGAGGAGTGCGAATCTCGTGACTCATCGTCGATAAAAACTCGGACTTAATTCTGGCTGCTTCCTCTGCGCGATTCTTTTTTTCTGTGATCTCTGCCTTTTCCTTTTGTGACTGGGCTTCAAGTTCCATCGTCTTTAACTTCGAAATGGATTCGTAGTTGTCGATCACTCGCTTCATCTGCGCATCCAACATCGCCTCACGCTCCTTCTGATAAAGGTCCAGATAGTAATAGGCTTCTTTGAAATTTTCTTCTTTGAAATGAATTTCAGAAAGCTGATGACAACATTTTGAATAGAAAAGAGATATGTCAAATTCTTTACAAAACAGAATTCCTTTTGTAAATATCTCTTTGGCATTTTCCGTTTCACCAACGATGGAATAGAGTGTTCCAAGTTTGTTATAAGCCATTCCGACTCCCAGTCGTTCGCCTTTGGAAAAATGAATTTCGAGTGCTTTCAGAAAGTCGTCTTCAGCGACTTCAAATTTTCGCAGATGCATGTTCACTTTTCCGCGACCATAATATGCAAATGCTAATCCTCTTTCATCACCTGTTTGATTTTTTAATGCAATTGATTGCACGATCATGCGCATGGCTTGTTCAGTTTTGCCTTGCTTCAGCAACATTCCGGAAAGCGGATTATAACAATTTGATTCAAGATTGAGATCACCTGCTAGTTTGGCAGATTTGATTCCGAGTTCGTACGACTTAATCGCATTTACATCGTCATGAAAATATTCATAGATAGTCCCAAGTGATTTTTCAACCTTGGAACAACTGTGATGATCTTCGAATTTTTGATAAGTAACCAGACAGTCCAACAACAAAAGCAAACCCAGGTGGAAGTTATTTGTTTTGTAATAAATCCCGGCTAGATTGTATCGTACATCGGCCATGCCTTTTTCATCTCCCAATTCCTGGTAATAGACGATGGCTTCTTCAGAAATTTTTCTTGATTTTTCATGTTCACCCCGGATCATGAAGAAGAGTGCGAGATGGGTGAGACTTTTTGCAATGAGGCTTTTTTCATCACTCATCCTTGAAATGCTCAATGCCTGTGTAGCAAGTTTTAGACTCTTGTCAAGGTCACTTACGCGATCATGATATGCCCTCGCAAGCAAATCATTCACATTGTCGAATACCGCAGGTGAAGCCTGTGTCATATCAGAATGGATCCAAACATTTGTTTCGCGATTTCTACGAACAAATCCAGGAAAAGGTTTGGATGTTCATCCTAACGGATAGAGATGATAATTAGATGGAAATAATCCTTGTGCTGAATTGTTCCATCGCACTGATGTCATGACTTGAAAACAAGATGCTGATTTTTTCTGTTGACACCAAGTGTGAAAGCAGCGCAAATAATTCTTCTTTTGCGACATAGTCCAGGAATGCAGTTGGTTCATCCATCAGAATGATGGGCGTTTGTTGCGCAAGAGCACGCGCAATCATTGTTTTTTGAAGTTCACCGTCCGATATTTCTGACAATGGTTTTTCCGCCAGTTCTGCAATCTGAAGTTTATGAAGACAATCGTTTGCAATGCCGTCATCATGCGAAAAGTGAAATCGTCCCTGGTTTGGAAATCTTCCCATTTCAACTAAACCACGAACTGTAATTCCACCTAATAAAATTTTTTCTGTCAATACGATACTGATGCATTTGGCGCGATCCGATGGAAGCATCTTATGCATGATAGCACCTTTGAAAAATACATTTCCGCGCACCGGTGGAATCAATCCACAAATTGTTTTGAGCAAAGTTGTTTTGCCTTTTCCATTCCTACCTTTTAGTCCGATAAGTTCTCCGGGTGCAATGTCCAGCGAAAAGTTTTCAAGGATAGGTTTGCCATGATAACCAACCGATACATTTTCGATATGAAGAAGTTTTTCATTCATCTCAAATAATCGCTTTGGATTTATTTCCTCTCAGGAGAATAATGACAACTACCGGTGCACCCAGAGCAGAGGCAATGGTATTCAGAGGCAATTCGCATGTTCTTGCCAGGAGGTCGCACAACAAACCGATCACTCCACCAGTCAACAAAACAGGAATGAGTAATTTCGGATGATCCGAAGTTTTCATCGCTGTTCTCACTAGATGCGGGACGGCAAGGCCGATAAAGGAAACTGGGCCACAAAATGCCGTGATCACTCCGGCCAGAATGCCTGTTGCCAGAATGATCAAAAATCTCGTAGCACGCACATTCACGCCCATGCTCATCGCATAGTCTTCTCCGAGCAGCAATAGATTGAGTCGGTGAAGGATGAGCACCGTCAACAGGATACCAGCACCGACGGCGACTATAAGAAGAGTGATTTCACCACACGATGTTTCTGCAAAACTTCCCATTCCCCAATTGATGTAACTGCGCAAGGATTCATTGGATGATTTGAATTGAAGTGCGTCCACAACTGCTCCCGTAAAAAAGGAAAGCATGATACCGAAAATGAGCAATGCTGTGTTGTCCGCCAATCTCTTGGCGACCGCCATCACGATAAACAGAACCAGAAACGCTCCGGACATGGCAGCGAGTGCAGTCACAGTGATACTGCTGATACCAGTAAGCGCTCCGCCGGTTGCCATCACCAGCAACGCAACACCCAGCGAAGCTCCTGAGCTGATGCCCAGCACCGATGGTCCGGCAAGTGGATTTCGAAAGAGGGTTTGCATGAGCAGGCCGCTAAGCGCGAGTCCACTTCCACCTAATAGTGCTGTTATCGCTCGCGGCAGCCGCGACTCCAGAAGGATAATCCGTGAGGATTCTGCAATATTTGGCTCACTTTTAATGACTCCCAGAATTTCTGACAATGGAAGATGCACTGACCCAAGTGCAAGTTCCAGGAGGAACAAGACGAGGAGCAGAACTAGTATGATGATGGTTTTTTGCAGGCGTCAAAAATGCGTTGTTTCACGTAGGTATTTTTTTTTCTCGCTGAATTTCACAGAATGAATTTCAGAATTTATTGAAAGTTATGGGGTGATATGGCCAGTGGTATCCGGAGTTATGCCTCAGAAACCATCCAATATTCCAGTCAACAGAAAATAGTGTACTCACATTTGTTGGTGAAAACGATGCAAATCGAAGATGTAACATATCAGATTCGCGGTGCTGCCTTCAAAGTCCATAAAACCATGGGGCCTGGCATGTTTGAGTCTGTTTATGAGACTACTATGAAATTTGAACTTGCCCGAAATGGTTTGAAAGTAGAATCACAAATCGTTGTTCCGGTATTTTATGAAGGGTTTAAATTGGATGAAGGTTTTAAGTTGGACTTGCTTGTAGAGGACATGGTGATTGTTGAAATAAAGTCGGTCGAAAAATTGAACAATGTCCATTTCAAACAGCTCAACACATATCTCAAATTAACGAATAAGGAGGTCGGTTATCTCATAAATTTCAATAGTGCCTTTCTGAAGGATAGAGTCAGCATGATCAGAATTGTGAACGGTTTTCATGATTCATTTTAACAATTCTGTGTAATTCTGAAATTCATTCCGTGAAATTCCGCGAGAAAAAATAGAATCTGCGAGAAACACGAAATTTCTGCCGGATAACGCCCACAAATCCCGACTTTTGCGCGCCTTTTTAATAAGAAATGAAATTCGACAAAAACACCATCATCGGTTTTGCACTGATGCTGATCATGCTGATAGGTTTCTCCTGGTATCAGACTAATATTCAGAAAGAACAAGCCATCGCCGAACAGGCCAGACTCGATAGTCTTGCACAAGCTGAAATTTTGAATCCGAAGCCGGTGGAGTTGCCTCAACAGACGACTGTAGCTGCAGCGTCAGAGCAACTTCCCGATTCACTGAAAAGCGCAGCGATGTTGGCTGCATCCGGCGACAAATATGGCCTGCTCGTGACCGCAGCTTCCGGAAGCGCTCAGGAAGTGATCATGGAGAACAATAAGGTAAAACTGACTCTGAATACCCGGGGTGGTTTGTTCACCATGGCCCAACTTCAGGACGATTACAAAAACTACAACTCAAAGGAAAACGTCAAGTTATGGAGTGACAGCCTTTCTTCAATGAAACTGATCCTCAATCTTTACGGCAAAGGAACTTTCAAAAGCGATGAATTCTATTTTGCACCAAGTGCAAGTTATGTAGATGCTAAAACGGCTGCCGGTCAGCTTACTATGCGTCTCAACTCAGCAGATCCTTCCAAATACCTGGAATTGGTGTACTCTCTGCTGCCGGATAGTTATGGTGTAGACATGCGGATCAATGTGAATGGAATGGGCGATGACCTCGAGCTTTCTTCCAAATCCATGAACCTCGAATGGTACGCTGCCGGCGTCAACAATGAAAAAGGTCTCACAGCGGAAAGAGCGCGCTGTTCGGTGTATTACAAAGAAGCAGAAGATGATCGCGACTACCTGACCGAATCCGGCAACGATAGCTATACCACAGAGCAGAAAATGAACTGGATGGCCTTCAAACAAGACTATTTCACTGCTGCGGTGATTTCCCAGGAAGGCTTTAACGCCGGATCATTTATTCAGGTCAATATGCCGCTTGACAGCACGCATACCAAATTTTATTGGGCAAACCTGGCGATACCGATGCAGCCGGGTTCAAATTCTTCAGCAGGAATGACCTTCTATTTCGGACCGAATGACTACAAAGAGCTGAAGAAAATGGAAGCTTCTCAGTTTGATGAAATCATTGACTATGGTTGGAGTATCATCGGAACAGTGAACCGCTATTGCGTGCGTCCTCTTTTCTGGTTTTTCTCTTCGTTTATCGGTTCATGGGGACTGATTATTCTCTTAGTGACACTCGTTATCAAGTCGGTGCTTTTCCCGATTACCTGGAAAAACTTTTTGAGCAGTGCCAAAATGCGTGTGCTCAAGCCGGAGATCGATGAGATCAATAAAAAGTTTGAAGGCAAAGATGCTGTTGCAAAACAACAGGCTACTATGGCGCTTTATCGCCAGACAGGTGTGAATCCATTTGCAGGCTGTATTCCTGTATTGCTGCAGATGCCAATTCTGTACGCGATGTTCCGATTCTTCCCTGCGGAAATTGTTTTACGTGGAAAAAGTTTCTTGTGGGCCGATGACCTCGCTGCTTATGACAGCGTATACAGTTGGACCCAAAACATTCCCATACTGAGTTCGATTTATGGCAATCACATCAGTGGATTTACCATCTTGATGTGTATCTCAACATTCGTTTATTCGAAAATGAGCATGGGGGCACAGCCGCAAATGGCGCAACAACCCGGCATGCCGAACATGAAAGTGATGATGAATCTCTTTACTATCATGATGTTGTTCTTCTTCAATAACCAGCCTTCCGGATTGAGTTTGTACTATTTCATGGCGAACATGGTCAGCATCGGACAGATGTGGGCGATCAAAAAATACTTCATCGATGAAGATGCCATCCGTGAAAAAATTGAGAACAATAAAAAGAAACCGAAAACGAAGAGTGGATTTATGCAGCGGTTGGAGGAAGCGCAGAAGATACAGAAGCAGAAATTGGCGAGAAAGTGACGAATGATGGAGTAACCATTCTCTCTCATCTCACACTCACACTCACTCTTCTTTTAGTTGAAAACAAAAATCTAAAATGAGAATAATAAAATTCGTAGTGATTTTATGTTGTGCTGTTTTCACATTGTTCGCTTGTGGAAAAAAGAAAGAAGCCGTTGTTACGGTAGCAGATGAAGAGCTTGAATCTATAAGTGCAAAGGAAGACTCACTTGCGACGCTTGCAGCTCAAAAAGACACTTTTCTGATTTACCATCGCGGTGCCTGCTATGGCATGTGTCCGATTTTTGATCTGGTTGTTTACATGGATGGAAGCGCGGTGTATGAAGGCAAAAACTTTGTTGATCTCATAGGCTTTTACCAGACAAAGATGGATGCTACCGCTCTTCAAAAAATTACAGATCAGGCCAATGCAATAGGTTATTTTGGTCTCGAGGAAAAGTATGACAATCCGAGTGTGACAGATTTGCCCACTACCAGAACAGGAATTGCGAAAGATGGAAAATTGAAAATGGTGGCGAATAGGTACAAAGGACCGGGTGGATTAAGAATGCTTTACGAAACGATCGACAAAGTCATCGCCGCTCAGAAATGGGAAGCCATGGGTAAATAAATTCAGAATCAATTCTCAAACAACAATCTCAAATAATCATCAATGAAAAGAATTATCAAATTCATCGCGTTATTCCTGGTAATGATCCCGGGTTTCGTGCGCGCCAATGAAGGTATGTGGCTCGTGAGCCTTCTCAACAAAATGAATGAAGCTGAAATGCGCGGCATGGGTCTCAACCTCACTGCTGACGAAATTTACAGCATCAATCACGCATCTTTGAAAGATGCAATCGTTCGTCTAAACTATGGCCAATGCACGGGTGAAGTAGTGAGTGATAAGTCGCTCATCTTTACAAATCACCACTGCGGTTTTGATGCGATTCAGTCTTTGTCTACCGTTCAAAACAACATGCTCAAAAATGGTTTTTGTGCAAAAAGTCTGAACGAAGAATTAGCTATTCCCGATTTTAAAATTTCATTTTTGGTGCGCATCGACGACGTGACAGCAGAAATAAATGCTGCGATTCCTAATGGCACTTCGGAAGCAGATCGCGCAAAAATCATTGCAGACAAAACGAAAGAACTCAAAACCAAAAATGCTGAGAATGGCAAATACGAAGTAGAATTGAAATCATTTTACTACGGAAATGAATTTTACGTAATGGTATATGAAACTTTCAGTGATATCCGTCTGGTTGGTAATCCTCCTGAAAGCGTTGGGAAATTTGGTGGTGATACTGACAACTGGATGTGGCCACGTCATACTGGTGACTTCTCCATCCTGCGTATTTATGCTGACAAAGACAACAAACCTGCTGCGTATAGCAAAGACAACAAACCATATACTCCAAAACACTTTTTGCCTGTAACCATTGATGGTGTGGAAGAAAATGATTTTTCCATGATCATGGGATTTCCGGGAAGAACTTCTCGCTACCTCACTTCTTATGGTATTCAACAGGCAGTGGATGTGCGCAATCCTGCATTGATCTCTTGCCTCGGAACAAAACTCGAGTCATGGAAAGAAGTGATGAATCAGGATCCTGCTATTGATCTGATGTATGCTGCAAAATATGCAAGCACTGCAAATGGTTGGAAATATTACATCGGTCAGACACGCGGATTGAAACGCCTGAACGTGAAAGATGACAAGGCGAAAATCGAAAAGGAATTCAACACATGGATGAATGCCAAAGATGAAAGAAAGCAGAAGTATGGCGAAGCGTTGCCAATGATTCAACAATATTATGCGGAGTGGGATCCAAGTGTTTTGATTTCAACTTATGCAAATCTTACCGGTATCGGTGGTGCGGAGTTTATGGGACTCGCAGTTGATTTGGGCGAAACTATCAAAGGCGTTTTAGCTGAAAAGGATGAAACAAAAAGAAAGGAACAACTTGAACAGTTAAAACCAGAAATTGATGCATTCTTTAAAGAGTACAATGCAAAAGCGGATAAACTTGTCTTCATCAATCTCACCAATCTTTATCGTAAAAACATCACCACCAACCGTGCAACATGGCACGCGACGTTGGATGGAAAATTCAAAGGAAACGTGAATGCTTATGCTGATAAATTATTCAGCACCTCCATCTTCACTGATAAAACAAGACTGATGGCTTTTCTCGAAAAACCAAATGTGAAAACACTGGATCGTGATCTTGGTTTAATAACTGCAACAAGCGCCATGGCACAAACGCAAGAAGTGAATGCCAAAAATCCTGCTGAAAAATTGGGCAAAGGAATGCGTTTGTTTGTTGCTGGTCTGCGTGAAATGAATCCGGGAAAAGCTTATGCACCTGATGCGAACAGCACCATGCGTTTAACTTATGGCAAAGTAGAACCATACAGTGGTGGTGACGCTATCAATTATGATTTCGTGACAACTACCACAGGCATCATGGAAAAACGCGACAACACCAATCCTGAGTTCGAAGTTCCTGATCGTTTGGCGGATCTGATCACTCAAAAAGATTTCGGTAAGTATGCTAAAAAGGGAGATGAACTAGTTACTTGTTTCCTGACAGATCACGACATTACCGGAGGTAATTCAGGAAGTCCTGTAATTGATGGCGATGGTAATCTCATCGGTATTGCATTCGACGGCAACTGGGAAGCAATGAGTGGTGATATCGCATTCGAACATAAAATGCAACGCACCATTTCAGTAGACATTCGCTACGTATTGTTTACTATCGAAAAATTGATGGGTGGTAAAAACCTCATCGACGAATTGAAGTTCGTGAAAAAAGCTACGAAACCAGCGGTAGCAGCTCCGGCTGATGCTTCATCACAAGTTCCTGCAGTGACTACTCCTACAGGAAATTCAGTGATGCCGGCAACTGCAAAACCGGCAACTCCAGCCGGAACAGACATCAAGAAAAAAGCAGAAGCCGATGCAAAAATCCGCAAGGATGAATTTGAGAAAAACAAATTAGATGCAGAAAAGAAACAAGCCGAAGCAAAGAAAAAAGCAGCAGAGATGAATAAGTCGAAGGTTGCTGCTCCTGCGAAAAAATAATAGAATCGTTTTGCGATTTTTGAAACCGCTCCAATTTTTTGGGGCGGTTTTTTTGTTTCACGCCACATAGTGGTAAACTAGAAAAATATCAGAAGGAATATCAGAATTCACCGAAATTGAAATATTCTGCGAATTCTGATATTCCTTCTACACAGTTCTGCGTGAAACCAACCAACTTTGCCACATGAGAAATGTCGTTGTTCTTCTTGTTCTATTCACCTCCTGCAACTTCCTGAAAATCGTTGACCGCAAGCAGGAGAAAAGATTCGCACGCGAAGAAATTCCACTTTATAAATTCAAAGATGAACAAGGCACACACTCCGTGCATGCTTCCAATCATGGCCGTAAAAAAGTGATGATGATCCATGGTTATGGAGCTAGTGGAATTGGTCAGTATTATCGTTCTGCCATATTGCTCAATGAGGAATACGATGTCATCCTGCCCGACTTATTGTATTGCGGACGTAGTGTTGGTGATGGCATAGATTATAGTATCGAAGCTCAGGTGGAACACGTCAAAACCATTCTCGATTCGTTGCATGTTTCAGAACCCTTGTTGTTGATTGGTAATTCTTACGGCGGGATCGTATCTGCATATTTCGCGGAAAAATATCCGGAACACATTTCCAAATTGATTATTTATGATTCTCCGGTGAATGAATACTCCAGTTCGTATGCAGACAGCCTCGCGCATACATTGGAAGTGCCATCGGTCAAAGAATTACTTGCGCCGACAACCATCCGGGAAAATCGGATTTCATTGGATCTCATTTTTAATGATCAACCCTATATCCCGCGTTTTTTGCGCCGACAAATGGTGAAGTATGGATCCATTCCTGCCCGTCCTGTACAACTGAAATTACTCGATCATCTCATCACTCAGGAAGCTGAAATGAACGCTCATTACTTCAAATGGAAAATGCCGGTGCATATATGTTGGGGTGAATATGATGTGCTCATTCCGATGTCGACATGCAATGGAATTATGAAACGTTATTCGTTGCCAGCAGACAGACTACATGTTTTTCCAAAGGCGGCTCATGCGGCGAATGTTGAGTACCCAAAAGAGTTTGTGGCGTATGTCACTCGTCAGATGCACTAACGAGAAATTATCAATTATCAATTATTAATTATGTGGTGATGCGCATTGTTAGGCAGAAGGATTTCGCACCACTGGCATGATGCGGATGGAAGAATTATTAATTATCAATTATTAATTATGCGGTGATGCTGATTGTGACTCGGAGGGATTCGTGCCCCACAAAATAATTTCGTATGCCATAATTAATAATTGATAATCAATAATTGAATCACAGGCTTAGAATGAGCTTGATCCCCCACCCCGAAAGATTCTTCTTATAAAAAAGATCCTCGTTGTCCATGTCCAATTGCACGGAGCTGACAAGTTGCTCTCCGTTCAGGGTGATCTGTTCGTCTTTAAATGCTTTGATATCGTCCTGCAGTTGCCATGTCTGCACATGTTCCCAATTGAATCCGATGTACATAGTTTCATTGTGTTTGTAGCCGATACCCAATCCACCTTCAATGCTTTTATTGAATGCGAGTTCCTTTTGTCCACTGGAAAAATCCAGGATATTCAAATTGGAGATGATGCAGATCCGGCTTGCCGAGTTGTAGAGAAACTTGCCCATATTGGTTCTGTGACAACTCAATGTTGCGGTTGACTCTTCTGCAATACGGTCTTCTTTTTTCGATTTGGAAGCGCGGGCTGACTTGCGTTGCATTCGTCTTTCGGGAATTAAAAATTCGTCTTCCGGCTTGCGGTTTTTCCCAAGATGAAGATCGAAGATGACGGAAGTTGAAAACAGGTATGAGGTACGTTCCATGCGTGTAAGCCGCAAGGTGCTGTCAATCGGAGAAACGCTGGCCATCAGATTTTGTTTGCTGCTTTTGTTGGTGAGCCAGCGATAGCCAAGGCTCAGTCCGAAATGAACAAACTTTTTCTTTTCGTCACTCGACGTTGTCTCAGCTTCCAGCTCTTCCAGTGTTTCATGAATCTCATCCATTTCCTGATTCATCATTTCCATTTGTACTACCAGCACCGAATCAGCAGGATCATCATGTTCACTCTGATTTTCCTCCGTAGAAGATGCATCCAGTTCGTTCAACGTTTCGTGCATGTCTTTAATTTCATTGTTCATCAATTCCATCTGATGAATCAACACCGTATCGGGCACGCTAATACTGTCTTCCGGAATGGAATCGGTTGAAGGAATAAAAATGGAAGGTTGAATGGAAGAAGAATGACGTGCAGAGAGTTGAATAGGCAGCAGCAATACCAACAGCATTTCTGTTCTCATGATTTGTTTGGGTCGTTTGGTTGAAGAAAGAACAGTGCAGGTGGGCAGGATTGTTAGAACGGAGGTCGATGAAAAAAAATTGTGTTATGGATATTCTGGTTAGCGAAGAGTTTTGTGCTCGTTGTAATCGGTGTTCATCGTTAAAGGCTGCGGCACTTAAATAAAGCGAATAACGTGTTGAGCTCTTTGTTGGAAATTCCTTCGCGACCTTTACTTGCCACCATGTGGTGGTTTCAAGCCTAAGGGCTCAAAGCCATCATTCCGATTTTTATTTTTGCTTTAGCTGCCATGAAGATCTAGACCATGACCCATCACAAAAGAATATCAGAAAATGCAAGCATAAATTTCCAGGCCTCGATATCTTGAAGTGGCTATTCGCTGCGATTCACCCTTTCATGGGCATGCAGTCATTCATTTTTACCGGACAGCAGAATTCCCAACTTCAAGTAGTTTTCTCTTTTCAAAGTCCTGCACCAGCAACGAATAGATTGCACTATTCAAATACTCGCCTTTCCAATAAAAATTTTCTTTGAAAAAAGCTTCACGGACAAAGCCGTGTTTTTCGAGAATGCCGGCGGAAGCGAGATTATCCGGATTGATGTCTGCTTCGATACTGTGCAATTTCATTTCATCAAAAGCATATTTCAAAACAGCGGCCATGGCTTCACTCATGATGCCTTTGTTCCAGTATTGCGGCAATAGCATGTAACCGATTTCCCCGCGGTGATGTTCCTTTTTCATTCGCCAAAAACCGATGTTACCCGCCATGAGGTTTTCATCTTTCAAAGTAACGATCCAGGTAATTCCATTTTGACTTTCGATCAATTCTTCATTTTGCTGAAAGAATATTTCCATCTCTGAAATGTCCTGCGGACGTGGTCGTTCGACGTACTTCATCACATCATCGTCGCGTCGCATTTGAAACATACGTTCAAAATGTTCGCGGTTAAAACGCACCAGAAGCAAACGTTCGGTTTCCAAAACCGGAAACGGATCGAAATTCAAGGTCAATTCAGCAGTTCGGTTTTCAGACATATCGGAATAGTTCAAATTTCATAGTTCCTAGTTCAAAGTTGGCGGGGCTTTTTCAGTGGTCGAACTTATGCATTTTCAAATCGGGGTGACCCTTAAGTTTCATGTTCCAAGTTTCAAGTTTCAAGTTTCAAGTTAGCGGGGCTTTTTCAGTGGTCGAACTAATGCATTTTCGAATCGGGATGAACTGGACTTCAAAATAGTATAATAGAAACGTGAAAATATTTTTCATGAAAAGCATAAAACCTTGAGGACTTTATGTGAAATTTTTTTGCGTCCTTTGCGTTTTCATGACACTTGGACTTCAAGAATCAATCCGCCTTAAGATGTATTTCCAACAAATATGTCAGACAAACTCTCATTGAAAGAAAATTCTTCATTCCGCCCAGAATCAAACCTCCGCAAACTTGGAACTATAAACTTGGAACTTGGAACTAAGCTGCGTTCTGTTTTGACTTCCGCTTTTCCGCATACGCCGTAGCAGCATCACGCACCCACGTACCTTCATCATGCGCTTTGATGCGCGCTTCGATGCGTTGTTTGTTGCATGGACCATTGCCTTTTACCACTTCATTGAATTCCGTCCAATCTATTTCACCGAAATCATAATGACCACGTGATTCATTCCATTTCAAATCTTGGTCAGGAATGGTAAGACCCAGATATTCCGCTTGTGGAACAGACATATCCACAAATTTCTGACGCAATTCATCATTGCTATGACGTTTGATTCTCCAAGACATGCTTTGAGCACTGTTGGGAGAATTCACGTCACTTGGGCCGAACATCATCAGCGATGGCCACCACCAACGATTAAAAGCCTCTTGTGCCATTTTTTTCTGGGCCTCATTGCCGTGTTTGGCGAGTGAAATCATGATTTCATATCCCTGACGCTGATGAAAACTTTCCTCTTTACAAATACGAATCATGGCGCGACTATACGGACCGTAACTCGTCCGCTGAAGACTCACCTGATTCACGATCGCCGCGCCGTCTACCAACCATCCAATGGCACCGATATCCGCCCAGGATAGTGTTGGATAATTGAAAATCGAAGAATATTTTGCTTTGCCACTGTGCAGGTCATTGATCATCGTTTCACGATCGATACCCAACGTTTCAGCTGCACTGTATAGATAAAGTCCGTGTCCACCTTCGTCCTGCACTTTGGAAATAAGGATCATTTTTCTGCGCAAAGAAGGAGCGCGACCAATCCAGTTTCCTTCCGGAAGCATACCCACGATTTCGCTGTGAGCGTGCTGTGCCATTTGTCGGATCAACGTTTTGCGGTAAGCGTCCGGCATCCAGTCCTTCGCTTCAATCTTGTTTTCTGCCTCCACATACGTCTGAAACTTGTTCAGATATTCTTGATTTTCCATGTCTTCTTTTTGATGGAACAATTTTACGACAATAATGTTCTGAACGAAGCTGCATTCGGAGCATTTGACAAAAATCAGTTCCGATTCAGGACAAGCAAAGCATTACCGTCCTTCACAACCGTTATTTTTACGGCCTGCAAAAAATATGAGACCAAAATTTCACCCGCTTAAAGTCAGCGATATCCGAAGAGAATCACGCGATTGTGTTTCCGTTGCGTTTGAAGTTCCACAGGAATTGAAAGAGAACTACCAGTTCAAACAAGGTCAATACCTCACGCTGCGCGAAACCATCGACGGTGAAGATCTGCGTCGCTCCTACTCCATTTGCAGCGGCATCCACGATGGCGAATTGCGTGTGGCGGTGAAAGAAGTAAAACATGGGAAATTTTCTACCTGGATAAATAGAAAGCTGCAAGCCGGACATGAAATGCAGGTGATGACACCAACGGGTCATTTCACATCAGTGCTTGATCCTTCCCAATCCAAAAATTATTTGTTGTTCGCAGCAGGCAGCGGGATCACGCCGATCATGTCGATTGCAAAGAGCGTTTTGCAGACAGAACCAAAAAGCGAAGTGACGCTTGTGTTTGGAAACCGGCTTTTTCTCTCCATCATCTTCCGCGAAGAACTTGAAAACATGAAAGACCGATACCTCGGAAGATTTCGTGTGTTTCATGTACTGAGCGGCGAGCCGAATGAAGTAGAATTATTTACCGGCAGAATTAATCATGATAAACTCGAGGCGTTTTCAAAAACGTTTTTGCAAATAGATCAGGCAGATGAAATATTTATCTGCGGACCCGAACCCATGATTCGCAGCGTCAGCGAATTCATGAAATCGAAAAACATCAACGACACCAAAGTTCACTTCGAACTATTTGCAACACCCGGCGACGGTCAACGGAAACCGGAAGAACCAAAAGAAGAAACTGCGGCAGATACCAGGAAAAAATGCGCGGTCACAGTCATCTTCGACGGACAAGAAACCAACTTTTTCATGCCGATGAACGGCACGGCGTTGCTCGACGCAGCTCAGCAAAGTGGAATGGATATTCCATTCAGTTGCAAAGGCGGAATGTGTTGCACATGTCGTGCGCATCTCACAGAAGGCTCAGCCAAAATGAAAGTCAATTACGCCCTCGAACCCGGTGAAGTGGAAATGGGATATGTGTTGACGTGTCAGGCAGTTCCGACGAGTGAAAAGGTGACGGTGGATTTTGATCAACATTGAGGTGAGAGGCGAGAAGTGAGAAGTGAGAAGTGAGAGCGCAGGGGCAGAAAATTTTCTGCCCTGTCAGAGATCAGAAGACAGAAGACGGGGGTGTGATTGCAGGGGCAGAAAATTTTCTGCCTTATCGAATGAAAAGAATACGTCAGAGATCAGAGGTCAGAAAAATGCCCGGGTGAGCAGAAAACATGTCGCCTTCCTGCGAAGCGAAGAAAGTCCCGAAATCAACCATAGATTTGATCATCCAGAAACATGGAACCTGAAACTATTCCTGAACAATGTCCATGAAAAAAAACATCAGCTTACTCCTTTTTTCTGTCGCCATTGTTCAGGTCATTTCTGCACAAGAAGAAAAACCCCATTCGAATTACGGATCAGGATTTCGGGTGGATATCGGCATTGGATTGCCGATTGGAGATTCCTTTGAAAACTATTCCGATCAGTATGAAATTCGTCATCGAGAAATACCCACAGCCGCATTTGCGTTGGGGGCCAACATTGCATTGGGATCGAAATATCATATGTATGCCGGACTCAAATTGACAATGGTCACCACGGCATTTGCAATGAAAGCAGACATGAGTAAATTTTCTTATCTGAATGTCTCGCATACCATCAACAGCACAGAAGCCAGTCTTCTCATCGGAATGGCACCGCGCATTGCACTGGGAAAAAATTTCACACGCGGAGCAACAACCTATGTGATAGAACTTGGTGCAGCAATCAATTTTTTCCAGGAAGGCAACAACACGACCACCGGATCTTATGCCGTCGACTCGATTCCCGGAACATCCAGTTCCACAAAATCGATTGACTATATCATTACCAACTATCAAACACGCCTTATCCACGAAGCCTATATGCCATCGTTCGATGTTTCATTCGGCCGCGTATTCAAACTTGGCGATTGGGCAAAACTGATGTTGTCGCTGAATGCGAATCTCTGTGTTCATCCACTCGCCACGGGCACCTATGTTGCCTTTCCATACACACCGATCGGACATACCGGACACTTCACAATATCGGGAAGTTATGTGGGGGTGAATGCGGGGGTGGTTTTTGGGAAGAAGTGAGAGGTGAGAGGTGAGATTTGTCCGAATCAATTGAGCGAGCTGTCATTGTATTTAAGATCTTATCCAAACCATCCTGACCATCTCATTCCTTCGGATACAGGCGGTCAACTTCGACAATATATCCTAGCCATCATTCGAGCAACACGAACTTCAGTCGTTAAAACTTTAAACTCTTCTATTTATCCTTCTTCCAATTCTTTCCTAGACTAAGGTAGGAAGCGACATCTGATAACAAATGGGTGTTTTGACTTTGCAAGGAACGAAGTGAGTTAAGGATGGCTCGATTTGTTTTAGAAGCTTCGGAAACAATTTCATAGGTCATAGTGCGAGCAACCGGATAGATATCCTCGCGCCTTCTACTTAACTTCAATAACACTTTTAAGAACATATAATTATTCGAAGGATTCATGTGTTTTGCTCGCACCATCTCCAACTCCTCCTTCATTTCATCCACACTTTCAATATCGGAAAAATAAGTACCTAAGCAATTCACTGCGTCACCACCAATTCTCCAACCGTGAAGCAGCGTTTCTCTGAATCGCTCACGATCATACATTTTCTCTTTGTAGAAAACTGCTGCCTTGATAAATTGCGCTTGTTCAAAAAGTGTATGCGCGACCACTTCATACTCCTTCATGGCAGCATGTTGATCTCCCATGGCCATGTAAAGATCTCCAGCCTTCTCATTCAAATTTTGTTCTTTATAAATTTTAATGGCCTCGTCATACATTTTCGCCAATTCAAAACATTCGGCAGCTCCCGATTTATCCTTTATCTTTAAATACAAAGCGGCTGCCTCTGAATAACGTTTTGCATCTTTCAACACACGAGCTGCTTCCCTTGTATCTTGTAACAGTTTGAGGTATACAAAAACTGCTTGATCAATGTTGCCTTGCTTTTCAAATGTTTTGGCACTTTCACGATACTTGGCCGTTAATTTTAGTATCACATCATTTCCCAAATTGACACCTCCTCTCCCTGAGCCAATACTCGTGCTGCTATTCCAATCAAAGTTCGCATGTAGTTTCGACAAACTCCACGCTCCTTCGCTTCCACCGCGCGACGTTCCATGCTGATCTATTGGTAAAGCGTATTTCATTGCTTCCATTGGATCGTCTTTCAACATGTCCAAAAACTTTGCAAGTTGATCCTTATTGCGCTCTTCCAAATTAGAAAAGTCTTCCATCATTCTCTCTAAACTCTTTTCACCAAACATTTTAAATTTTTGAAAGAAGCTGTCAGAAACTTCTTCTCCCGTGCTTGATGACGCTGACTTGCCATCAGCGTTTTCTTGGGCATTATCTGAATTTCTCCTTTTACCAATTAGAGCTTTGTATAAGGCTAACCTTACCTTCTCAAATTGATTTAACTTTTTACCCGGAAGAAATTTACGCATAGGTGTAACTTCCTTTTCCAGTTTCTTCAGTACCTGTTCCACATCCAAAGGTACCATTCTGAACAATCGAATTTCTTTCGGGATAAATACCGTGTTCGAGGGTTTCGTCGGGTTAACATTATGTGCTTTCGGTAACTCAATATACTCGTTCCAATTTATCGGCTCACCGATTTCATACCATCCGAATTCCGGGTGAAATATGCAATAGTCCGCCGAAAAAAAATCTGAAATTTGTTTTCCAGTAAGTGTTGGTATTACAATACTTCTTTCAGGAATAAAAAGACCAGGTGCAATGAATTGACATAGTTCATTCCTACCCAAAACTTCTTTAGTAACAACTTGCACAGAAACCAATAAACAACCCCAAATAGAATTAGCACTATCACCTGGCAATGGAAATACTTGTGCTTCTTCGAATGAGATTTGCATTCGTTGCATTTCCAATACCCAGTAGCTCATTTCAGCAGACTTGATGAGGATTCCTTTGAGCGGAAACACATTGCGATTAGATGGAACAATTCTAACTTCCATGATTTACAATTTCATCAATGAAAGGTTGAACAACGTTTGAATAGAACTCCAAGGTCGCTAAGCGGCGCTCATTCAAAAATGATTTATAATAAATGCTTTCACCTGCAGCACTGTATGGTCGGGCAGTGTCATTTTCATCTCGCACAAACAATCCAAATGGCTTATTTAGGACAGTCGGACAATACCATGTTTTTCCACCGTGCTTTCCATTAAGCGCAAATACAAACTCAATGGCACCTTCTCTATAAAATTTTGCCTTCGAACCGTTCGGAAATTCGTAAACGTGAGGGCTTATCTCAACTGCGTAAACAAGATTTATCGTATTTTCAAAAATCCCCCATATGAAATGATTTCGCGATTGTCTCAATTCAAACGAGTTAATGCATAAGTAGCCGGTTTCGTTCAAACTCAGCGTTCGCAGATTATGCAGCACTACACCTTTCTTTGATGAATACCTATCAAGGAGCGCCTTATTACCCTTTTCCATTTGATCAAACTCCATTCGATGCGGGAATGGTTTATTCTCATTCAACTCGTTATACTCCTTTTCGTCGCCATTAGATTTTTCCTCCAATTTCACAATACCATCCAGATTTATTGAATACGTTCCTTCGGGTGCTAAATGAAAAAACTTTCCTAGTTTACTGGAAGCTAAAAAAGCTTTTGTGGTTGTCGGCTTCCACTGTGGAAAGGGAAAGCGGTTGATGTTTTGGCGAAGAAAATCAATGATCATGCATTCACCCAATTCTTCATTGTATGATAAAAGATGAAAGGATTGCGGTATGCCCGTGCCATGGTCGATTTCTTGTTGCCAACAAAATTCGAAATGTGCAAAGCCCAGAGGAATATTTCTACCCAAAAACTCGAGCGCGCTGTTTTCATATGGAAGTGAGTTCAACACTGACCTATACTTTGTAATAAAAAATATTTTTTGTGGATTTGCTTGGCATACTGCAATGAGGTGCTGTCTGCCATAAGCTCGAATAGGCAAATGTCCCAAAAATTCAAGCTCCTCGTCTCCTCCCTTTTTGGGTTTCGTTTTCAGCTTTCTTGTCCATAATTGATGAATAGGAAGAAGCATTTGCTGTATTTGCCTTTTGAACTTATTACGGTATTCATAAATTTGAATTCCTCCATGTTCATCAGTTAAAATCAAAAAATGAATTTGGTCGGCATAGTGTGAAGTCCATGCGGTCATTTCTGGTTGATTCCAACTTTCTTCTGAGGTGATGATGATCAATTCGCGGCTTTCTGAAGATTTGTGATCTTGAATAAATGTTTCTAAACCTAGTGCTGGACTCAATCCTGAATCGAGCTTTTGCATTGATTCTGCCACACCTTGTGCTGAATCCATATCCAAAAGGGCATAATCATCTCCAACAGCAAACACTTGACACGCAATATCAGTTTTAGGGTGACGCGCTATGGCCAGCGCAGTGGCAAGTGCAAGAATTTTGGGCGAACCCCAATTCCAAATGGATACATCAATTACGATATTCCGTTCCAACTCATTTTTAATAGGGGGAACTTCCCGATGTATGAACAACGCTTCATTGTTTGCCAGGCGCGATAAAAACGAAATATCATCATGCGCAAATTCTGAAATGAGCAAACGTGAAAAATCTCCTTTGTTAGTAATGTCGGAAAATCCTCCCATAGGTTGCGGACTTGATACAACACTGTGCACTGGTATATCCAATCCGCTCCACAGCTGTTGAATAAGGGCTCCTATAAGAAAAGTTTTCGGATGAATCGTCAGTTGTTCCACCATCTTTTTAGGATCGGTGCTGAGCAAGTGACTTTTTTCTAAAAGATTCACATCAGCCAGTTCAGGGATAGCGGTAATGGTTTGCAAAATGGACTCCACGGTGCTACACTGCTTGCCGATAGCCGCCAAAACTTTGAAATCAGCTATGACTGATATATCCGAATTATGTTGAACAATTTCCAGTTTTAATGATCCGGGTGATACATCGTTTAATGTGTTAGAGAATTCAATTGATTCTTCGGCCGTAAATTTCGGCTCAACCAAAATCAATAATTTCTGAAACAAATAAAAACGATCATCACCCGAACGAAATTCTTCTGGCACATGCGCTAGAAGGCGCATGAAGAATATTCCATTTACAACATCGGGATGATTCTTTAATTTCTCATTAGAAAATAAATGAGAATAGATTTTTTGAATGGAACTTTCAGGTTCATGGTTTGTAGCAACAACAAGCAGCATTAGCGTGCCCAACGGAGGCAAACCTTGTGGTGCTATTTTCTTTATCAGACTGACAATATAATTTCCATAAGCTATGGTGTTGCCACCATTCACGACAAACGCACCTTCCTGTTCAACCCATTCCCAATAATGAAAAGAAGATTTTTTGAAGTAATCAGATCGTTTCATCAATTATCAATTTTATCAAGTTGAAATGATCTGCGCCAGGAACTTCTGCTCAATTTTGCAAATGAATCTTTCGGAAGTAGCGAAAAATGCCCATCTTCAGAAAAAAGCATGAATGTTGGTTCGTTCGCGTTGATTTTCTGCTCAAGAAAATCAGATATGGCAAACAATTCCAAGTCTTGCCCCAATGGCAATAAAAAATTATCTCGTTGCCAAAATGCTTTTCCTCGCAATGGCAATAACGGTTGTCCAAATATCAAGGCTGCATTTGGTGAAAGGATTGTCCATAACAAGCTTTCGAATCGCACATCTGATGCCGTTTTCATGTATGTACCCAGTTCTTCTAAGCCAACTACCATAGCCTTTGCCTCTTGCGTTTTTTCACTCGCAACGAGTCTTATGGATAGTGTTTGTTGCACACCAAAAAAATTGTGATTCCATGATGGAATTCTTACAGGCAGTGCATTCACAATAGGTGTCCACAAACCATCTGGTACGCTACGCGATGGCAATAAACTTCCCTTCGGAAACAATTTTCCTTCATCTTCATAATACACCTTTGCACCTAGAATCATTTTGACCTCCAATGATTCAATTTGATCTGCTGAAAATCCCTTTATCCAAATCCCCTGTTGCTCCGAAGAAACCTTCAAATCATTCCAATGCCAAATTGCAGCCAACGAATCTTGCTGATCTGTGTGGACATACAAATACCAAATTACACCGCCTGAAGCATGGCTTGCCATAGCGAATCGATTTCGGTTTGGATGAATTGTTTGTGTTCCTTGTTCTTGATCCAATTGCTTCGTGACTGTACGTAGCGCATTTTATCTTTCAAGACGTTCAATTCTTCGAATGATAATCCACCCTGTTCCCACTTCAGCTTGAGCAATTTTACTTCTTTCATCAATTCTTCCGCATTTGGCAAATTAGAAGCATATGCTTGCGGATGCGCCTTGGTGTCTTTACCCTTTTCAATCAATTGGTTGATCACTCCTGCGAGCAACTCAACTTGCTCATCCGTGTCCCAGATGTATTTCACTACCCACAAATCCGAAAGTTCGGCTTCTGTTCTTCCGCAGATGGTCGCACTCGCAGCAATGAGATTTTGAATCTTAACAGCACGTCGATCTGATACTTTGATACCCGTATTACGTAGGTTATGAACTAAGTCAACAAAGGTTTTGCGAATGGGTTCCAAATTGACTCTTCTACTTTGTTCTTGAAGATTCTTGATCTCCTCAGGAAGAATAGAAGGCTTGTCCAGTTGTGTTTTATTTTCCAAATTCCAACCAGCAAGCAACACAGATTCGAGCAAATCGGTATCGACATAGTCACACCGAACGCGAATGAGGAAACGATCCAATAGCGCATTTAAAGCGTCGTCTTCCGGCAAAATATTGCTTGCACCTATAAACATGAGTGCGGGCAACTTTCGGGTCTCCTTTCCTCTTCGAAATATCTTTTCATTCAACGCCATGAGCAAACTATTCAGAATGGCACTGTTGGCATTGAAAATTTCATCCAGAAAAACCATGGACGCTTCCGGCATCATGCCTTCGGTGTTGGTAACCAATTCTCCTTCTTTCAACCTTCGAATATCAAAAGGACCAAAGATTTCATTTGGTTCTGTGAAGCGTGTAAGTAAGTACTCAAAGTTTTTCCCATCTTCTATACATGAAGACAATAAACGAACTATTGCACTTTTCGCCGTGCCTGGAGGTCCGAGCAAGAATGCATTCTCTCGAGCCACCAAACATATTCCCAGGAGGTCAACTATTTCATCTTTTCCTACGAAACTTTGTTTGACGAACGACAAAACATTGCCAAGTTTTTCAATTTGATTCATACGTATAATTCAATTCTTTCCAAAAATGATTGATGTGCATGCCCAAGCTTCCACGAACAGCAGAAATGAAAAGTGGGTCCTTGGCCATTTCCAAATTTTTATACTTTATTATTCTATCAACACTCATCTGAAACAAGCCAGGATGATCAAGTATTAATGTGAAATCAATTTCGCTAGTTGGGATCAATTTTCTCAGTAATGAAAAACACCACACATTCATTCGCTTTTGCAAATATGAAATAAGCGGATCATTTGGATCTATGCTTTCCAATTGAAAAATAGCGTCAGGAATAAAACGCAAACAGAGATCAGCTGTCACCATTTCATGCGCAGTGGTGGGTGATTTCCAAACAGGATAGAGATTTTCAAGATCGTCCGCTTCATCTTTTCTATTCAATACCAATTGCATAGTGGTATAAATAACCTTTGCCGACCATAAGGCAGTATCAGCGTCAAATTCAAATTTCGGTTCAGGAAATTGGAGTGCTTCTCGCTGAAATTCATTCTGCAAAAAATCCACAACACGATTCTCTTCTTCAACAGAAATAGGAGGCAATGCATCATGCAACACCGCCTCTTCCTGGGTGCGTAAGTAATGAATCGCTTGATAAAAATAATCTTCTGACATCTGCAAAAAGGCCTTGGGGTGCGCAAGATAAATGCTGTAGGGTATGTTTTGTGCATGTCAAGCTTGCATCAATACAATTCACAACTTCGATTGCCAACAAGAGAAGCGGCGAATATTCAACTTCAGATTGCTATATGATAGCCGTCTTTTACAAATACACATTGCTGCACATGCCTTCATTCAAATTGTCCTTGACTAGTCATGTCGTGTTTGAGTTTGTCCAAACATAAATAAACTATAACAATCCACATTTCCAGCGAATAAAATCTGAAAAATCAAAAACCCCCAGCCGTTGCCGAGGGTTTTTAGTTTTCGCGGTAAAAGGGAATTGCTTTATGCGGCTTGAGCCTGCAACGCCACCTTTCGTGCTGTGACATCAGTGAGGATGGTATCAAGCACTGCAATCTTTGCAATTGTGTGATCCAGTTCCACTGTTTTTTCGAACGTCCCTTCATCACCGATTTTCTGGGACTTGTTCAACAACCGGAGCATCTTGTTCCTCAAGAGATTCACTTGCAATTCAGCGGCGTTCTTTTCAGGGCCCGCAGCCATACCAGCGAGTGAAGTGTTGGCGGTTTCCCATGCAGCAGTAGCATCTGCTAAAGCCTCAGGAAGTGTCAACGCTTGATTTGTCTCATTGTTGAGATCATACTCCATTTGCGATTTTTCGAGCAAAAGACCATTTCGTTCGTTGGTTCTTTCTTCGATGACGGTATCGCAACTTGCAACCGTCTTTAGGAAACTTGTGTTTGACACGGCAAAAAATTTAATGTGAATTCGGAATTGAATCACGAGGCCAAAGCAACGGCAATGAATGTGGCGAATTCTTACAATTAAGGCAAAAGTGTTAGGCGTTGATACAGACTGAAATATTGACATAAAATAGCTAACACGCTATTTATGTGACATATACACGCAAGCAAAATGAGACATTAAGTTGGATGTTGTTTTCTGGATGTCAGAAAAAGGAGAAAATAATTTTTGAAAACCTGACAGAAAAAATATTCATTCGACTCTTATTATATAGAAGAAATACAAGCGTGAAGAAAAAACAAATTCAATTCGTGCTTTCCACCAGAAAATTCAGTTCACCCACTAACGAAGCTCTTCGTGCACCAAGTTTTTTTTGTGCATCCGGGCCGTGTTTAATTAATCGAAGAAGATTTTTACTTTTCCAGATAGCAATCAGATTGAGTTGCAATTCGGTGAGTCGGTCGCTATGTTCAGTTTCGAATTGTCGAAGAAATTTCAGAGTGAACATTGCCTCCGAAAATTCCTGATTCACTTGTTGAAACTGCGCATTCAATTCATTCAATTCCGTTTGCAACTCCAGGATGCGATGATTACTCCAATTCAATGAGTCGGATTGATTTTGCACCAAAGCAGGTATTTCGATTTCGCTGGCATCATTGAACTTGGCAGCACAATCGCGTAGTTGGATAAAATGGAGCCAGGCATCCGAAGGAAGGGGGCGTTGATTCAGTTCAGCCATAGAAAGTACGCTCTTCTGAGTGCCAAGGAAATCAGCAAATTGTTGCTGACCGCATCCTAAAATTCGTCTGAATGATACAAAGTCTAGATCCATGCTCATGTGTTTGATAGTGTGTGGTCGGCCGCCTTCTTAAAGTGACAATCGACCACAAACCAAAGAAAACACATTTGTGGTCGATCGGAGTATTTTTTATGCGATCGACCACAGATGAAAAAAAAGTGATGTGTGGTCGATTGGTCCAGGAAGAAGCGAATCGACCACAGACTTGGAGAACGAACATAATTTATTATGCCTTTATAGCATATCCTGGAATAAGAGAAAGGGAAAGCACAAAATAATTTTGCACCCCGGAGTAGAATCAGGATTTGCAGGATTTGAGGATGAGCAGGATTTTAGAAACTGGAATGCGACATAAGCATCCTGCAAATCCTAAAATCCTGTAAATCCTGATTC